>JACAEV010000079.1 GCA_013388645.1 Syntrophaceae bacterium | reverse complement strand
CACTGACACCGGTTCCATCGGATGAAGAAAAAATAAAATGACTTCTTTTGGAGGTTTACCAAAGATGGTTTTAATAGCATCTGAATAAACCCGAACTTGTGGTTTGTAATGTTCGATCCTTGATTTTAGGTCATCCTTTTTCACGAAATCCGTCTTAAAATCCAGAACCACCAGACCATCCCCTTCCTTAAAAACCACATCCATGACTCCCTCAAAAATGGTGCCATTGTTTTTATAGGTAAAGGGAACCTCTTTTTGATAGTTGCTTGATTTAATTACACGCTGGAGGATCGCAGAATTAATTGCTTCCCTTACCATCTCCCCTGCCCTTTTAATCATGGATCCTGTTGCCCCAAGGTCCTTCCCTTCAATCTCTGCCATCTTCTCAAGCAAATCGGGCTGGCTCCAGTCCAATTTTTCAAAAAGCTGGTGAACAAGTTTTCCAAATACAGCTCCCTCGCCTCTGGTCACCGGAGAAACCAACCACTCGTCATCCTTTTCAACCTCCTCCGCGGCTTTAACCTCCTCTGTGGCTGTGGTGATGGAACGGCCCTTGCCTGCTTGCTTTTTAAGCTCCTCCTTGGAATTTTTCCACTTAATCCTCTCGGTAAGAATTCCTTTCGAAACCTCCCCTCCCTCCATCTCAGGATTCAGTTTTGACCTGAATGCAGAGCTCCCCTCAATCTGAAGTTCAAGCTTCTTTGTGTCGTAGAACATGATGTCATCCTTCCATTGCCCAAATGGAACTTCGCCGGGCCTTGGAAAATAATCCTGAAGATATTTCAGGAAACTCATTTCAGGGATCTGGGGTTCGCCATTTTTATCTTTTACCCAATAAAGAGGTAGAACGGAAAAGTCCCTTGCCCTGGTCATCGCCACATAGAGGAGACGTCTCTCTTCTGCTTCGCCTCGAATCTCTTCCCACTTGCTCAGGTCTTCAAAATTTCTTGTCCAGAATTGATCATCCTGGCCCCCTACCTTGATCGCGATTCTATGACCCTTGCGGTCTACAATAAAATCTCTGCCTTTCTTCCCTTGGTGGGCGAGGTCCGCCAAAATGACCACAGGGAACTCCAATCCTTTGGCCCTGTGGATGGTCATGAGTTTCACAAACTCGTCGCCCCTCTCAAGTGTCGGCGGCTCTTCCTCTTCAGCTTCCTCCTCTTGCCTCTCAGCCAGCCATCGAACGAAACCCCTGAAACTGAGCGTGCCGCGTTCGGCCAGTGCCCTGGCCACATCGCCAATCTTAATCAGGTTTGCCACCCTCTGCTCCCCCTGGGGTTTGAGGAGAAATAAGATCAGCCCCCTCGTTGCCAAATAAAACCGATGGAGGACGGCTGCAACACTTGTTTGGTTTCGAATTTCGTGAAGCTCTCGCAGGAGAAAGAAGGGTTTCTCTAAGGGTGTTCCCTTCGCTCCCTTTAAGTAATTCAGCTCCCCTCCCTCTTCGTGGAAGATAAATATCTCTTCGTCAGAAATGCCAAAGAAAGGGGATCGAAGGGCAGCGATGAGGGCCACTTTGTCGTGGGGGTTATCAACAGCACGGAGCACGGCCAGGAGCTGCTCCACTTCTTGCCTCTTGTAAAAATACCTTCCACCGACAACCCTGTAGTCCACGTCATAAGATCTCAGGGCATTTTCAAGGTATTCCAGGGAGCTGTAGGTTCTCATCAGGATGGCAACATCCCTGAGCCCCACAGGCCTCATAGACTGAAGGGACTCATCCCATACCTGCCATTTCTCTTCACCAACCAGTTTTTGAATGAATGAGGCAATACATCGGGATTCCCATGTTCTCTGATCTTCTGCATCGGTAAAGACAAATTTCCTGTCTTCTGGAGGGCAGAGTAGAACGAGGCCATGCTGAGGCGGTACAGTATTTTGCTTGCGGCCAAAATGCAGCGATACATAATCCGGCTGGTAGTCACCATAGGTTGATCGCTGGATGAGTTCTTGAAAAATTTTATTTGCCACACGAACGATGGACGGGGCACACCTGAAGTTCTGAGAGATGGTTAAGAGCCTCTCTGAACCCATCCCTTTCTTGACGTCCTCGTACATTTCAATGTCGGCACGACGGAACCGGTAGATACTTTGCTTCGGGTCTCCCACAAGAAAGAGGCGTTTTGGCGAAACCTTCACATCGCTCCACTCAAGGGCAGGCGTCTTCTTATCCATCTCTGAAAGGAAAAAGACGATCTCTGCCTGGAGGGGGTCTGTGTCTTGAAATTCGTCTACGAGCAGGAACTTGTAACGTTGACGAAAGTATTGCCTGACCTCAATATGTTCCTTGAGCAATTGCCTCGTATAGAGGAGGAGGTCGTTGAAGTCGAGGTAGTTTCGCTCCTGCTTTGCCTTTTCATAGGATTGCACGTAGTTGACCAAACGTTTGGTCAGCCCGGTGAGAACCGAATCAGCCATGCCGGCTTTTACCTCATCAACAGCCTCCGAAATCTGACTGATCACTTTTCGGACTTCCTCGAGGTCCTCCTTGGTCTTCCATCTCGCCTGGGCGCCAAGCCTGTCTGTCGACCCGATCGAAAGCTTTCTGAAGATAAAGACCTCTTTTTCTTCTTCGCTGGGAAGGCTTTCAAGCTCGACTACCTGGTCATTTAGTTCTTCGATTTTCTGGAATGCTCTGTCCTCGTCTGGTTTCTTGCACTGCCCCTTTAAACGGTTCAGTTCTTTCATCCATTCCTTCAGGGACTTGATAAAACGATCTATTGACCCTTCTATCTTAGGATCTGGGGATGGAAGGTAATGAAGCACATCCCGATGGTTTAACATCGCCTGCCCCAGTTTTTCTAATTGGTTTGTGGTGATCCCCAATAGCACGGCCCTTCTCAAGCTGGGGTCCTCAGTGTCCATCTCCCTAGCCAGCCACTCATCCCAGACATCTGTTCGGAGAAGGGAAGCGGTCAGCTCATCAGCGACTTCAAAGTTTGGATCGAGTCCAGCCTCCACAGGCCTTTCTCGAAGAAGAGAGGCACAGAAAGAATGGATGGTGGTCACCTGCATCCTTTCCAGTGAAGAGATGGCCTTTGACAGACGATGGTCCTGAACCGAATCGGAGGCAGCAAGAGTAGCCTTCTCAAGCTCTTCACGCAGTTTCACCTTCAATTCACCGGCTGCCTTTTCCGTGAACGTGATCGCAACGATCTCTTCAAGGTTCGCCTCCCCTCGTCTGATCAGGTTCAGGATGCGGCCGACAAGGACAGTGGTCTTTCCTGTCCCGGCAGCAGCTTCAATGATGTAGCTTTCTGAAAGGTCGTTGACCGCCCTGTCACGATGCTCCTGGTCAGCCAGCCTGACCTCAGGTTTCATGCCTGTCCCTCCTCAGCCCTTAAAACATCCTCCTCTCCTCTCATCTTGAGATACTCCTTAACCCTTGGATCCGTCTTCTTTCGATCGAAGAGGAAACGACTCCATGTCCCGCAAACCAATGTGAAATCACAATTTCGGCAAAGGGGGTTCGGGTTGGCAATAAACATCCCTTCCTCGATGCCTCTGGTAATGGTTCTTATGATGCTGTGAAGATCCTCCTCTCTTTTCCTCAGCTCAGCGGTTTCAAAGCGGACATGCCTTTTCTTCCTTCTCTCCTGAAGGTGATAATACTCCGCGCATTCCACCTCAACTTCTTTTCGGAGATGTTTAAGCAAATTCTCGGAGGCGAAGAGGTAAAGGGGAAGCTGCAGGGTTGTGCCTCCTTGAAAATCATTCTGTTTTGCATAAGCCCCGCCACTTTTGTAATCGATCACTTTAGCCTTGACTTTTCCTTCTTCCTCTTTCAGATCAATTCGATCAATCCTACCCCTTAAAGAGATCTCTTGCCCCCCGAGGGTGATTAAAATTGGTTTCTCCGTGGAAATTTCACTCTTCTGAGAACCAGGGAGTTTCATCCCGTAACTCACCTCGAAATAGGTGGGGACGAAATCTTTGCTCCCCAGCTCTTCATTAAAGAGGTAGACCAGATCATCGAGGATGCTCTTTTTTTCAACCTCCCAGAGCATGGGGTAACCTGTCACACCCATCTGCTCAAATTTGATGAATTCTTCGTTCGCTATCTTAAGCAACCTCTTCAAGTCTTTCTGCTCCAGTGAAAGAGGGATCCCTTTTGCTTTTTTCAGGTCGGTAAAAAATCTCCAGAGGATGGAATGGATGAGTGACCCTTTATCGAGGGGACTGATCCTGCTTACTTTCTCGGGCTCTGTCAGTGC
Source organism: Syntrophaceae bacterium (assembly GCA_013388645.1). Taxonomy (GTDB): domain Bacteria; phylum Desulfobacterota; class BSN033; order BSN033; family UBA1163; genus UBA1163. Next base: position 7,548 of record JACAEV010000079.1, on the reverse strand, counting down.
CTCGATCCCCATAATCACTTTTAAGAAATATTGATAAGGGCAGGAGGCGTATTTTTCGAACCGGGTCGGGGAGATGCTCTTCTTGGAAATGGCATGGCGTTCTTTCATAATCTTGCAGGCTCCCTTTGAGGTGAAAACCCCGTCAAAGGGAGTGAACGTCCTCTTTTCCCACCGCGAGGACTCAAGCTGGAGGCCCTTTTCAAAAAACGGGGAGATCTCTCTCAAGTAGAGCATGGATTCTGATCTCTTCTCCCCTATTTCCCTCTGGCCTATGGAAAGATCATACTCTACTTCGTCTAAAGCCTTCTCAGGGTTGCTCACCCCGACCTCGGACAAAGAGATGCGACTGAAACCACGAAACTTTTCAAACTCCTGGAAGTTGATGCTCCTTCCTGTCACGGCTTTCACAGTAGCGAGCAGGAAGGAGGAAGGTAAGCGTTCTCTACCCGTCCCGATCTCGATACGCGGAAAGCTCAGGGTCAGCTTTTCTTTCGCAGCCCCTATGGCAAGCCGAAAAAGGAGGCGCTCTTCATCCAACCGGCCCTCTGCCTTGAACGGTAAAGGATCTACCTCTTTTCCACTCAGGGCAAGGTTGAGCACTTTTCGTTCATGATCCAAGAGGATGGCGTCCTGCCTGATAAGAGGTGGGAATGATTTTTCAACGACTCCCGGAACGAGCACCATGGTAAAGGGCACGCCGCGGACGGTCATCAGATTGACCACTGTCGGCACATTTCTCTGGAATCTCCCAACAGGGATGATTTCTTCCTCCAATACTTCCTCAATCAATCTTGCAAAATCTGACTGGGAGGGAGGGATATTAGTGGCATCCAGCTCCGACAATTTTCTGATGGCCTGCTTAACGAGGAGGCTCTCGTCATCCTCTTCTATGAAAGCCTCAAAGGCCTCAAGCAGTCCTTTCACATTTCCACTCCACAAATTCGAGCCCTTCAATTTCTGCAGAGATTGGGAAAGTTTCTTTATGAACTCGATCAATTGATCAAGCGCGATTAAATTTTGTTTGGAGATGCTTCTCTGTTCTTCATCCTCTCCATCACCCGCTTCTATTTTTTGCTTCCAACTTTGTTTAAGCCGTCCCAACCTTTCTTCCCACTCCCTTTCCCCTTCAACGATTCCTGCCTGGATGGAAATGGCGTCCCACTGGGGAGGAGAAATGGGCTCTGCCCCCTGGTTTGGGAAAAGAGAGGGATTGAGTCTGGCAAAGGTGGCGAATTCCATTGCGGATTGTCTTGAAAAATTCCTGTTCAGGATGGCCAGAAGTAAAAGTAAACTTCGACCCGCCTGTGTCTCAATTAGCGGAAGCCCGTCCCTAAGGTAGGGATGGATCCCCAACCCGTCGAAAGCCTCCCGGAACAGCCGGAAATAGTCCCGGGGGGATCGAAGCAAGATCCCCATTTCGTGGAGAGGGGTCCCTTTCTCCCGGGATACCTGAAGCATCATCCTTATCACTTCTCGGACCTCTCTTGGTTCACCGGGGGCAGATATGATCTGAAGGGCATCCGTCGAGGTTTCACTCTTTTCTCCGCCGTTAAAGAGATGTTGGCATAGATGATCAAGGGGGGCCTGGCGTGGTTGACCCTTCGATGCTCCGGCACCTGCTTCTCTGAAACCATTCTCTCTGAGCCAATTCATGGCTGGTTTTACAAACTCAAAGGCAGGAGTTGGTTCATGAGGTAGAAAAAAAATGGTTTCTTTGTCACTGAAACATGCCTGGAGGAACTTTTTCTGGGTGGTGTTGAAGTCATAAAAGCCGTAAACGAGAATCTTCGGAGTCTCTTTGAGTTGAGACGAATCTTTTACCCATTGAGACCCCTTCATCATGAGGTCGGACTCGTCGTACCAATTGAACTTGTTTAACCTCTCCTCGTAGGCTTCCCACAGGCGTATCAGATCTCTCAGCTTAGAAAGGTGGAGATGCTCTTTAACCTTCTTGTTATCGAGAAGGGACTTGATGTCACCTGGTGAAAGGCAGGCATCTCTCAGATCACGGATGGTATCAACAATGGCTCTGTGGAATCCCTGACGATCTGAGATGTCGCTGAAGTAAAATCCTTGACCTTGAGAAGCCAATGATTTTGCAATGTGACCAATAAGGAGTTCATCGGCATGAGAAGGGATTTCAGTCTTTCCCTGACTGAGAAGATGGGGTGTGCTTACTTCCCTCGCAAATTCTTCTAAGGTCTTGAACCGAAGATTGAAATGTGAGACTCCCTGGTCTGCAAGGGATCGACGGAGGTAAAGCCCAAGGAGTTTCGAGGAGACGAGAATCAGGAGAGGGTTAAAGGTGTCTTGCGCTCTTGTAACCTTAATTTCATTGACAAAGGACGACTCAAGGACAGGATAATCCCCTGTCAATAAGATTCGTGCGTTACCTTGATCTTTGCCCATTACCCCCACCCTTGAGGTTTATCTGTTATGAGATCCCCGCTAATGCCTCATTCTACTCTTTGTTTGTAGCTGAAAGATGAGGGGACATAGGTTCTGAAACAATTTCATTCCTTGCGACTTACTTTTAAAATCTCATCCGCCCTCAGCTTATATTAAAACGCGGCCGTGTCCGTGGTTCGTGTCCGTAAAAAAGCAAACCGCAATGCGTATCCTCCTCCGCCAACCCCTGCGGGACTTCGGAGGACAGGTAGCGTTAGGCGAAAATCCAAAACAAAAACTACACTCATGCGGTTCACGAGAAAAGCTCATCGCCTCTTCTGCTTTTTAAGTCCTTTTGAAGCTTCATAATGTACTTGCGGTTCTTCCACAAGGAACCCTATGCGTCTCTTTGGAGATTCGGATTCTAGCGGTGCCATGAGCTGACGGAAAGCAACCACCAGGGATTTTATCGACTCATCATGATTTTGGAGCTTCCTCTCCAACTCAGTAAGCTTGTGAGCCAACTCCTTATGCGTTGCCAGCATCTCGCGAAGCTTAATAAAAGCCCGAACGACAAACACACTCATCCTTACAGCCTGAGGGCTGTTCAGCACGTTGGCTGCCATAATGGCCCCATGCTCATTAAATGCGTATGGGAGATATTTGATATTTTCCCCACGCTTTAAGATCGCAATTTGCGATCTTGAACGAAGCCAATAATCTGCCTCTTCCTTCGTCTCGCTGTTCCAGGCGGAAGAGGGGGACGTTGGTTCTAAAACAACTTGACGGGTGAGGGAAAAGGAGGGAGAGGTTTTGGGGTCACATCTTCATATGTCATAAATTTCCTACCCTCTCTGGTGCGAGTCGATCCCTCCCCTCACCTCTATATCCTTTTACTTCAAAAACGTGCCAAGTGCCCCCGCCTGCCGGCCCCGGTCCCAACCGAGGGCGGGGCAGGCCCTAAACCTAACATGGTATGGGGCAGGCGTGTCGGTGCTTCGTGTCCATAAAAAGCAAAGAGAATCCTCCTTCGTCAAGCTCTGCAAGACTTCGGAGACCAGGTCCCGTTAATTCCCTTATGTGAAACGCAAAGCGTAAGTTGCAGTTAAAAAACTAATTCTCTTGATTCTTACGCTATGATTTGTCGCCACTATACCAAAAAAACAACGCCATGACAATTATTCCACCTGGATTTTCCCATCCTCCTGAACCCTTAAGGTTTGCCATTCATAGTTTTCGCGTTTGACCACTTTTTTTTTCAATACTCTTCTGAAGGGTTCGATGATCCGTTCCTTTTTCTTCCCTATCGAGAAGGATGATATTCTTAATTGGCTCCGGGGTTTTCATTCCGTTGAAGACAATGTAATCGATGGGATGAAATATGACCTTTGCATCATCGGGATTGAGTTTGCGAGGTGTGAAGATAGGATCAATTTTCTTCACAGCCAGCTAAGCTCATTTGCGCCACGTGTCAAGGGGCTGACCCCACGCCTTTCCCTACGCCCGGCAAATTTTGTTATTTGCTATCCTTCAGATTGGTATTCTCTAATCTTCCCTCTCTGAACGATCCAGAGCTTCTTTGCAATCTCTTTTTGAGAAAGTCCACCGATTAATGTGGTTATCGCATCATATAGATCATTCAGGGTAGGTTTATGTGGAAGACGAAGTACAGCAATTCCTTCATATTCAGTGGGTTTAAATCTAAGTGGATTACCAAATTCAAGATCTAAGGTGACAAGACATCTTTGCTCGGCAAGACAAGTCTTCAAAAGATCTTGGTCGGTTGATGAACAGAGATTTTGCTCTCGTACGGTGGTGACATGATGGCCAGCGAGACGAAGCATTTCGGCACAACGGTTACCCAGGTTCTCGTCCAGTTTTAATTTCATGATTGGGTTTCCATAGGAATTTCAATGTAACGCTCCCGAGCCATCTCTGCCCCATAGGCAATACAAGCAAGAATATCGGCCTCCTCTAAACCTGGGTATTGCTCAAGGATCTCATGAGTTTTCATTCCACTAGCCAAGAGATCAAGGATGAGAGAAACCCAAATACGGTGGCCGCGAATGCATGGCTTACCAAAACAAATATTAGGATTAATAGAAATTCTTGAAAGCAACTCCTCTCTGGTCATAACCATTCTCCTTTGATTTTTGTCATATTTAATTTTACTACAAATCCAATGAGAATTAAACAACTTATTAAACTCCCCATTGTTTTCATCAATTTCTTTTCTCAAAAATACCCTTTCAGCAGTCCAAAACAAATCCTTCGAATGATCTCCCCTTTACCTCAAAGACCAAAGCGGTGGGTGCGTTATCAGCCGTAATGTTTCTGCTCTTTTTCTTTCAGGACGCGGAAGGGTTTGCCGGGGGAAGTCTGATCCATGCGCATCTTTCGGATCAAGAATGCAGCGAAGTTCCTCTCGGGGGAGACCCTCTCAATACCGAATTACCGTTGCCTGGCACCAGAGCACCAGCGTCTTTTTCTTTTTATAATCTTTTTTCTTGATTTTCTCATAATTTTGAGTAAAATTACTCAAAACGCTGAGTAAATTGTTTAATGGAAAGGGTTTTGAGATGTTTAAAAGAGTGGCATTTTATACCCTCCTGAAGCGCATTCAGGAACCTCGTCGGTTCATCCAGGTATTAGCCGGGCCGAGACAGGTTGGAAAGACAACCATTGCACGACAAGTGATGGAGGCTGTTGAGATATCTGTCCACTTTGCGACAGCTGATGAACCCACGCTCCGGGACCATCCATGGCTCGCGCAGCAGTGGGAAATAGCACGCTTAAAGCTTAATGAGAAAAATAAAAAGAAAGGTGCTCTGCTCATTCTTGATGAGGTTCAAAAAGTTTCAGGGTGGTCTGAGGTAGTTAAACGCTTATGGGATGAAGATACCCGTTCGGATCTGCCACTGAAAGTAATACTGTTAGGATCATCACCACTCCTTGTCCAGAAGGGATTAGCGGAGAGCTTGGCCGGGCGCTTTGAAATCATTCCTGTTATCCATTGGTCGTATGGTGAGATGAAGGAGGCTTTTGGCTGGGAACTGGATGAATACGTCCTATATGGGGGCTACCCTGGGGCGGCCGCACTCATCGAAGATCATGACCGCTGGGCGAGGTATATCATCGATTCTCTTATTGAGACTACGATTTCGCGGGATATCTTGCTCTTGTCTCGCGTGGACAAACCTGCGCTTTTACGGAGGCTCTTCCAACTGTGCTGTGATTATTCAGGGCAGGTGCTATCTTATCAAAAAATGTTTGGACAATTGCACGATGCCGGGAACACAACTACCTTGGCCCATTACCTCGATTTGCTCAATGGAGCTGGTTTAGTGACAGGATTGTCAAAGTTTTCAGGAAAGCGGATCAGACAGCGGTCATCAAGTCCCAAAATACAGGTATTGAATACCGCGCTGGTGTCCGCCCCTTCCCACCTGACTCTTGAAGAAGCCCAACGTAATCACGAGTACTGGGGGAGATTGGTTGAGTCCGCTGTTGGAGCTCATCTTGTGAATAGTGCCAGGGAGAAAAATGCCGAAGTCTACTACTGGCTTGACCGGAATCAGGAGGTGGATTTTGTCTTAAGTGGCAGAGGCCAACTGATTGCGATTGAGGTAAAAACGGGCCGTAGGAGAGAACGACTTTCCGGAATAGAGGCTTTCTCTAAAACGTTTAAGGTGAGACGTCAGCTCCTGGTGGGTAGCGGCGGCATTCCCATAAAGGAATTCTTAGAAACACCGATTGAACGCTGGCTCCGCTAATCGATTCTTGTCTTTTTGGCTCCGAATACATCGAGCCCTGAGCGTACCTCCAGCCCTCCCGTCTCGTCTTTTTATGGTAGACAGCAGGGTAGATTTAACATTATACACCCGATCCCCTACCGCTCTTCGACAAAATCGCCGACTCGTATGGCAATACTTAAATGGGTGACCCCACATCTACGAGGCGATTTTAACTTTTAATAGAAAACGGGACAGTCCCCTTTTCTCCAAATCTTGCACTTGGAACAGCCAACTTTTTTAGGGGTGAGCTCAAAGATCAATCTTTAAAAACAACTTGTTGAATGTTGCGGCCTGATCCTCTTTCTCTATTCCTGGGCACCATTGTTGCCATAGCAACCCATTTTAAACAATAAGCACTTTTGTTAATGAATTGGAGTAAGGGCTAAGTTTCTTATGGATGATACCGGGCATAAGATGAGTTGTATTATGCCTTAATGCTAAGCTCTAAATATTTTCTTGGAGTCAATATCTTAAGATCGAATGGGAGAGCTTTAATGTCAAGGAGATCCCTATCGCTGCTGACCAAAATATCTGCCTTCGATTCAAAACAACATTCAAGAACCATGTCGTCTGCGGAATCCCGACAGATTGATAGCTTCGTCCGGGGATGAACAACGGTTGCTCTGGTCACGAAAGCAGCTAACCCAGAAATCAATGCCTTCAAATGAGCTGGAGTAAGTTTGTTTTGTTCTTCAAGGATTAAAGGAACATCACGATATTCTTTCAGTAGGGATGGGGAAACATAAAGGTCAGCTTCTGCAAATGCCTTTTTTATTGCTTTCTCTGGAATACCTCCAAAGACAAAGGTAGAAACAAGTACACCCGTATCAATGACTACTTTATTTCTTCCCTCCGTAAGCCTTTCTCCTTACCAAACTAACAGCACTATCGATATCCTTCATTGTTAGCTTTGTTCCCTTAAATGCTTCTCTGGCAATTTCAAAGGCCGCATCTAATCTATCCTCAGGAGAAAGGACGGATAGAATATATTCTTCAGGATCGATTAACTTTCTTGCTGGCTTCATCTTTATTCCCCCGGTTAACTTTATCTTATCATACACTAAAAGAACCCTTTATTCCAGCCTTTTCTAATAGTGAATCTGCCCCCCATTGTCAAGATATAGATCAGATACTTTAATGACCAATCTTTTCTGTTTTCCGCTACCTTAGATTCGAGCAACTAAAGCTCTGCGCTATGCCCTTGGCGCTTTGCTTTAGGGCAGGGCCAATTTTTTTAGGGATGAGCTCAAAGATCAATCTTTAAAAACAACTTGGTAGGGTCAAGGAATGGCGAGTTACCTTAGGTTTTACCTTGGCTGTATCCGCCGTTTCCAGCTTCGTGCCCGATTAGGCTCTCCATAGCACT
>JACAEV010000163.1 GCA_013388645.1 Syntrophaceae bacterium | reverse complement strand
GATCGAATCGCGGATGCCATGTTTCAGCAGATCCTTTTGAGACCTGAGGAGTATGATGTGCTGGCTATGCCCAATCTAAATGGAGACTATATGTCGGATGCATTAGCCGCTCAGGTTGGAGGCTTGGGGATGGCACCCGGAGCGAACATAGGAGACCAAGCGGCTATTTTTGAAGCCACTCATGGGAGTGCCCCTAAGTATGCTAATCTGGATGTGATCAATCCTTCCTCTTTAATCCTCTCCGGAGCGATGATGTTCGATTATCTGGGCTGGAAGGAAGTGGCAGAAGCCATCCCCAAAGCCCTTGAGAAGACTATCTCCCAGAAGATTGTCACCTACGATTTGGCCCGACAGATGAGAGAGGCGAAGAAAGTGAAATGCTCTGAATTTGCCTCCGCCCTCATTGAAAACCTTTGACAAGATTTCCGTTTTTGGTTTATAAAGGGTGAGGAGGACTTAGAAACGAATGGATGCAGATGCATCCGATCAAAAATAGTGATGGCTGAGACAAGGAAAAAAAAGGATGTCCCCAAAATCGATATTTTTAAGGCCTGGTGCAAAGCCTGCGGGATCTGTGTGGCTTTCTGCCCGACGGGTGTTTTAGCTATTGATGAAGGGGGGTATCCTTATGTGAAGGAGATTGAGAAGTGTATCAATTGTGGGTGGTGTGAAATTCGATGTCCGGATTTTGCCATCACCGTTGAGAAGCGAAGAAAGGGGGAAAAGATCTTAGAGGAGAAAGGTGAAGAGACAGGGCCAAAAGAGGAAGAAATTTCACCAGAGAGAATTGTTGCTCCAGGGAAATGAAGCAGTTGTGGAAGGCGCCCTTCGCGCAGGATGCCGTTTTTTTGCAGGGTACCCGATCACTCCGGCGACAGAGATTTCTGAAATTTTGTCCGTTAAGCTTCCTCAGGTGGATGGGACTTTTATTCAGATGGAGGATGAGATCGCGAGCTTGGGTGCCGTGATTGGTGCCTCTCTGGCAGGCGTGAAATCCATGACTGCAACGAGTGGCCCAGGATTTTCTCTGATGCAAGAGAATTTGGGCTTTGCCATCATCGCTGAGGTTCCTTGCGTCATTGTGAATGTCATGCGGGGAGGGCCGAGCACCGGCCTTCCAACCTCCCCTTCTCAAGGCGATGTCATGCAAGCTCGGTGGGGAACGCACGGAGATCATCCCATCATTGTTCTCTCTGCCTCCACGGTTTGCGAGTGTTATGACATCACGATCAAGGCCTTTAACCTTTCTGAAAAGTTTCGTACCCCCGTGATTGTTTTAATCGACGAAGTCGTTGGTCACATGCGAGAGAAGATGGCCCTTTCGGATGAGGCAGAGGTAGAGATCTTCAATCGATTGAAACCCACTGTTCCTCCGGAATGGTACCTTCCATTTGAGGATACCCCCAGCGGCATTCCAGCCATGGCTAATTTTGGAGAGGGTTATCGATATCATGTCACCGGTCTGACTCATGATATTCGAGGCTTCCCCACATCGAGGCCAGATGAAATTGGTCCTTTTATCGATCGGCTTCATCGAAAAATCAGTCAACATTTCTCAGAGATTCAAATGGCGGAATATTATGAAACAGAAGATGCTGAACTCACGATCGTTGCTTATGGTTGTGTGGCTCGATCGGCCAGAAGAGCAATGATCGAGGCCCGAGAGAAAGGATTAAAGGTTGGGCTACTCAAGTTAATAACGATTTGGCCTTTCGTGAGGTCCGCTGTGGAGAAAGTTCTTAAAACCTCAAAGAACCTCCTGGTCCCTGAAATGAATATGGGTCAGATCTCTCGGGAGGTCAAGCGGGTCAATCGAGGTGTGGCCAAGGTTTTCACTCTGAATAAAGTGGACGGGACCATTATTACTCCCGAAGAAATAGGGAATCGAATCAAGGAGATTTTTTGATGTCCGAGGTCACGAAACTCATTCATAAATATCTCCGCCATGACAAGAAATTTCCTCATGTTTGGTGCCCCGGTTGTGGAATCGGGATCATGTTGGGTGCCCTCATTCGAGCCATTGATCGGATCGGGTACGAGAAGGATGAGGTGGTTTTGGTTTCAGGGATCGGATGTTCGGGGAGGCTTCCCGTTTATGTAGACTTTAATACGCTTCATACCACGCATGGCCGGGCCCTGACCTTTGCCACGGGAGTGAAATTAGCGAAACCCAGCCTGAAAGTCATCGTGATCATGGGGGATGGGGATGCCGTGGCCATTGGAGGAAATCATTTTATTCACGCCGCCCGAAGAAATATCGATGTGACGGCGATTATCGTCAACAACAGTATCTACGGGATGACGGGGGGACAATATTCTCCCACGACCCCTTATGGAATGAGGTCTTCTACCACCATCTATTCTAATATTGAACAAGACTTTAAGATTTCGGAATTGGCGGTCACCGCAGGGGCGGTCTTTGTGGGGAGGGGAACTGTCTATCATGCCAAACTTTTGGATAGTTTGATTGAGAAGGCGATCTTGAAGGAAGGGTTTTCTGTGGTGGAGGTGATCTCCCACTGCCATACCCAATATGGGAGACAAAACCGTCTGGGCACAGCGGTTGAGATGATGGAGTGGCAGAGGGATAACGCCGTCCCGGTGGAAAAGGCGGCGACGATGAAGCCTGAAGAATTGCAGAATAAAATGGTGATCGGGATCTTGGTGAATAAGGAACTTCCGGTCTACCAAAATGAATACGATAAGATTCGGGAGCGAGCCAAAGGGATAGCAGGAAGATGAAAGAACGATAAACGATGAACAATAAACGATAAAGATAAGTTCATGGTCCATCGTTCACGGTTCATCGCCTGAAGGGGTTCAGATGGGGAGTCGTTATGAAATTCGTTTAAGCGGTTCAGGGGGACAGGGATTGATCCTCATGGGAATTATTTTAGCTGAGGCGATCGGGATCTATGACGGAAAGTATGTCGCCCAGACTCAAAGTTATGGACCGGAGGCAAGAGGAGGGTCCAGCAAGTCCGAAGTGGTGGTCAGCGATGAGGAGATTGATTATCCCAAAGCCATGAAACTCGATCTCCTCCTGGCCATGAACCAAAAATCTTGTGATGAGTTTTATCCCGATCTCAAACCGGATGGTTTACTGATTGTCGATTCCACCTTCGTCACTCAGGTCCCCACCTCAAAGGCTTTTCAAGTCCCCTTTACTCGTATCGCTCGTGAAAAGTTTAAACGAGAGGTGGTGGCGAATATCGTTGCCCTGGGAGCGCTCAGCCAGTTCACTCCCATCGTCTCTTCGAAAGCGATCGAGTCTGCGGTCTTAGCGCGGGTGCCCAAAGGCACAGAGAAGTTAAACCGCGATGCTTTAAAAGCAGGGATGCAGGCAGCCAAAAGGGCGAAGAAGGCATGGATGAAATCAGAAGTGCCTCCAGAGGTTCCAAAAGAAGACCTTTTAGATTCCTACTGAAAAGTGAAAAGAAACTCCTTCATCTATTGTACCACTAAAAAGATCGCCCGAATCGTTTTTTCCCTTTTTTATCAGATTGAGGCTGAAATGAAAAAAGCGCTCCCTGAACAGGGACCCATCATCATTCTACCCAAACACCAGTACTGGACGGATATCCCGATCATCAGTCTCGTCTTCGAGCCACTGCTTTATTTTGTGGCCAAACAAGAACTTTTCAAATATCCCTTGATTCGAAATTACCTTTTTCTTTTGGGAGGCCTTCCTGTAGATCGAAAACGATCCATTCGATCCTTAGATTCTTTTAAAGTTCTTATCTCCTTATTGAAAGCCGGGGAGAAGATCGTCATTTTCCCGGAAGGAACCTACTTTCGAAATGAAGTGGGCTTCGGGAAGAGTCGCCTGCTTCAGATGATTTTAAGATATCAATTGGAGATAGGGTATTCCATTCCTTTCATTCCGGTGGGGATTCGATATGGGGAGAGGTTGAGGTGGAGAAGGCGAGTGGAGGTTTTCATTGGCTCTCCTCTCTATGCGGAAAGGGAGTCTGATGCCATTGCTCTGACTCATCGAGCGATGGAAGAGATCAGCCGTTTGTGTCGGTTGCCTCGGTACTCAACTTAAATAGTTTGGAGTGAATAGCTCGTAGTTCGGAGGCAGAAAAATACTCCGAACTCTGAACTCCGAACTCAAAACTGAAAAAAAGGAGGTTTTATGCCAAGACGTGAGAGGGATCGTGAACTGGCGAGGAGAAGAAAACGTAGAAGAGAAAGAAGAAAGCTTCGGGACAAGGGCCTTCTCTCGCCGATGAAGAGTCCTGAGGGCGGTCTGAGAGAAACGGCGAAGAAGAAACCGGAAAAGGTAATCAAGGAAACTCCTCCAGAGGCCCCCGAAGAAAGTCCCTCCCCCACGGAGGGTCAGACGATGTAAATTCATAATTCGAATATCCAGTTCGATATCCATTCGAATATCTCATTGCGATCCGTTCGAAACGAGTTAAGGAGATTTGAATTTATAAAAAATGAGGCGGGGCGCCTCCTGTTAGGATGGGGCATCTATTTCGACCTCATTGGGATGAAATACCATGTTCCCTTTTTCATCTGTCTGATTTCTCTTAGCAATTGGTCGAAATCTTCCTTTCGGTTTACAAAATTGATTTCACTGGTATCCACGACTAAAAGGGGGGTTTGATCGTAGTGAAAGAAGTAGTAATTGTAAGCTTCGATCAATGTCTCCAAATACTCCATATGGATCTCCCTCTCATAAGATATATTTCTCGATTTGATTCGATGAAGTAATACCTCTGGTTTGGCTTGCAAGAAGATGACCAGATCTGGAGGAGAGATCTGCGCATTCAGAAGATGAAAGACCTGTTCGTAAAGAGCGAGTTCGTGGTCGTTTAAATTGATGGAGGCAAATATCCGGTCCTTGTCAAAGAGGTAATCACAAAGGGTGATCTGATTGAATAGATCCAGTTGGGAAATCTCCTTCTGCTGCTGGAAACGATTCAGCAGAAAAAACATCTGGGTTTGAAAAGCATATTTTTTACGATCCTCATAAAAAAGAGGGAGGAAAGGATTATCCTCCGCTTTTTCCAAGATACATCGTGCATTAAACTCTTTTGCTAAAAGTTTTGCCAGGCTTGTTTTCCCGACACCGATGGGTCCTTCAATGACGATATATCGAAACATGACCCCCTCAATTCTTGCATGTTTATAACAGAAGCCTGATTTCTTGTAAATGAAACTTTATCGTGAGACAGACCTTTAAATTCGAAGCGCCTGCTTCGGGCAGGCGGAGATTTCGTGTGTCTCATGTTTAAGGCATCGAAAATCGCCTTCCAGGGAGTCGGATGGTCAGCACCGGACAGGGAGATTTCCTCACGACCTTTTCCGCGGTGCTGCCAAAAAAGACATGATCTAAACCTGTCCTTCCATGGGTGCCCATGACAATAAGATCTGCAGAATCTTTTTTGGCCTTCTGGATGATCTCGATAAAAGGTTCTCCCTCTTTTAAGAAGATTTGATAGTTTTTGAATCGTCCCATTTTATTCATATAATGCGTTTCAAGTTGGTGATCGATTTCTTTCTTCTGCGACGCTCTTAATTCTTCCAGTTTTTCTGGAGCGAGATAGAGCGAAAGTTGTTCTGGATGAACAGGTTCAGGGGTGACATGAAAGATCAGAAGTTTGGCCTTATATGTTTTAGCCAGATTGAGGGCATAAGTGAAAGCCCAATGGGAATCCTCAGAAAAATCGGTACAGAATAAAATCTTTTTAAACATCGATTATCCCTCCTTAGGATCATTTTTATTGCTTCATCTTGTCACCCAACTCTTTCGATCTTTGAGTGGCTGCCATCACCGCGTCAATCAAAATTTTTCGTAACCCTCCTTCTTCAAGTTTATAAAGTCCAGCGGCTGTCGTTCCACCGGGAGAAGTCACCTTTTCGCGGAGCAGGCCAGGGTGTTCTCCTGTCTCAGAAAGGAGTTTTGCGGAACCCACCACTGTTTGGGTGACCAACCTCAGGGCTTGAGGTCGGGTCATCCCAAGATGGACCCCAGCATCGGTTAAGGCTTCGATCATCAAAAAGACATATGCAGGGCCGCTTCCGCTCAAACCCGTCACTACATCCATTAATGGTTCATGGATGATCATCGATTTCCCAACGCAGTCAAAGATGGATTGAGTCAATTTCGTATCCTCATGGGTGGCAAGATTTCCAGGAGCAATGGCAGACATCCCTTCTTGGACAAGAACATTAATATTAGGCATCACCCGGATAAGCCGGAGTTTTTTTCTGGCATAGATTTCAATCGCATAAAGCGGGACTCCCGCGGCAATGGAGATGAGGAGCTTAGAGGTGTCTAAAACATCCGCCATCCCTTCGATGACCTCCTTCAACGATTGGGGTTTGACACAAAGGAGGAGAGGGTCACATTGAGCCCAAATTTGTTTGTTGTCAGAAGCTTTTTTAATTCCATATTTTTTTACAATAGACCGAAGTCTCTTCTCATCCGAATCAAAAGCCATCATTTGGGCAGGAGATGTAAATTTGGCTTTGAGTAAACCAGACATCAAGGCCTCCCCCATATTTCCTGTTCCAATAAACCCAATCACTTGGTTTTTTTTCATAAGAGACTCCTTAGGATAGATTCATTTTCTTTATTATCATAACCTATCCTTTTTTTCTATTAAAATTTGACAAACATTCTTCCTCTTATTGTAAAATGGGGGGGTGGCGTCGCGACGAATAAGGAGCGACTTTTTGCCACGCCGCCGAGAGGGTGAGGCGGCTGGAGGGCGTCGCGACGAATAAGGAACGACTCTTTGCCATGTCCCCGAAAAAGTGAGGCGGCCGAAGGGATGAATTAAAATCATCCACATCGAAATAACCGATTCATTTATAAGATTAGAAAGGTGGTTTTAGCTATGGAACAGAATCCCAGTATAGAGGCATTGAAACAGAGGGTGACCGAGCTGGAAGAAAAGTTGAGAGGGTATGAACGAAAAGAGGGCCACCCGCATTTCCATGAGGTGACCAAACGTTTGGAGAAGATTGCCGAGATGGGGGACGATGGGATTATTGTCTTTGATGAAGACTATAAAATTGAGTTTGCCAATACGATTGCCTCCGAATTAACCGGGTATTCGAAAGAAAGATTGATGGGGATGGATTTCCGATTGCTCTTGAGCGAAAGGGATGTCGGTTATCTTGATCAGATGCACTCTGAAGTGGGGGCAGACGAGAGCAAACGGGTCTGTACAGAAATGGAGGTATTGACCCAGAGGGGTCTGAAATGGGATGCGGAGGTCTGTATCACCATCGCCAAGAAGGAGAAGGGCGGTGTCCAGACCTATGCCTATTTAAGAGATATTACCGAAAGAAAGAGAATGGAAAGGGAGCTCCGGGAAGCCACGAAGCGCTTTGAAAAGATTGCTGAGATGGGAGACGATGGAATTATTGTCTTTGATGAAAATTCCCGGATCGAATTTGCGAACCAGATGGCGTCTGAGATTTTAGGGCTTTCAAAAGACCAGATCCTCGGGCAAGAATTTTTCTCCCTCATCGGTAAGCGGGATGAGGAGTTTTTGGAAGAGATGGTGATGCGGGGAGAGGGCGTTGGTGAAAAGGTCTGTACAGAAATGTCTCTTCAAACTCCACAAGGTCGGATCAAGGCAGCAGAGGTTTGCATCGCCCCAACCCGATCGGAGGAGGGCCGGATCAAAACCTATGCTTATATTCGAGATATCACCGAAAGAAAAAAGTTTGAAAAAGAGTTGAAAGAATCGGAGGAGAAATTTCGTAACCTCTTCGAAAGGGTTCAGCACGGGCTCTTCATCAGCACCAAAGAAGGACGGTTTCTTGATTGCAATCAAGCCCTGGTGGAGATGGCGGGATACGATGATAAGGAGGAGTTTTTAAAAATCGATATTCCAAGGGACCTCTATGTCAACAAGGAGGACCGGAGGAAATTCCAGAAATTGATTGAAGAGCAGGGATTTGTTAAGGACCTCGAGGTGGAATTTAAGAAAAAGAGTGGCGAGAAGGTCACCGTTCTGCTCACCGCTCATGCACAGAGAGATGAGAAGGGCGCAATTATCGGATACGAAGGGCTCAATATCGACATCTCCGATCGGAAGAGGATGGAGAGGGAGCTGAAAGAAGCGAATGAATTCTTGATGAATTTGATCGAAAGTTCAGTGGACGGGATCATCGCTGCAGACATGAAGGGCAACATCATCATTTTCAATAAAGGGGCGGAGACCTTGACGGGCTACCTCGCTGAAGAGGTGATCGGAAAGATCCACATCACCCAGATCTATCCTGAGGGGATTGCCAAAGAGATCATGAAGAAACTCAGGAGTTCTGAATACGGAGGGGCAGGAAAGTTTAGTCCGACTCAACTCAATGTCGTCAACAAAAAAGGGGAAGAAATTCCCATTCAACTTTCAGCTGCTCTCATTTACGATGGGACGGGGAAAGAAGTGGCCAGCGTAGGAATTTTTACCGATCTGAGACCCCGGCTGAAAATGGAAAAGGATCTCCAGGAGATCCAACAAGCCCTTCTCCAATCTGAAAAATTGGCGGCTATGGGAAGACTAACCTCCCAGATCGCTCATGAATTGAACAACCCCATCTATGGCATTATGAACACCCTGGATCTCCTCAAAACCGAAATCCCTCCGGAGAGCAAACGACGGAGGATCCTGGAACTTTCCCTTTCAGAAACCCATCGGCTTGCCGAGATGCTTCGAAACATGCTCAGCTTCTCAAAGCCTGAAGAGGAGGTCAGGCGACCCGTCAACGTGAACGAGCTGCTCGAGGGGATTCTCTTGATCGTCGACAAACAGATGCAGGAGGCCAACGTTAAGATAAAAACCTACTTTGATGAGAAGATTCCAGAGGTGATGGCCTCGACAAACCAGATGAGACAGGTGATGCTCAATCTGATTAAGAATGCCAAGGAGGCCATGCCGAAGGGTGGCACCCTTACGGTGGGGACAGGAAGAGAAAGGAATAAGGTATTCATCCATATCCGAGACACGGGAATGGGGATTCCGGAAGACATCAAAGATAAGATTTTCGAAGCCTTTTTTACTACCAAACAGAAGGTGAAAGGAGTTGGGTTAGGCCTTTCGGTCTGTTACGGGATTATTAAAGATCACGGTGGGGAGATCAAAGTGGAGAGTGAGGAAGGGAAAGGGACTACCTTCATCATCAATCTCCCCATTGAAAATCGAAATCAAGACATCAAATGATCCAATCAACAGGGTCACTGGGGGCTTTGAGATTTAGCGAAGATGGATCCCATTCTCAATGTTTAAGGGAACCTCTAATAATTCCTAATTCGTCACTCCCGCGAAAGCGGGAGTCCAGTAATTTCAAAAGATTATGGATTCCTGCTTCCGCAGGAATGACATTTTTAGAAGTTGCCTTAAATCTTATCCCTGATCACATGATTCTTTAGATCCATTAGAGTACAAAATTTTTTTAGGACGCATCTTCCATTTTGTATGTGCTGGCTTAATCTATTTTATTGACAAAGAAAACTGTATACCGTATACATTAGAAGAAACGGTGCTTGATTAAGTCAAATTTGGAGAGGAGGTCGTTGAGGCATGAAAGAAGAAAAAGGATTCATTTCTACTTTGGGAGAGAAAAAGTTTTATGAACCGAGCGATGAGATTAGAATGAAAGCCTATATAAAGAAGATTGACGAGTATAAGGAGTTATACCAAAAGTCGATCGATGATCCAGCAACATTTTGGGCCGAATTGGCGGAACAGCTCGATTGGTATAAAAAATGGGAAAAGGTATTAGAGTGCGATTTTAACAAGCCGGATATCCAATGGTTTAAGGGGGGGAAGCTCAATGCGAGTTATAACTGCCTTGATCGACATCTCAATCATTGGAGAAGCAATAAGGTCGCCCTGATCTGGCAAGGAGAACCTTTGGAGGAAAACAGGATATTTACTTACCAACAACTCCATTATCATGTCTGTAAGTTTGCAAATGTCTTAAAAAAGTTGGGTGTAAAAAAGGGGGATCGAGTCTCCCTCTACTTACCGATGATCCCTGAACTTCCCATCGCCATGCTCGCCTGTGCTAGGATTGGTGCCATTCATAGTGTGGTCTTTGGAGGTTTCAGTTCGGAGGCTCTTCGCGAGCGAATCAATGATTGTGGATCAAAGATTTTGATCACGGCAGATGGATACTATCGAAGCGGACGGATCGTTCCGAATAAAATCAATGCGGATGAGGCGCTTAAAGATTGCCCAGATGTGGAGAAAGTTATCGTGGTCAAACGATTAGGGATCGATGTGCCTTTTCAGAAAGATCGGGATGTATGGTGGCATGAGGAAATGAGAAGAGAGGACATCAAGCTTTTCTGTGAACCGGAGATCATGGACGCTGAGGATATTCTGTTCATCCTTTACACCAGTGGGAGTACAGGTAAACCAAAAGGGGTGATTCATACAACGGGTGGATATCTCCTTTTTGTTTACCAAACATTGAAATGGGTGTTTGACCTTAAAGACGAGGATGTTTTCTTCTGTACAGCAGACATCGGATGGGTCACCGGTCACAGTTATGTGGTCTATGGCCCTTTAGCCCTTGGGGCTACCAGTTTGATGTTTGAAGGCGTTCCTACTTATCCTCATCCGGATCGTTTTTGGGAGATCGTGGAAAGATACAGGGTAAGTGTTTTTTATACAGCACCCACTGCCATCAGGGCTTTGATGAGAGAAGGTGAGGAGTGGGTGAAAAGGAGGGGAATTTCAAGTTTAAGAATTCTTGGTTCGGTTGGAGAGCCGATCAATCCAGAAGCATGGAGGTGGTACTATACGAATGTCGGTCAGGAGAGATGTCCGATCATGGATACCTGGTGGCAGACGGAGACGGGCGGATTTCTCATTAGCCCCCTACCCATCACACCCTTAAAACCTGGTTCCGCCACCTTTCCCTTTCCTGGCGTCCTTCCCAAGATTATTAGAGAGAATGGGAGTGAATGCGATGTAGATGAAGGAGGTTCTCTCGTCATTGCAAAACCTTGGCCTGGGATGCTGAGAGGTTTTTGGAACGATCCGGATCGAAAGCGGTTTAAGGACACCTATTTCTCAATCTTCCCAGGTTATTATTTCACAGGGGATGGGGCAAAAAAGGATGAGGACGGTTATTTCTGGCTCATGGGGAGAATCGATGATGTGATCAATGTTTCAGGCCATCGGATCGGTACAGCGGAGGTAGAGAGTGCATTGGTGTCGCATCCTTCTGTTGCAGAGTCGGCCGTAATCGGCATCCCCCATGAAGTGAAGGGGCAGGGAATCTATGCTTTTGTGACCTTAAAATCAGGAATAAAAAGTAGTGACGAATTGAGAAAAGAGCTTCTCACCCATGTGAGGAAGACAATCGGCCCCATCGCCACCCCAGATAAATTGCAATTTGCGGATTCTCTTCCTAAGACCAGGAGCGGTAAAATCATGAGAAGGATTTTGAGGAAAATTGCTGAGGGTAGGATTGAGGAATTGGGCGACACCTCCACCCTTACCGATCCCAACGTCGTGATCCAGCTTGCCGGGGAGAGATTATAAATTTTGGCGGGAACACATGATTTATTATTTAATGAGCTAACTTCAGGAAACAGAGAGAGACGGGGGAGCGTCACTTTGTAAAGAATGATCATATGATTTTCTCTATTGCAAAGGTAAATCAACTTCCAAAGGAAGAAAGAGATCCCATTTACCTCCGTCTTGTTCCTCCATCCCTATTCGAAAAATTTCAAATCGATCCGAAGACATTGAGAAATCCATTTGGGGAGAGAGTGGTCAGGGGGATGTTTCCCCCTGACGACAATTTTGCCTGTATTGAGGTGAAATACCGTTCTTCCGATAGTGATTGTATTTTTTCTTGCCAGGTCTCTCTTTCGAGTTTTATGGAGAGCCTCCATCTCGATTTCCTGATCATCAATGACCCATTTTCAGAGAGATTTTATGTAGATGTGGATGGATGTGGAAGGGATACCCTGATGGGCAGCCGATCGAGGAACATCCCTGAGGAGGTGAAAGCTATGGAAGCAGGATTAGCTCCTGGAATGGTCAGGCGCGGATTAGGGCTGACGAAAGAGTCAACGAATTGTTTGGAAAGGTTTACAGAAACCTTAGGACTAAAGACCATCACCATCGATGGCTTTTATTATCATAACGCGATTGTATGGGAAAAGTATGGATTTACCTACTTCCGAGGCGGGAAAATGATGGAAAAGATTCATAAGGAGTTTCAACCCGGTGGCTTGCTTTATGAAAAGTTAGACGATTCCACTCCCTTCCGCAGAAAAGGGATGGAAAACACGGTCCGGGGGAGGAGTTGGGCCATTTACGATGGTATTTTAGGTGATGCCTTTGATGAAGAGTGGGAGTCGCCCAGGATGTACAAAATCCTCGGTAAGGATTTTAAAGTCAACACCTTTCCCGGACAGATCTATTAAGGATCTTCATCTAAATAGGATCTTCAGTTCATACACCCCTTCCTCACGCCTTTTTTCAATCTCAAATCCCATCTTATCAAAGAGGTGTAGCATGGCCCTGTTTTCTATCAGGACTTCTGCAAAGAAACCCAATAACCCCTGTCTCCTTGATAGGTAGGTAAGGTAAGATAGTAGTTCTGAGCCGATTCCCTTGTTTTGAAAATGATCCCTGACCGCAAATCCAACCTCTGCGGTGTGATTGAGTTCATCCATCGCATACTGTCCCACCCCTACGACCTCTTCTTTCTCTCCTTTTGGAATGATCGCAAGGATGACCATCTGCCGAGTATAATCGATGACGACAAATTCCTGGAGGCGCTCATGAGGCATATCTTTTCTTATGGAAAGGAACCTTCGATAAAGGCTGTTTTCTGAAAGAGAGTAAAAGAATTCCTTCAGCAAGGGTTCATCGCTTATCTTGACCGGTCTGAGAAAAATTTCCAGTCCCGATTTGGTCGTTCGATACGTTTCGAGATGCTCCGGGTATTCTCCTCTTTCTCCCGCAATAAAGGCTTGATCTTTAAAAATCAGACATTGTTTTTTGGCTTCTTCGATGAGCCAGGGCCTGAATTTGGGGTGGGCAATGGAAATCAACGCCATGGACCGTTCCCGAATATTTTTACCTGGTAAATAGGCAATCCCATATTCTGTTACCACATAATGGATATCCCCTCGATGGAGGGTCACGCCAGCTCCTTCTTTAAGAAAAGGGACAATCCTCGATAGGGTTTCCCCCTCAGCCGTGGAGGGCATTGCCAGGATCGTTTTCCCATGGGGGGATAGCACCGCCCCCCTCATAAAATCGGCTTGTCCCCCGATGCCACTATAAAAAAGTTTTCCAATGGACTCTGCGGTGGCTTGACCCGTCAGATCCATTTCCAATGCCGTGTTGATGGCGGTCATGTGAGAGTGCTGCGCGATCACCAGGGGATGATTGGTATAATCGATGGTTTTAAATTCAACGGCAGGGTTATCATGGATATACTCATAGGTTTCTTTTTTCCCCATGCAAAACGCAGCCACTGTTTTCCCGCGATTGATCTTTTTCAGGGAATTATCGATCACATGTTTTTTCATGAGATCGACAATTCCATCTGTTAAGAGTTCGGTATGCACACCCAAATGTTTTTTATCAAGCAGATTAGATAGAATCGCATTCGGGATGCTTCCATATCCTACCTGGATCGTTTCCCCATCCTGGATCAAACGCGATACATATTTCCCAATCTTCTGTGCGATATGACTCTCTGCTTCAGAAACGAACTCTAAGATGGGTTCATCAAACGGGACCACGAAATCAACCTCATCGATATGAATAAAACCATCTCCGTGTACACGAGGCATATTTGAATTGACTTGGACAATGACTAAAGATGATTTTTCAACAGCCGCCTTAACAATGTCAACGCTCACTCCCAGGCTCATATATCCGTGATCATCAGGAGGGGAAGTCTGAATGAGTGCCACATCAATGGGCACCAGACCCTGATAAAATAAATTGGGGACCTGGGATAAAAAGATGGGAGTGTAGTCAGCCATTCCTTGGTTCACCGCCTCTCTCATATCATCATTGGCAATGAAGAAAGAGTTGTGACGGAAATGCTGCTTAAATCTTTCATCCGTGTAGGGGGCAAGACCAAGGGTCCAAACATGGAATACTTCCGTATCGAAAAAAGCGGTGGGGTGAGATTCGATGAATTGGACAAGTGCCTGAAGAAGATATTGCGGTCGTCCGCACCCTGTCCCTACAAAAATTCTATCCCCCCGACGAATTTGACTGAAGATTTGATTCTCTGGTATCAATTTGTCTGGATAGGCCTTCTTCATTTTCTCCATTTGGTGATTTCTTTCTCGATGTGCCATCTTAACTACCTTTTACAATTTATTATATCAAACTATGTATAAAAAAAGCATTAAATTTTTACTTGACAAATTAAATTGAATACAGTATACAATATACATAAAGCTAAACTGATTATCAATTAGGGGACAAATGGTTAGGTATAATTATTCAAAATCATTATATTTTCCAATTATAGAAAGGTAGGACTTTTAATCATTATTTATTTTTAATTTATTGCGTTAACGTTAACATATTTTATTGGGTAATTGGACTTTGAGTGAGGAGGATAAAATGAATCACGAATGTAAATGTGAAAAAAAGATGGGGGAAAATGGCTTCACTGAAAAACAATGGTGCCAGATCGATGGGGTGATTCAGAAATTCAAAGACAAACCAGGAGCTTTGATTCCTGTGTTGGAGGAGATTCAGGGAATTACAGGCTATCTGCCTGAGGTTGTTCAGCGTCGAGTGGCCTTAGGGTTGAACTTGCCGCTCAGTCAGGTGTATGGAGTGACTACCTTTTATTCTTTTTTTACGATGAAGCCCCGTGGAAAACACCAGATCCGAGTCTGCCTGGGAACTGCTTGCCATGTGCGAGGAGCCAAGCGAAATATGGAACATCTGATGCAGGCATTGAACCTAAAGCCAGGGGAATGCACAGAAGACCGTCAGTTTAGTCTCGATGTGGTTCGTTGCTTGGGAGCATGTGGCCTGGCACCTGTGATGGTCGTCGATGACGACACCCACAAACAGGTAAAGGAGGCTAAACTTGATCAAATCCTAAAAAAGTATGAGGGTGGATCGGATGGGAATGGGTCGGAGGTGTGAAATGATGGCAAAGAAAATTAGAGATCGAGACGATTTGAAAGTGATCAAGGAAAACGTGAATCAAGAAAAACAGCTCCGTCAGGAAGGACTGACCGCTCGAATTACCGTCCATATGGGCACTTGTGGTATTGCTTCGGGAGCTCAAAAAGTCATGGACGCCGTGCTTGATGAAATGTCAAAGAGTGGCCGGTCAGACATTTCCATCACCAGTTCAGGTTGTATCGGACTATGTAGCCAAGAACCATTGGTCACTGTAGAAATGTTGGGGAAAGAACCGATCATTTATCATCAAGTGGATGATCCAAAGATGCGGCAGATTTTTAAGGGACATCTCCTGAACGGAGAAATACAATACGCCATTGCTTTGGTGCGAGGGAAGGCGGTCAATGAAGATCCGATGCCTACCGGATCAGATACGCTTCCTCACGTCTCACAGGTTCCCTTTTTCGCCCTTCAAAAATTATGGGTTCTTCGTAATAAAGGCTTGATCGATCCTGAAAAAATAGAAGACTATATCTGGCGTGATGGCTATCAGGCAGCCGCCAAAGCATTACTCGAAATGACCCCATCCGAAATTATTTCCGAGGTGAAGACCTCAGGCCTTCGTGGTCGCGGGGGTGGAGGTTTTCCCACAGGGATCAAATGGGAGTTCTGTGCCGCTTCTAAAGGAGAGACGAAGTATATCCTCTGCAACGCCGATGAAGGAGACCCGGGTGCTTTTATGGATCGAAGTGTGATGGAGGCCGACCCGCATGCGGTGATAGAGGGTATGATCATTGCTGCCAAAGCGATCAATTCGCACCAGGGCTATATTTATTGCCGAGCGGAATATCCTTTGGCCGTAAAAAGGCTGAACCTTGCCATTCAACAGGCCCGTGAATATGGACTTCTTGGGAGGGATATTCTTGGCTCAGGGTTTGATTTTGATATCGAAGTCTATCAGGGGGCGGGTGCGTTTGTTTGCGGAGAGGAAACAGCTTTAATGAGTTCAATTGAGGGACAGCGCGGAATGCCTCGCCCCCGCCCACCATTTCCGGCCATCTCTGGTTTGTGGAAAAAACCTACCGTCCTCAACAATGTTGAAACCTATGCCAATATTTCGCAAATCATTCTCCAAGGAGGGGAGAACTATGCAAAGATTGGAACCGAGTCTTCTAAGGGAACAAAAGTATTTGCCCTGACTGGCAAAGTCAATCGTATTGGTTTGGTTGAAGTCCCGATGGGGACAACCCTTGGCGAGATCATCTTCGACATCGGTGGTGGCATCCCTTCTGGGAAAAAATTTAAAGCGGCTCAATTGGGTGGTCCCTCTGGAGGGTGTATCCCGGCAGAGCACCTAAACATCCCCACAGACTATGAAGCCATTACCCAAGCAGGGGCGATCATGGGCTCAGGTGGAATGATCGTTATGGATGATGACACCTGCATGGTAGATATGGCACGTTATTTTATGGATTTCTGCCAGGATGAATCTTGCGGGAAGTGTACCCCCTGTCGGGTTGGGACCAAACGAATGCTTGAAATCCTCCAGCGGATTTGTAAAGGGGAGGGTCGAAAAGGGGATATAGAACTTCTTGAAGATTTGGCCCTACAGATCAAAGACACCGCTTTGTGTGGGTTAGGTCAAACCGCCCCGAATCCCATCCTGAGTACCATCCGTTACTTCCGGCAGGAATATGAAGCCCATATCTTTGAAAAACGTTGTCCAGCAGCCGTCTGCTCCGCCTTGTTTAAGAGTCCTTGTCAACATACCTGCCCAGTTGGAATGGACATCCCAGCTTACATTGCCCTCGTTCGGGCTGGGCGTATTGATGATGCCTATAAGGTGCTCAAACGAACCAACCCTTTTCCAAGTGTTTGTGGGAGGGTTTGCGGGCACACCTGCCAAATGAAATGCCGACGTGGTCAACTCGATGAACCCATAGCGATTATGCATCTCAAACGATTCATCACCGACCATGCGAAGAGGCCTCCTGTGGAACGGCTGCCCGTTACCCGGAAGGAACGAGTCGCTGTGATCGGTGCGGGTCCTTCAGGGCTGACTGCTGCCCTTGAGCTTAAGAAACGGGGATATGCAGTGACTGTGTTTGAAGAGTTGCCTGAAGCAGGGGGGATGCTTCGATGGGGCATTCCTCCCTATCGACTTCCTCGAGAAGAGCTTAACCGAGAGATTCAGGAAATCCTCGACACTGGCGTGGAGCTTCGGACCAATGTTCGCATCGGGAGGGACATTTCTTTTGAAGCGGTGAATCAAGACTTTGACATCATCTATTTAGCTGTAGGGGCTCAAAAAAGTGCCCCACTCCACATCCCTGGTGAAGAGGCTCAAGGTGTTTTGGGAGCCGTGGAATTCCTTAGGGACTACAACTTAGGGAAAAAGGTTAAAGTTGGGAAACATGTCGCGGTGATCGGTGGTGGTAACTCAGCCATTGATGCTGCTCGAACGGCTATTCGTTTGGGTGCGAAGCAAGTAACCATTTATTATCGTCGGGAACAAAAGGATATGCCAGCCCAAGAATGGGAGATCAAGGCAGCCGAGGAGGAAGGGGTACGGATGATGTATTTAGTTGGTCCATTGAGGATCATTACCCAATATGGGAAGGTCACGAAATTGGAACTCACCCAGATGCGACTCGATAAATTTGACCGAAGTGGAAGAAGGCAACCCAAGCCGATCCTCGGTTCAGAATTCATGGAAAAAGCAGAAACCGTCATCTCCGCGATCAGTCAGAATCCCGATCTGGAGTTTTTGCCAAAAGAGAGTGGCATTCTCATAGACCAAGCAATGATCCAGGTCGACAAAAATTTTAGGACGCGACATGCTAAGGTCTGGGCGGGTGGAGATGTGGTTACAGGACCAGGCATGGTCATCGATGCCATCAAAGCCGGGCAGCAGGCTGCTTGTGCCATCGATGAGACCATCCGTCTGGCCAATGGTGAAAAGCTGTGGGTTCCGCCTGAAGAAGAAAGGATAGAAATTCCTTTTGAAGTGGATGAGGAGACCCAGGAGCAACCCCAGACACGAATGCCAGAAGTTTCCCCAAAGCTTCGTCGTATGGATTTTCGTGAAGTGGAATTGGGCTATACCCTGGAGATGGCCATCGCTGAAGCTCGTCGTTGCATGCGTTGCGATGCCTCCATAGAGTCATAGCCCCATTTGATAGAGGGAGGAAAAGCAATGGTTAACCTGACAATTGATAATCAAAAGCTACAGGTCCCGGAGGGGACGACCCTTCTCGAGGCCGCCCATAAAATAGGGATTCATATTCCCACTCTTTGCGCAAACGTAGAGATCCATCATACACCCGGGGCATGCCGAGTATGTGTGGTTGAGGTTGAAAGGAGTCGTAACTTGGTAGCCTCTTGTGTCTTCCCTGTCGCAGAAGGGATGAAAGTGAAGACCAATAGCGATCGAGTGCGCCGTGCTCGACAGACGGTCATTGAATTTCTTCTGTCTGACCACCCCCAAGACTGTACGATCTGCCAAAAAAATGGGCATTGTGAATTACAGTCGATAGCAGAGCAGATCGGAGTGCGTGAAATTCGTGTGCCCCGCACGGACTTCACCCACCACCGTATTGACGATTCCTCTCCTTCGCTGATCCGCGATACCTCCAAATGTATCAATTGCCTTCGTTGTGTGACGGCTTGTGCAGAAGTTCAAGGCGTCTACTGCCTGACTCCTGAGGCCAGGGGGTTTAACTGCAAGGTCGTGCCCGCCATGGGTACAAGCTTGATGGATGCCGTCTGCGTCCTGTGCGGCCAATGTGCAGTGGTCTGTCCCACCGGAGCTATTGTTGAGCGGGACGAAGTGGATCAGGTTTGGGCTGTCCTGGAGGATCCCCATAAACATGTCATTGTTCAAGAGGCCCCTGCGATTCGAGCGATGTTAGGGGAGGAGTTTGGTCTTCCACCAGGAACGCTGGTGACTGGGAAGATGATCGCCGCACTGAGGCGATTAGGATTTGATAAGGTTTTTGATACGAACTTTACCGCTGACCTGACGATCATAGAGGAGGGCCATGAGCTATTAAAAAGGCTCCAAAATGGGGGCACATTGCCCATGATGACCTCCTGCAGCCCAGGATGGATTAAATTTGTAGAACATTTTTATCCTTCTCTTCTTCCGAACTTAAGTACGTGTAAGTCGCCTCAACAAATGTTTGGTGCTTTGGCGAAAACCTACTATGCCGAGTTTGCAGGAATTGACCCCAAGAATATTTTTGTGGTATCCATTATGCCGTGCACCGCTAAAAAATTTGAAGCTTCCAGACCGGAGATGAATTCGTCAGGCTATCGAGATGTTGATGTCGTTTTGACCGCCCGTGAGTTAGGTCGAATGATTCGGCAAGCAGGCATCGATTTTGTCAATCTTCCGGACGAACCATTTGACGCCCCGATGGGCCAATATACAGGTGCGGGGACCATTTTTGGAGCAACCGGAGGTGTAATGGAAGCGGCCCTTCGGACGGTCTATGCGGTCGTGACAGGGGAGAACCTTCCTATCCTCGATATCACACCAGTGCGTGGCTTGGAAGGGGTGAAAGAAGCCACCCTTGAAGTGGGGAGGTTGGGAGAGGTTCGGGTTGCTGTGGCCCATGGCTTGGCCAATGCTCGAAAATTGATGGATCAAATCATAGAAGGGACGGCAGACTATCATTTCATAGAGATCATGGCCTGTCCTGGAGGTTGTGTGGGAGGAGGCGGACAGTCCTTGCCTGCCAGTAATGAGAAACGGATGCTTCGGGCCCAAGCTCTCTATCATGACGATAAAGATGTGCAGAGACTTAGGCAGTCTCACGAAAACCCAGCCGTCAAGCAACTCTACGAAACATTCCTTCATGAACCTTTAGGTGAGAGGTCTCATCAACTGCTTCATACCCATTATGTAAAACGTGGCGTGTAACCCATTCGGCCGAGCCGATTGAAAAAGGAGGGTCTATGACAACCAAAGGCGAAATTCTTCTCGTGGATGACGATCAGGATCTTCGCGACTCACTCCAGATCATTTTAGAAAAGAACGGCTATTTCGTTCGAACTGCAGCGAATGGCCAAGAGGCCCTTGAGGCAGTGAAGAATAAAAGACCTGACCTCATGATCCTTGATATCATGATGACGACGGACACCGAGGGTTTTGATCTGGCCTATGAGCTCAAGAGCAAGCCTGAGCTGAAGGACCTTCCCATCATCCTCTTGACGAGTTTCCTTGAAAAGGTACGGCAGGAAGGTCCGGACAAATTTCAACACATCATGGGAGAATCTTGGCCAGCTAAGTGGTTATTCGAGAAGCCTGTGGACACAAAGAAGCTCATTGCTAAGATCGAAGGCATCTTGGCTGGTGGCTAATCGACATCGAAGGGATCGAGAGAGACGGATGACCCAGCTTAACAAGGAAACAAGTTTACTCGACCTACCCGCTGAGCTTCAGAAGCGGAGGCGGATTATTTTAGGAGAACTGAAGGAGAGAACCCTTTGGTTTATCAAACTCCGCTGGTGGGTCCCAATAGGGATTGCTATCGGCATAATAGTCGCTCGATGGGCGGGGGTTGAATTCAACACGACGGCCCTTCTCGGAGTCGCCTGTTTTATTCTGATCTATAACCTCGTCTTCTATCTTCTCAGTCGCCGGATTAGGGCGGAGACTTGCCGAAAAGAAGATATCGAGCGCTTTACCTATTGGCAAGTGGGCTTCGACTATGGGACCATGTTTCTCCTCATCCATTTCACCGGTGGGATCGCCAGTCCCTTTATCTTTTTTTTCATTTTTCACATCACCTTTTCTGCTATCTTTCTTCCACCTCGTTCGACGTATAGTTTTGCTGCCATGGCCGTGTTAGGCATGGGACTGATCGCAGGGGTTAGATATTTAGGCTGGATCCCCTCTCAAACTCTCTTCTTCCATGGAAAATCGATTGATCTGAGCGGGCAACCCTTTCATATACTGGTCATCTTGATTTTCTTTGCTGGATTCGTTTTCATCACGGCCCTCTCCACCACCGCCGTCATGAGAATGTTAGAGAGGAGAATCCTTCACCTGGCTGAACTCACGGAGGCGGTCACGGCGCTCAATGACAGGCTGAACGCCCTCTACACCATGACCCAAGCCATTCTCTCGAAACAGCACCTCGATCAAATGCTCCAGGTGGCTACTTCAGAACTGAGTCGTGTCATGGAGGTCCAAGCCATCTCCGTCAAGCTCCTCAGCGATGATGGAAAGTTTTTGCGTTACGCAGCAGCCTATGGTTTGCCTCCCGATTTCATGAACCGGGTCGTTGAGTTAGAGAGGAGTCCTCTCAACCGTCGAGTCATCGAGGGAGAATCCTTTGTCACGGGGCGTGTGACTCAGGGCGAATGGTTTCAATTTGGAGAAGATTTGAGCGCGGCGCGGTTACAATCTGTGCAATTTGTCCCTCTCGTCGTGGAGAATCGGATTATCGGAATCCTCGGAGCCTACTCGACTCGTCCGGAGCAATTTGGTCCTGATGATTTAAATTTTTTCCGGCAAGCTGCAGGGTTAGTGGCCATTGCCATCGAGAATGCACAAGCCTATGAGGCTATTGAAGACCTTGTTCAAGAAAGATCGCATTTCATGAACCGGGTGGCTCATAATCTTCGAGCTCCTTTAGCCACCATGGCGAGTATGCTCGAAGTCATCCGGGACGGATATCTGGGGGAGAGGAGTGAAACATTACAAGACTATCTGAATCGCTTGGATCGTCGGGTTCAGAGTATGCTTTTGATGATTAACGAATTAATGACCCTGGCGAAGAGTCAGAGCAAACGACCGCACATGGAATACAAAGCCATTGATTTCAAGCCGATTGCTCGACGACTCCATCAGAACTTTCAGGACGAGATAGCGAAAAAGGAGTTGTCTTTTGAGTTAAGCATTCCTGAAGAGTTACCTCAGATCAAAGGGGATTTAGAGATGATCGAGCAGATGTTTGAGAATCTGATTTCCAATGCGATCAAATATACCCCCAAAGGCGGACGTGTGGGGATGACCTTTTGGCCTGGGACCGATGGGATGGTTCGTATTGTGGTCAGCGACAATGGGATCGGGATACCCAGATTAGAAATGGATCGTTTGTTTACACAATTTTTTCGCGCATCCAACGTCAAGGATGTCATCGGAACAGGGTTGGGGTTGGCCATTGTCAAAGAGATTGTGGATAAGCATGGAGGCCAAATCCACGTAGAAAGCGAAGAAGGGATGGGGACAACCTTCATCATCCATCTTCCTATTGCTGAAAAACAGGGGGGTAAGAAGATGGAAACGGTGGAGAAAAGGAGGAAGCTACTGAATATCATCGACGAACGTATCATCCAAACCCAACTTGAAACCGGCAGTCGATCCGATCGGCAACAGATTCGTGAGATCATCACCAAAGCAAGGGAGCTTAAAGGTCTGAATCATGGAGAGGTTGCTGCTCTTCTTCAATGTCATGACCCGATGGTGTTGGAAGAGATGTTTCATGCTGCAAGAGAAGTCAAAGAGTCTATCTATGGAAAACGTCTTGTCCTCTTTTCGCCTCTTTATATTTCGAATCTTTGTCAAAACGATTGCCGATACTGTGCCTTTCGTGTGAGAAATAAAAGCATCCAGCGAAGGGCGCTGACTCAAGAAGAGATTGCAGAAGAGGTTCGCCACTTGGTCCGGACAGGGCACAAACGGATTCTTTTGGTAGCAGGAGAGGCTTATCCACATGAGGGCTTAGATTATATCTTTAAATCCATTGCCACCATCTACGGGATTCGCGAAGGCAAGGGTGAAATTCGCCGCGTCAACGTCAATATCGCCCCTTTGACGGTCGAAGAATTCCGTGAGCTCAAAGCCACGAAGATTGGGACCTACCAGCTCTTTCAGGAGACGTATCACTTACCTACCTATCAGCAGATGCATCCGAGCGGGCCCAAAGCGGATTACCATTGGAGGCTGGGTGCCATCGGCAGGGCGTTTGAGGGAGGGATCGATGATGTGGGAATTGGCGTGTTGTTCGGCCTCTATGATTTTCAATTTGAGATCCTTGCCATGATCCAGCATATCCGACACCTCGAAAAAAGCTATGGGGTAGGACCTCATACGATCAGTGTTCCAAGACTTGAACCCGCAGACGGTTCGGAAATTGCGGCCAGCCCACCCTATCCCGTTTCAGATGAAGATTTTAAAAAGATTGTCGCTATCTTACGTCTGGCTGTTCCTTACACCGGCATCATCATGAGTACCAGAGAAACGGCAAAAATGAGGGCTGAAACATTTGCCCTCGGCGTTTCACAGATCAGCGCTGGCAGTCGGACAAATCCAGGAGGTTATACGGAAGGGGAACGTTCGGGCGCCCAATTTCAATTAGGAGATCATCGGAGTTTGGATGAAGTTATTTTTGATATTGTGCAGATGGGTTATATCCCTTCCTTCTGTACCGGGTGTTACCGTTTGGGCCGAACAGGGGAGGACTTCATGGACTTAGCCAAACCTGGCCTCATCAAACAGTTCTGCCTACCCAATGCCATTTTGACTTTCAAAGAATACCTGGAGGACTATGCGACCCCAGAAACTCGAGCGGCAGGTTATGCCCTGCTTGAAAAAAGTGTCGGAGAGATCCCCTCTGCCAAACGCCGAGATGAAACCAGGAAACGCTTGATCCAAATCGAACAGGGAGAACGCGATCTCTATTTTTAAATGTTGTAGAAAAATTGATTGATATGGGGCATTCTTCAACCGAACAAGAGCTGATGGGGCAAAGCATCCACCACCAATCCACTCCAAAGGGATTTCGACTCCATATCGGCATATTTGGACGCCGCAATGTGGGAAAGTCTAGCCTGCTCAATGCCATCACCCGTCAAAGTGTCTCCATTGTCTCCGATGTGGCGGGGACGACGACGGATCCCGTGGAAAAGCCCATGGAGTTTCTCCCTTTAGGCCCTGTCCTGTTTATTGATACAGCTGGGATAGACGATACCGGATCCCTCGGTGAGCTTCGAATTCATAAGACACATCAAATTTTTGATCGGACGGATTTGGGAGTGATTGTTTCAGAGGCGGGGAGGTGGGGAGATTTTGAGGAACAACTGGTTGCTGAATTGAAAGCTCGAAATATCCCTATCGTCATG
Source organism: Syntrophaceae bacterium (assembly GCA_013388645.1). Classification (GTDB taxonomy): domain Bacteria; phylum Desulfobacterota; class BSN033; order BSN033; family UBA1163; genus UBA1163. Next base: position 12,801 of record JACAEV010000163.1, on the reverse strand, counting down.
GTCTTCAATAAATCCGATCGCGGTGAACCAGAAGCAGAGGTCATAAACCAATTGAATCAAAAAAGAATCCCAGTGGTCAAAACCTCTGCCATTTCAGGTGAGGGGATACCGGACCTGAGGCAATCACTCCTTGAGGTCGCACCCGTGGAGTTTATCAACCATCCGGCCATTCTGGGTGATCTGATTGGGCCAGGGGAGATGGCCGTACTGGTCGTTCCCATCGATAAGGAGGCTCCTAAGGGCCGGCTGATCCTGCCGCAAGTCCAAGCCATACGGGATCTCTTGGATAGTGATGCTTATTGCATGGTCGTGAAGGAACAGGAACTTCAGCATGCCCTGGAGCGTCTGAACCGCCCCCCAAAACTTGTGGTCACTGATTCTCAAGCCTTTCTCAAGGTGGCGGCGGATACGCCTCGAGAGATCCCTCTTACCTCTTTTTCTATTCTCTTTGCTCGATTTAAAGGCGACCTCTCCGAGCTCATTCGTGGGACATTGGCCATCGATCGACTAAAACCTGGCAATCGAATTTTGATTGCTGAAGCATGCTCCCATCATCCCATTGCAGAAGATATTGGTCGTATTAAAATTCCCAGGTGGCTCACTCAATATGTCGGTGGGAAATTGGAGTTTAAAACCGTGCAGGGGCATGATTTCCCAGAGGATCTTTCACCCTACCATCTCGTCATCCATTGTGGCGCCTGTATGATGAATCGTCGAGAAATGCTCACGCGGATGTTACGATGCCGTCAGGCAAATGTGCCCATGACGAACTACGGATTAACGATCGCTTTTTCGCTTGGGATATTTGAAAGGGCGTTGGGTCCCTTTCCAGCGGCTCTCGAGATTTATAGAAATGAAGGAAAGGGATGTACTTCCCTAAAGAAATATCAAAGGAGCGAAAGAGAGGACAAGGAATCGATCCGATGATGAAGCGAGATGAGATACTGCGTTGGCTGCGCGAAGAGGATGAAACGCGACTCAATGAGTTGTGGCAATGGGCTGACACCGTGCGAAAAGAAACTGTTGGCGAAGAGGTTCACTTGCGCGGACTCATTGAAATATCGAACCATTGCATCAGACAATGCGGCTATTGTGGCTTACGCTCGGCTCACAAGGAACTTGAGCGTTACCGAATGAGCGAAGAGGAGATCATGGCCTGTGTGGGTGAAGCAGAACGATATGGTTATGGAACAGTCGTCCTCCAGTCGGGTGAGGATGATGGGATTGAGACAAAATGGTTTGCAAACATCCTCCGACGCATTAAACGAGAAACCCCACTGGCGATCACATTAAGTTTAGGAGAGCGACCGGATGAAGACTTGGAGGAATGGCGCAAAGCCGGTGCCGATCGGTACCTCCTTCGGTTCGAGACCTCAGATATAGGCCTCTATCATCTCATTCATCCTTCGCTTCCCCAAAATAAATCGGATCGCATAGCGATCCTCCAAACCTTAAAACAGCTGGGCTATGAGACAGGGAGTGGGGTCATGATTGGCATTCCAGGTCAAACCTATGCCAGTCTTGCCGATGACATCGAACTTTTCCGAAGGCTCGATCTTGACATGATCGGTGTGGGACCTTATCTTCCCCATCCTCAAACCCCTTTAGGCCAAGGGGAATGGACATGGAGGATCCCTGAGGAAGAACAAGTTCCCAATACGGAAAAGATGACCTATAAGGTGATTGCTTTAACGCGGATTGTGTGTCCAGAATCTAATATCCCAAGCACCACAGCCTTAGCCACCCTCAACCCTGAATGGGGAAGAGAATTGGGTTTAATTCGAGGAGCAAATGTGGTGATGCCCAACCTGACCCCTATTCAATATCGTTTGAATTATGAAATTTACCCTTCCAAGGCATGTCTGAAAGAAAATCCAAAAGATGTTGATGATTCTTTAAAACGCCATATTCCGTCCCTTGGACGGAGGATAGGGGAGGGTCGGGGTGACCGCATTCATCGATCTGAAGGTAAGTCTTCCCATCCTGTAACGGACCATAAACTTCTGGATCTCATTGAGAAGAATAAAAATTATAAATTTTGGGGTTCAAAAATACCGAAATAGCTGTTATAATATCCAAAAAACTTTGAAGGCGAATCCCTATGGAAACCGACGTCAAAACCTTTCATGATTTGATCCGAATCGTTCAAAAAAACAATTTCTGTGGGAAGTGCGGAGGTTGTGTTGCTTTTTGTTCCGCTTCCAACCTCGGGGCATTGGAAATTGGGCCAGATGGAATGCCCAGATTTGCGGATGAAGAGAAGTGCCTTCATTGCGGGATCTGCTACTTGATCTGTCCCAACATCCATGAACTTGACGAGGAATTAAAAAAGAAAACGAACTGGGAAGCGCCCATTGGGCAAATCAAAGACTTGGTGTCGGCTCAGACCACCAACCCCATCATAGGGGAGAAGTGTACAGATGGAGGGGTCGTGACCTCTCTCCTTCTCTATCTCATGGATAATCATATGATCGATGGGGCATTGGTCTCAAGAAGTGACGGTCCTTTTCATAGAGGTCCCATGCTTGCCACTTCAGGAGAGGAAATCATCTCCGCTTCAGGTTCCCATTATGATGAGTCTTTTTCAATTGTCAAGTTGGGAGACCATTACTCCACCTATTCACCTGCCATACGTGAACTGAAAAGTTTGCGGAAGGGGTTAATCGATCGAGTGGCCATGGTCGGGACACCTTGTCAGATTCATACTGTCCGGAAGATGCAGGTGCTTGGAATCCTTCCCTCCGATGTCATCAAGTACTGTTTCGGCCTTTTCTGTATGGAGAACTTTTCTTTCAACGACGTCCAGATGAAGCACTTAGAGAAACGATATGGATTTGACTTAGCCCATGTGACAAAGGTCAACGTCAAAGAAGACTTTTTTATTTACCTTAAGGATGGAAGGGTGATCCACATTCCTTTTGAAGAGATTGATTCCATTGCGCGGCCGGCATGCTTGGTGTGTCCTGATTTTTCAGCTGAATATTCAGACATCTCGTTTGGAGGGTTAGGCTCTCCAGAGGGATATACCACTGTGCTCATCCGATCAGAGAAAGGGAAAATGGTTTATCGGGGAGCTCTGACCGCCGGTTATATTAAAGAGAGAAAATACTCATCTGCTGAGAAGGCTCGAAATGAACTAATCCAGATCCAAAAGCGGATACTTGACTTCTCCCAAAGAAAGAAAGAACGGGCTCTGAGAAATCGGGGAACGGTAGCGGGTTTCATCACGCCATCTCCCCCTCCTACTTAGATTAATAAATCGGCCTCTATGATCTCATAGGCCATTGGGAAGACCCATCGTGTTTTATTCTACTCGATCGAAACTCATTCTCAGTTTCCTTGGCATTTCCTTTCTCGTGTGCGGAGTGGCTCTTTTAGTGGGAGGGCAGCTCCTTTATAAAACTGTTCTGAACGAAGCCTATACCCGAATTAGTCTGGATCTCAATGCGGCCCGAGAGATCTATCTCAGTCGTATTAAGGGAATTAAAATCGCCCTCAATATCACTTCGGTAGGTCCTATTTTTAAAACGGCCCTTGAAAAACATGATGTACAGACATTGGTGAATCGGTTGAATGTGGTGGCTCAACAGACGGAATTAGATTTTATGGGGGTCGTCTCAAAAGATGGAAAAACCCTATGCCGAATCGGACCGAATTCCTTCCCTAAGGGCAATACCCCTGAAAATCCTATTGCCAATTTGGTCATCCAAAAACAAGTCGCTGTCTCAGGAACCGTTATTTTAAGCAATGCATTTCTCTTTGCAGAAAATCCTGAACTCGCAGAACGGGCAAGAATCAAACTCCTCCCGACCAAGATGGCTACTCCTCGACCTGAAATTGAGGAGCTTTCTGGAATGGCTTTAGCCGCGGCAGTCCCTATTTTTGATGCTGGGACTTTTCATGGTGTCCTCTATGGTGGGGTGCTGCTCAACCGGAGCCAAGAGATTGTCGATCGTGTTCGAGACACGGTTTTCCAGCACGAAATTTACAAAGGCCAGAGTATTGGTACCGCAACGATCTTTTTTAAGGATATTCGTATTTCCACCAATGTGCTTGCCCCTGATGGAAGCCGAGCGATCGGAACGGTGGGCTCCGAAGAAGTGACCAAATATGTCCTGACAGATGGGAAAAAATGGACAGACCGCGCTTTCGTGGTCAACGATTGGTATATCACCGCCTATGAGCCGATTGAGGACATCTTTGGCCAAAGAGTGGGGATGCTTTATACTGGAGTGCTTGAGGCAAAATATGCAGATGTACGATGGAAGGCCCTTTCCCTTTTCATATTGATTACGGTTGCAGGAATGGTTTTCGCCATTGGATTAGGGTATATCATTGCCAATAAGATGAGTCGACCCGTCCAACAGCTCATCGAGGCCAGCCATCAGGTTTCTCAGGGGAACCTTTCTCCGGAGATTGGGCCGATCTCAAAGAGTGAAATCGGAGTCCTACAGAAGACATTCAAGGAAATGCTCACCTCGATTCAGGAGCGGGATGAGCGTCTGAAGAAAGAGAGCGAAATTAAACTTCTTCAATCTGAAAAACAAGCCAGCATTGGGAAGCTTGCAGGGGGGGTCGCGCATGAAATCAATAATCCCTTGACAGGGATATTTACCTTTACCCACATGCTTCTTCGCCGAAACGATATCCCAGAAGAAGTTCGGAGTGACCTTGAGACCATTGCCCAAGAGACGGAACGGGTTCGAAAAATTGTGAAAGGGTTGCTCGATTTTTCCCGCCAGACAGAACTTGACCGCGAGCCCACAGATGTCAATCGGCTTGTTCGCCAAACCATGACATTAGTCGAAAACCAAGCGCTCATAAAAGGCGTGAATTTGACCTTCGAGTCTGGGGATGGCCTGCCATTAGTGACCTTGGATAGAAATCAGATGCAAAGTGTTTTACTCAATATCATCATCAATGCCTTGGATGCAACGGACCCAGGGGGAAGTATCACCGTCTCTACCAATGTGGGGATCTCAACAAGCCATCCCGGTCAAAACGGAGTTGAGATTTTATGCACGGATACAGGATGTGGGATTTCTCCCGAGAATCTTAACAAGCTATTTGACCCCTTTTTTACGACGAAAGAGGTGGGGCAGGGCACTGGATTAGGGCTGTCAGTGTCCTACGGGATTGTGGAGCGCCACGGGGGGACGATCTGGGTTCAGAGCAAGGTGGGCAAAGGAAGCACCTTTAAAGTCTGGTTGCCGACGGAGGAGAAGCGAACAGAAAATGAAATTATTAGTCGTGGATGATGATGCCATCGTCATCAAAAGTTGCCGGCGCATCCTCGAGGCAGAAGGGTTTGAGGTCACGACGGTCCCCAGTGCAGACGAGGCATTGGAGAAAGTCAAATATTATGAGTTTGACCTTTTGCTCATGGATGTCAAGATGCCCAAGCATGATGGTATCTTCCTCATGAGAGAAATAAAGAAAAACTGGCCCGACATACCCATCATTGTCATGAGTGGGTATCCCACTCCGGAGACCATCGCTGATGTGTTAAAGCTGGGAGCCACCCAATTTATTCCAAAACCGTTTCGACCCGATGAGTTGATCAAAGTGGTTCGACAGGTTCTTCAAAAGACGCTTAAAAAGGACTCCTTCCCTACGGGCGCAGGAGGGTAAGATAGGGAAAATCCGAAATCCGAATATCGAAGCTCGAAACAAATACGAAATACCAATGTTTCAATTTCCAAAGCGTAATCGTCCTTATTTTTGATTTCGGTCATTTGAAGTTGTTTCGGATTTCGTGTTTCGAATTTAGAATTTTTACCTTAAATAAGGGGGAAATACGATGGCTGAAAAGATGTTGATCATCGATGATGAAGAGATTGTCCTGAAATCATGTCGAAAAATATTTGAAGCTGAAGGCTTTGAGGTCACAACGACCGCCAATCCACAAGAAGGGCTCCAGCTTGTCTCAGGGAAAACATTTGATGTGATTTTGGTGGACTGGATGATGCCGGGTTTTGATGGAATGGATGTGGTGGAAGAGATTGACAAGCGGTCACCCAATTCCGCCGTGGTGATGATCAGCGGCTATCCTTCGGTTGGCCGAGCTACGGAAGCCATGAAACGGGGAGCCATGGATTACCTGGCTAAACCTTTTCGCCCCGAAGAGATTATCGAGGTTGTGAAAAAGGCGGTGAGACGGAAAGTCACAGAAGAGAAAAAAGCCATCGGGCGATTCGAAACGATCATGAAATCTTGGCAATTTCCGGTCCCTACCTTAGAGGATAAAGCTCCCAAGACCATTGCCGAGACTGTTGCTCAAACGGTAGGAGTGGCCAAGGCCACTTCCCCTTGGTTTACTGTATTTGTACTCGGCATTTTAGCAGGAGCCTACATTGGCTTTGGGGGGTTGTTGTCAACAACGGTTACCTTTGATGCCGCCGCCAAATGGGGGATCGGCTTTAGCAAGATCATGGCAGGGGCTGCTTTTAGTGTCGGTCTGATGCTTGTGGTCATTGCAGGAGCAGAGTTATTCACAGGTAATAATCTGATGGTGTCCAGTGTCATGTCGAGAGAAATCACCTTCAATACTATGTTGAAAAGGTGGGGAGTGGTTTTTGTGGCTAACTTCATTGGATCAATTCTCGTCACGCTCCTCTTCTACTATTCGGGACTGTGGAAAACAGCCGATGGTGCGCTCGGTATGGCCGCGGTGAAGATTGCTTATAATAAGACTGCACTTAGCTTTAGTGAAGCCCTTTGGCGCGGAATCGGTTGCAACTGGTTGGTCTGTTTAGCGGTCTGGATGGCTCTCGCCTCTCGACAAACCATTGGAAAAATATTTGCCATCTTTTTCCCCATCATGGCTTTCGTTGCCATCGGTTTCGAACACAGCGTCGCCAACATGTATTTCATTCCAACGGGAATCTTGTTGAAGAATGCGCCGGGGATGGCCAATATTTCAGGAGTAGATCTTAATATCCTTGGATGGGGGAATTTCTTATGGAGAAATCTCCTTCCCGTTACCATCGGTAATATCATTGGCGGCGGTGTATTCGTAGGAATGAGTTATTGGGGAGCCTACCTTAGACCCGTCAAACCCACAAGCGCTTAATTATTCTTTTAATCCTTGTGTAAAAAAAGGGCCAGGCAACTATTTGAAAAATAGCCTGGCCCTTTTTCCCTTTCAATAACTATTATCAGTTTAGAAGTAGAATTGATTCCTTTCGTAAAGCGGGTTTGAAATGAAATCGGGACGGGTTTCTATTTTGGGCCTTCGAAGAAGATTCTCATGATAAGCCTGTTCCTCAATCCCGACTTGACAATTTATCAGGAAATTGTTAGATTTCTTTACAGTAAAGAAGTAAAGCAGGAGGAAATTCATGCAAATTACAAAAATTAGTCCAAAGCATCAGATTACCATTCCAAAAGAAGCATTTAAAAGGTTAAATTTAGAGGTGGGGGATTTTTTGGAAGTGGATGTAACAGAGGAAGGGCTTCTTCTTATACCCAAGAAACTCATTTCCAAAGATCAAGCCTGGTTCTGGACCAAGGAGTGGCAGAAAAAAGAAAAGGAAGCTGACGATGCAATTGCCAGCGGAGAAGTATCTGGCCCATTTGAAAATACGAAGGAATTGGTTCGGCATCTCCGAAAACGTCGATGAAAATTCAGACAACCAGGCCCTTTGACGAAGATTACTATTCTCTGCCAGAGGTCATTAAGGAGAGGACCGAGAAACAGCTTACTTTACTTCTGGAGAATCCGGGTCATCCGTCCCTGCAACTCAAAAAGATCAAAGGCCACCCGAACATATGGGAAGGTAGGGTCACCAAGAGTTATCGTTTTACTTTTCAGATTTCGGGAGAAATATATTTGCTTAGAAGGGTCGGAACTCACGATATCCTGAAGACCCCATAAAGTATGGGGAGCTGGGGTTGTTTCTTGCGTTTATCGTAACATCCCATCTCCAAAGAAGGGCAGGTTGTTCTTGTAAAGTCAAGAAACAAGTCTGACCCCAATGACGGACGAAAATAAAAGGGCTTTGGATGATTTCTTGTGTGGTGTCTCAATGATAGGGGTTGAAGACGAAATTTGCAGACTTTTCGGAAAAGAACGGGGAAGATAAAGGCAAACGAAAAAGATGATTGGCGATTTCGATCTTCTCATTGTGACCACCTGCCTTCACCATCATCTCACTCTCCTTACCAATAACCGTAAACACTATAAAATGGTTAAAAGGACTCAAGATTCTTTCACTTTTATAGATGATTATAAATTGGGTAAGGACCCTTTGGCCGGCGGGACTCCTTGCCAAATTAGTTAAGTTTGGGGGGTAATGAATTTATGACGTGTTTACCACCTCAAAAATAGAAAGGTGTCCCTCATTTCTTTGTGGCAAACTATTCTGCATCTGTAAGATGATCTCGAATGAACTTCTGGATAGCCGCGACAACCTGCTCTTTGAGCGGTGCCGGGCTCTGTGCCACCCAAACCGTGAAATTGTACAATTCCTGTGTGTCGGCTTTCAGCCATTTGTTGTTGCTGTAAAGGAATGTGAGCAGGGTCGTTATGGCAATTCTCTTATTGCCATTTTGAAAGGGATGGTTTTTAATCAAAAGGTAGAAGAGGATACTTGCCCTGGCAACCAACGTCGGATACAGGGCCTTGCCTGAAAATCTCTGAAACGGGGTCAACACACAACTTTCAAGGATATTCGGAAACCTGGTGGAAAAATCGGGGATCGGCTCTTCAAAGGAGAGATGCTCCTTCGCGAGCCGGAAAGCAAGGTATTCGACATCAGCAATCGTGATGATCTTCACTATTCCTTGCCCAGCTTTTTCAGGACCTCGCCATATTCCTGCACCGTTTTACGGACAGCGGCATCGATCAGGTCCTTGCCGCCTTTCGTAACCTCCTTGCCGAGGATGTGCGCAATCGTTTGGTCTGTAATAAAGTAGGTTTTCCCTATCTTTGAGGCAGGGATCTGCCCCTTCTTGACCCGGTTGAATATTGCAATACGGCTGACTCCGAGAAGTTTTGCAAGCTCAGGAATGGTGAGGTATTTTTCGTCGGTCATGTTTTCCGTCCACAATGCCAATTTTCAGTCATGCATAATGATTAACATATGTTAATATATTATGCAAACATTAACATAAGTTAATTTTAGTTACGCATATTAACAGAAATGCCATGGAAGAAGCCGTTCGATCTCCTCCCATGTGGCTGCGGTAACTTGAGGGTGGTAACCGATTGTCCCGAATTCATAGTATGTCATAGGCGGCAGTTCGGACATATCGAATAAGCATCGTTTCTAATGAACTCATTGCTTCCAATTGGTGGAAGTAACTCCCCCTTTCCCCCTCTTAATTTAAGAGGGGGTATATCCCTCCCCTTAATATAAGTCGATTAGACCCGACCAAGGGAAGGGAGTATATCCCTCCCCTTATTTTAAGGGGAGGTCAGGTGGGGTTATGAGTCTTCGATCCCCTATTTAGCTGATTAAAGTCGGGGTCAGTTTGACTCTGATCTCCTTCTTATTTCTTTTCAGTGGGGTAACCGGCTTTGAGCCATTCTTCCCAACCTCCCTTGAGGACATATACTTTAGTGTATCCATCCGCTCGGTGCACTTCTGTGAGATGTTTTAGGTTCATTACACTTCTCTCTTCATTGGGTGAAGCACAATAAAAGACAAAGGTCGATCCTCTTGGGTATTTGGACGTTGTTCCACAAATGTTTTCCCCCATATTTGGTCGTACAGCTCCTTTAATCTTCAAATCACTTGCGAAGTAGTCGCTGCCAATACGGACATCTAAAATCACTAAATCAGTGCTCCCAAGCATTGCTTTAAGTTGATCTTTGGTTATCATGGGAACATCCGCAGAGAAGGCAAAGGTGGTGAGCAATCCGGTCATCAAAAAGATGAGTATCAAAAATGATAATTTAGTTTTCATAAGTGCCTCCTGTCATAGATGAAAATACCGGTTTTTCCCGTATCGGGAAATGGATAAAGGTAAGTCTATTTCTTAAATTCGTAATTTCCTGTGACCCGGGTGCAGCCCTGGGTTGTGCCGGGAACGATCGGCTTGCCGCTGGTAATTGGTTTTGATTCGCAATTACCGGTTATCCCTTTAAATTTCCCGGTGCCAAGAAGAAATGGTGCCGTAGCGCCCTCCGGGCTATAGGTTGCCTCAACAATAAAATAATCTCCGTTAGGGGCCATAAACTTTACCATCGTGGTTCCGTATCTCTTTCCCCCCATCACCTTGAAAAGACCGATGGCATGGTATGTCATATTATCGAAAAACTTGCTGTCAAGATTGTCCCGGGTGATTCCTTTTACATCTGTGGTCATCATGGTCAGTTCATCGGTCGCAATCAAAACATTGGTTGTTCCGGAACTGCAGTTTGTGATGTCCATAGGCTCTGCCTGGACAAATGAAACGAATATAGCTAAACCCAAAACCATGGCAACTGACAGAATCTTTACTTTATTGATCGAGTTCATTTTGCACCTCCTTGTTTTTGATGAAAGAGATAAAGGTTAAGGCAACATTTTTCGACAACTCAGCCTGAACAGGCCCTTCTTAATTATTGTTTATCACCCCCTTTCCCGACCGAAATCAGCTTTTGTGAAATGTCTTTCCTCTCTTCTTTCCTCTCTTTTGATTCCTCATCTCTTTCGATGAGCTGAGGATTTCCCAGAGTTCGTTTAAACTGATAAATGCTTTTTTTCCTTTTTGCCCGACCTCTTCCACAACTCCGACAAGATTGGTGGGTTTGTTTTTCTGGAAACGATAAATTCGAACAATATAATTGGCTAAAATCGTTTTCTCTGGCAAAACCAGCCTCAGACTCGGACTACTGGAATATTGGAATGATGGAATAATGTCTAATTTGGTTTATCTAATATCACAGCAGGAGGTACAGATCGGGTACAGATTGGGGAAAAAATGAGCGGGGGAAACGGGGAATCGGGGAAGAGAGAAGTTTAATAAAAATAGAAGCGGGGAAAAGAGAAAGATTTTAGATATCAATGGAATAAAGACTCATAACGCCCCCTTCCCCCTCTTAACTTAAGAGGAATAGTTCAATCCTCCCCTTAAGATAAGGGGAGGTTAGGTGGGGTTATGTCAGCAACATCAACGTATGGACTATTTTGAGGCTGTTAATAAGAGGGGGGGAATTATATTTGTAGGCGCGGAGGGGGTACTTTAAGACCCAACTCAGTCAGGACGCTATCCATGTCAAGCAATACTTCATTGTCCCAGAACCGCACGATCTTAATTCCCTTTGAATTCAGATGTTCTGAACGGGTTTCATCAAACTTCTTATTTTCGGACAGGTTGTGCTGTCCACCGTCCAATTCCACTGCAAGTTTGATGGTTGGACAGTAGAAGTCTAAAATATAAGGCCCGATGCTGTATTGGCGAAAAAATTTCATTCCATAAAACTGTTTGTTTCGGAGGTGTGCCCAGAGGGCCTTCTCAACATCAGTCTGATTCCGCCTCAGCTCTCTTCTCCGTTGCTTTAAAGCTGGATCATTTCTAAGGAATTTCATACCTCTCTTAACCCACCCAACCTCCTCTGATAACTCCCCCTTGCCCCCTCTTAGCTTAAGAGGGGGAAGATGGATGGAAGCTGATAACTCCCCCTACCCCCTCCCGTGGTCGGGTCTATTCGACTTAGACTAAGAGGAGGTAGATGGACGGAGGCGTTAATTTAATGAAAGGAATAAACCCCCTCCCGTGGTCGGGTCTAATCGACTTAAATTAAGAGGGGGTCGGGGGAGTTATTGTAGCTTTGTAAATTCCCTCTGTCCTTGAGGAAGGTTCGATTCCGAGGCCCGTGGAAAGGGCCTTTTTACATCGGTGATATGTGGAGATCACCTCTGGATATCTGCCGAGCTGGTGATAACAGGTCATTACTCCCTGGTAAAATTCCTCTGCAAGCCTGTCCACTTCAAGCCCCCTCTGATAACACTCCAGGGCTTTTTCCAATTGACCATTCTCCATCCAATAGGTCCCTAACTTTTTAACACTTCTTAGAAACATGCTTCTCAACCGTTCGCTTATACCCATGTTCCAAGGCTGCTCAACCTCCTGACCCAGGAAGGGTCCCTTATAGAAAGCGATGGCCTTTTCGATCAGTTCAACACTATTCTCTATTTCTCCCGCTTTCCATTGGGCATCCGCTTTTCCCAGCAGATATTCGAAAGCCCGGATATCGACCCAGCAATATTTTTCGTCCAGGGTCAGTTGATTTTCCTGGCGCAGGATCGCTTTCTCAAAGCCGAGCAACTGGCGAAGACGATGGAGATTGCTGGCAAAAGATTGATGGGCCAAATCGCCATCCGCCTCAGGCCAGAGGGCATCGGTTAATAGATGCTCTCCCACCTCCCTCCCTCCAAAAGCAATGATGGCCTTGAGCAAATCGAGAGGTTTTTGTTGGATCTTTTTGGTGAACCGGACACTCTTTTCGTCTTTTAAGATGGCGAATCGTCCCAGGGTAAAAATTTTCAAAGGCCAGGGCCAATTCTCCAGATGCCATGGCGGTTGCTCCGGCATCAGGTTGCGTTCGCGAATCATCTCCCGGACGTAATCCACCTCTATCCCGGTTTCCAGAGCTTTCATGCAAACCCTGGCTGTAGTCGCCGGCCGGTCAATGAAAAGTCCCATAAACCCCCGTGCCTTGCCCAGGCTGAGAGCCATCTGGAGGGTGTTCCCGGCTTTTTTTTCTTCTCCCCGGTCGAATTCAAACTGTGCCTTCGTAAATAGGCAGCAGAATGTCCCAAATTCGATTCCCATTCGCCTCGAAAGATCAGAAGCCTGTTTCAGGTGTTTGAG
>JACAEV010000232.1 GCA_013388645.1 Syntrophaceae bacterium | reverse complement strand
GCTAAAATCTCTCCGCTCTCTACCCTCTATGGATAACTCAAAGGATCACGAAATCGAGGTGTGCACTTTTAAAATGAAAATCTAAAAAAACGGTGCACTTTTAATTTGCAAATGACATATTGGAGAAAAATACTTGACAGTTGCTTCTATCGTAAAAACTATTGATTCCATCAGTACCTGGTCGGGTAAATTCGTAGCTTGGCTTGTCATTCCGAATGTCATTGCCTTGGTCTACGAGGTCATTGCGAGATATATCCTTAAAAGCCCCACCATCTGGTCCTATGAAGTAACTTATTTTCTCTACGGAACCCATTTTTTGCTCGGAGCAGCTTACACCCTTTCCGCCAAAGCTCACATTCGAATTGACGTCCTCCATATGCGCCTTCCTCCACGAGGCAAAGCGATCGTTGATATTTTGGGCTACCTCATCTTATTTTTCCCAGCTATGATTGTGCTTATTTATGCTGGCACAGAATTTACAATCCAATCCTGGGAGATGGGTGAGAAATCAGGATTGAGTCCATGGCGTCCACATCTCTATCCTTATAAAGCAGTGCTGGTGATCAGTTTTTTCTTCCTATTCCTTCAAGGAATAGCGGAATTTATCCGTAACATTTCTATTCTCTTTAAAGGCAAAGATTGATGAGCCCGGAGTATCTTCCCCTTTTAATGTTCCCAGGCATGCTCCTCTGCATTTTTTCAGGATTCCCTGTTGCATTTTCTCTTATGGGCATTGCCTTTCTATTTGGTTTGATAGGGTTTGAATGGAGCATCTTTCCTATGCTCATACGCCGTATCTATAGTGTTGCCGACAATTATGTCCTCGCCGCCGTTCCATTATTTATTTTCATGGGGACTCTCCTCGAACGTTCAGGGATAGCTGGAAAGCTCTTCGATGCCATCAGTCTCTGGACAGGACGTTTAAAAGGAGGATTGGCTATTGCCACGGTTCTGATGTGTACCATCATTGCCGCCTGCACTGGAATCATCGGAGCCTCCGAAGTGATGGTGGGGGTGATGGTCATCCCCGTAATGCTCAAAAGGAATTATCAGCATGCCCTCATCTGCGGAACCATCTGCGCAGGAGGGTCTTTGGGAACTCTCATTCCACCAAGTGTTGTCACCGTTGTTTATGGACCCGCTGCTGGTTTGTCCGTAGGTAGATTATTGATCGCCAGTATCTTTCCAGGTTTACTTCTTTCTTCCCTTTATATTATCTACATAACTATAAGATCATACATTAATCCGTCATTAGCCCCGGCCATTCCCTCTGACGAGCTTAATATTCCGCTAACAAAAAAACTATCAATCACTGGGACAGCCTTAGTCCCCCCTGTCTTACTCATTTTTGCAGTCATGGGAAGTATCATTCTCGGATTAGCAGCTCCGACTGAAGCAGCCGCTCTGGGAGCTTTCGGCGCCATGATTTTAACTGCCGCCTATAGACAACTCACTATGAATGCTTTAAAGGAAACGGTTATCCAAACTCTGAAAATTTCGAGTATGATGATGATGATTTTGGCAGGTGGGTATATGTTCAGTGGAGTATTTTTAGGGATGGGCGGGGGTGAGGTGACTGAAAAGATATTGATGGGTTTACCCTTTGGTCGAATTGGCATTTTTGTTCTTTTTTTACTCATCGCCTTTGCTTCTGGGTTTGTTCTGGATTGGGCAAGCATCTTACTTATCTTCATCCCCATCTTTTCCCCCATCATTGATAAATTGGGATTCAATCCCATCTGGTTCGGTATTCTTTTTATTATGATGATTCAAACTTCATACCTTTCACCCCCTATGGCTCCTGCCATCTTCTACCTGAAGTCCATTGTCCCACCCGAAATAACCATGCAAGAAATGTTTCACGGTGTGATCCCTTATTTAATACTTCAACTGACTGGGATTGCTTTGGTGGCACTATTTCCCCAAATCGCCTTATGGCTGCCATCAAAGTTGATCGGTTGGTAACACAAAACTCTGAAGGAGAGATTTTAATGATGACTAAAAAAGAACGTATGCTAAAAGCCGCAAGGGGGGAGTGGGCCGATCAGCTTCCCTGGGTCCCTCGAATTGACCTCTGGCACAATTCCAACTCCATGAGAGGAACACTGCCCTCGAGATTCCGAAAAGAGGCTACCCTTGATGAAATCGCTGATTACATCGGGGGAGGCTACCATAAAATTGTACCTGAATTCTTAAAAGTCAGATCTCCTGAGGACAATATTGATAGAGGAATTGGTGTCTATCGTTTATGGGGAATGGCTTATCGGCCAGAGTTAGTTAAAGTTGACAGGGAAGTGAAACGAGAAGGGGATACCACTTTCGTTAGCTACCATACACCCATCGGCTCTGTTTCATGCAAATATATTTATACCGAGGAAATGAAACGGGCGGGCGCCTCCATCACCTGGATCACTGACCATGTGATCAAAGAACCCAAAGACTACAAAACGGTGGGTTACATTTTTAAAAATATTAAGATCCACCCTGACTATGACAATTACCTGGAATATCAAAATAAGGTCGGAGATAAGGGATTTGCGGCTGCCTTTGCCAACCTCTCAGCGAGTCCCATGCATCATATTATGAAGGAATTCCTTGATGCAACCAAATTCTATCTCGAAATGTATGATCATCCTAAGGAAATGCAAGGGCTCTGCGAAGATATGGAGCCCTATTTCGATCAGATTTTTAAGGTTCTCGCAGATTCACCAGCAGAAGTGATTTTTTCTGGAGCCAATTATGATGAGATGATCACCTACCCTCCTTTCTTCAGGGATCATATCATCCCCCATCTCCAAAAACTGGCGGACCAACTCCACCCAAAAGGGAAGCTTCTTCTGTGCCACTGTGACGGCGAGAACAAGGGACTCCTCGATCTCATCCCTGAAAGCGGGATGGATATTGCTGAGGCAGTCTGTCCCCAACCCATGACCAAGGTAACGATCAGTGAGGTAAAAAAGGCTTTCAAGGGGAAGGTTACGATCTTTGGGGGCGTTCCATCGGTAGCCCTTCTTGAAGAGAGTATGGGTGATGAAGAGTTTGAAACGTTTATGAAAACCCTATTGATGGAGATTGCTCCAGGGGATCGGTTCATCTTGGGTATCAGTGACACCACCCCCCCTGATGCCAAATTCGAAAGGCTCGTCCGGATAACAGAAATGGTTCAGGAATGGGGGAAGTTACCGATGAAGTTTTAAAACTCTACGCCCTGTGGAGGACTCAGCTGACTTATTAGCAAAAGGAGGAAGAGGGATGATTGATAAAGAGAAATTCTATACCATCCTTTCGCAAGGGAAAATGGATGAAATAAAGAAACTGACTCAGGTGGCCTTAGAATCGGGTGAATCAGCTGAAACAATCCTGAAAGAAGGGCTCATCCCAGCCATGGATCGGGTTGGCGATAAATTTAAAACCTGTGAGATTTTTATTCCTGAAGTCCTCATTGCAGCCAGAGCCATGCATGCGGCTATGGCAATTCTCAAACCGATCTTATCAAAATCAACGAGCACTTTGGCTGCCAAGATTGTTATCGGAACAGTTAAAGGAGACCTCCACGACATTGGTAAGAATTTGGTAATCATGATGTTGGAAGGAGGCGGATTCGAGGTGGTCGATCTGGGGGTCGATATTCCCGTGGCAAAATTTATTGAGGCCATTAAACAACATCAACCTCAAGTCGTGGGGATGTCGGCATTATTGACGACGACCATGAGAGAGATGAAAAATACCATTCAAGCCCTTGAGGGGGCCGGGCTCCGGAAACAAGTGAAGGCGATTATAGGAGGTGCCCCGGTCACGGAGAAATTTGCAAAAGAGATCGGTGCAGATGGATATGCCCCGGATGCGGCCTCGGCCGTTGATTTGGTTAAATCATTAGTTTCCAAATAAATTCCATTATTATTGACTTTTATATAAATAATGGAACGAAGATCGCCATCACCTCTGACCCCCTCACCTTTGTCCTCTCCCCCGTGGGGGGGGGAGAGGGGAGGGTGAGGGAGGGGCCTGACCGCAATCGGAAAAGTATCTAATCCCCCTTCATCCCCCTTTGTCAAAAGGGGGAAATCTTTCCCCTCCCTTTGGTAATCTTTTTCCTGTCAAAGACAGGCAAAGGGAGGTTGGGAGGGATTTTCAAAGAGAAATGCAT
>JACAEV010000227.1 GCA_013388645.1 Syntrophaceae bacterium | reverse complement strand
TTTTTAATGGGTCGCTCTTTTAAAGGTTTGAAAACGATTCCAGAATCCGCCGAAGGAATCAGTTCAACGGGTTGGGTTAAAAAGAACTTCCCCGTTCCAATCCATTCTTTCAAAATCTGAGCAATTTCTTTAGCCTTCAAATAACTGGAAAGGCCGGAGGTGGGAACCTCTTTCCCTTGAACTGTAATCTTGCCGCTTTTCAGTTGTTTGTAATTGACCTCCCCGAGGCTTCCTGGAATACATTGAGGATAGGATTCACTATAATCCACCACTTGAGCAAAGATCTCTTCATCCCGAACCATTGTATATTGTAGGATCTCTTCATTCAAAATGGGAATGGGAACACCAATCCCAACGGTAAGGGTCACTCCATATCCCGTATAGGATGTTCCTCTAAGCCATTTGGGACTCATCATCTTGAGATCCCCTGTGACACAGAGATTTCCTGCCGGCATTTTGGGGACCCCTCCCTCGGTCCTCTTCACTCCTGGGTTATGTTGGGTTCCATTTCCTACGACATATCCAATTCCTCCGCCAAGAAAAATTCGTGTCCCGATGCCGATCGTCTTGTAGTAAGGATCATTGAGGAGGGGACTGAGTTGTCCTGCACTGCAGTAGGTCGCATTGCCCATTTTCGGCTGAAGCACTCCCATGTAAGTATAAATCACTTTATCTGAAAGATTGACCGCAACGTTATAATTCTGATAAGCGTTTCTGATATTTAAAAGCACCGCTTCGTTCATATCTTTCAGAGAGATATAGGTTTCTAACGTTTTTCTCGGGTAGCAATCCGTCCCATAAGCAGTCGCAGTCAACCTGACGTCTTTTCCTGCGACCAGTTCTTCAATGACATAG
The DNA here is from genome assembly GCA_013388645.1 of Syntrophaceae bacterium. Classification (GTDB taxonomy): domain Bacteria; phylum Desulfobacterota; class BSN033; order BSN033; family UBA1163; genus UBA1163. Next base: position 4,378 of record JACAEV010000227.1, on the reverse strand, counting down.
GCTCCTCCATAGGCAAACTTCCCTGGAAAGATTTTATTTCTCGGATCGTCATCTGACATCGCGGTGGCTCCCAAGAAAAAATCCACTGCTGCATATCCTGTATAGACCGGAATATCATTAAGATATGTTTTCCCCCCTCCCAACTTGATGCGAGGTTTCGTATGGCCCACATTAAAATAAGCCCCTGAGGAGCACATTGGGCCAAAGGTTCCGGTGGTAACGACATCCACTTCCAAAGCTGCCCGTTTCACTCCCTTCTCCGCGGCATAGTCGATGATCTCTTCGGCACTTAAGACGAATGCCTTCCCCCTTCTAATCTTCTCGTTTATCTCTTCAATGGTCTTCGCCATAGGTTCTCTCCTTTTGCCATTCCAGATTACAAATTTTAGTTTTTACTTTGAACTCTCCATTCTTAATGCTTCGTTGATATCCGCCCCCTTGAATGGGGCCATTCATGATCCATACCATATCATCACCCTCTTCTTTGATTGCAGATTGAAGATTGCATATTGTTGAATGAAAAATGACACAAAAACAGAGTCTCCATTTTTTCTACTATTCCACCATTCCCATATTCCATTATTCCCCAATCCTTTATTTCATTTCATTGAACAGCCAGGTGCTGGTATATCGCTCTCCAGTATCGGGCAGGATGACCACGACCATCTTTCCTTGGCTGGTTGGTCTTTTTGCAACCTCAATGGCTGCCCAAACTGCGGCACCCGATGAGATCCCAGCCAATATCCCCTCTTCTTTAGCCAATCGCTTCGCCAATAATCCAGCATTCTCATCTGTTACCCTGATGATCTCATCCACCAAATCTATTTGAAGCACTTCAGGGACAAAACCTGCGCCGATCCCCTGGATCCTATGGGGGCCTTGTCTCCCCCCTGAAAGAACCGGGGAATTTTCCGGTTCCACCGCAATGGCTTTAAACCCAGGCTTCTTTTTTTTGATGAATTCAGCAATTCCAGTAATCGTCCCGCCTGTCCCTACTCCTGAGACCAATATATCGGCTTGGCCCTCTGTATCTTCCCAGATTTCCAATGCGGTGGTCCTTTTATGAATTTCTGGATTTGACGGATTCTTGAACTGTTGGAGGATAACATAGCGATGATCCTTTGAGGCTATCTCTTCCGCCAACCTAACCGCCCCGGTCATTCCCTCATGACCGGGTGTCAGGATCACTTCTGCTCCAAACATTTTGAGAAGATGGAGTCTCTCCATCGATACCGTCTCTGGCATCGTGAGGACTAATGGGACCCCTTTCGAAGCGCAGATAAAAGCCAGAGCGATTCCGGTATTGCCACTTGTGGCTTCCAATATAATGGTCTCTTTCTGAATCCGCCCTGCTTTCTCAGCTGCCTCAATCATCGAATAGCCGATACGGTCTTTGATGCTTCCACAGGGATTAAATGACTCCAATTTGACAATCACCTCTCCCAGACATCCCTGAGTGACTCGATTTAATCTCAATAATGGTGTGTGCCCGATTAAATCAGAAATGGAGTTGGCTATTCTTGTCATCCCTTTCTCCAAACGAAATTTTTATTAAGAACGTTTTCAGCATTCGACCCTGCCAGCCATCAAGTACCCACGAACCCTTTCAATGATTAAATCTGGTACATCGGAGGATTGGATCCTTCTTTTTCTCTCTGTCGATTGACCATCTCCTCTAACGTAATCGAATGAAAAATCTTAGAGATTGCTTCAGAAACCTCCTTCCAAACATCTCTTGTGACACAGAAAGGGACTTTCTGACAGGCCTTAGGATCCCGTAGACATTCGATAAGATTGAGCGGTCCTTCTAATGCTTCAACCACATCGTATAAGTAGATTTCAGAAGGGGGTTTGGCTAATGAATATCCACCTTTGGAACCACGAATCGATTTGACTAACCCTGCTGCCCGAAGGGGATTAATGACTTGCTCAAGATATTTCAATGAAATGTTTTCCTTTTTAGCTATCTCTCTCAATTCCATAGGACCTTTTCCATAATAGGTGGCAAGTTTTACCATAGCCCTTACGCTGTATCTGATTTTTGTTGAAATTTTCATAGGTTATAAAATCATACTTTTTCTATAGGAAATAGACTTCATTAACCTAATCTCTTGTTGGTTGTCAAGGGTTCCACATAAGGTTTCTAAGTTTGATTTTGTCTGAGCTTTTTAAAATTTGGAAAGATGGTATTGAGTTGGATAAAGAAGTAAATTTTCTAAATCATCTCTACTTTTAATACTCTCTTAGTCTTTTCTGTTACCTTTACTCGATTGTCAATCCTATAACCCATGATCCAAGCGATCATCTCTCCTGAAATGAGCAAAGGGATCTTCGGCCTCTCAAACTTCGGGACCTTATGATCGATAAAGAACTCTTTTAATTTTTGGGTTCCCTTCACCCCCAAAGGACAGAAGCGGTCGCCGGGCCTAAAATTTCTAACTCTCATGGGAAATTGCAGTTTTTCATAATCCATAAAGGCTGTTGTCACGAATTCCTTCGTTTGGTTAAATTGAACTCGATTCACTTCTTCTATGACGATTTCTTTCCCGATCTCTTCGATGACGGTTCGCCCCGGAGAAACGAGCTCAACTTCGAAAGGGGGATATGGTCTGAACCCCACCCTTCCCAGTTTCACCCGATCGTATCGTTTTTCAACCCAGAGGCCAGGGGGACATTCTAAAATAAAACTGGCGCGAGGGTTTTGCAGTTCCCGATAAATCCGACGAACGTCGGACCAGTTACTTTCTCTCATGACCGTGGCTTGGGTAAAAAAGGTCTCGATCATCTTCCTGACGATTCTCCACTGCATGATTGGGTGAAGAGATTGATATTCAGAAAATTTGAAAGAGAGGGTGTCTCCCGTTTCTTGAACGATCCTCTGATAGGCTTCTTCTGCGCTTCTCTCCAAATAGTCATTTTCTATCCGAAGAATGGCCGATGTGCTCAGAAGGACCTTCTTAAAATTGGGTTGATACTCTTTTTCTATTAAAGGGATCAGGGAAAGTCGTATTCGATTCCGAAGGTAGTCTTCCTTTAGGTTTGAAGAGTCCAAACAGAAATGAATCTCCTTTTCGGCGGCGAAGGATTCAATGTCCTCTCTCCACGATTCAAGAAGGGGCCGGATGACCTTTCCTTCCCGGATGGGGAGCATCCCTTTTAAACCCTCTACACCAGATCCTCTCATCAATCTTAAGAGAATGGTTTCGATCTGATCGTCGGCATTGTGCCCCAGGGCAATCTTTGTAGCCTTATGCTTTTTAAGGAGATCTTGAAAGAATTGAAAACGGATCCGTCTCGCTGCATCCTGGGTAGAAAGCCCAGCCGTTTTTTGAAACTCCCTCACATTAAATTGACCATATTCAAATGGGAAGCCGTGCAGTTCACATTCTGTCTGAACCAGTTCCGCCTCTTTCTCGGATTCCTCGGGACGGAGACCATGGTTGACATGAGCGACGATCAGAGTGAGTTGAAACGCCTCTCGGTAGGCATTGAGCAAATGCAGCAGGACCATTGAATCCACTCCACCGGACACCCCCACGATCAATCGCTCCCCTTTCTCCAATAATTGATAGTGGTCAATGGTCCTTTTAAATTGACGGAATAACATACCCCGCTCTTACATCTTTTTTTCTCCCAGCGGGCCAACTTGGATCTCGACGATGACGGTCCCTGTCCATTTATCCCTCACCCGGATGGAACAGGTCTTGTCAGGTTTTGAAAAATTGAGGAAGGATTCTTTTCCCTTAAAACTATTGATGAGTTTCCAATTATCCTTTTCCATATGGTAGATAAAAAACTCGATTAAAGAGGGGATATCCAGCCGCCATTTTGTAAAATGCAAAATACCTGCCTTAAATTTGGGAGTCTCATAGATAAAAGATTTATCGGGTTTATAATTGAGCTCATCTGGAATGCGGACATCATCCAGATAATACTTACCGGGGCGCTCCGTTTCGGCTTTTGCCTCCCCTGTTGCTTCGGTAACGGGTTGTCCTTTTTGTCGTTCACGAACGGTCGTTCCGCATCCCAACCATACCAAGCACAGTGCAATAACCAAGCCCAAAGCAATCATCAATCTCTTTCGATAAATCATTTGTCCCATATTGTTCCCTCCTTTTCCATTAGATAATAAAGCCCCACGGGCAAAGCCCGTGGTCTTCTGTGTAGATGGATAAAAAACTTTTAGCATTCCCAGCAAATAAAATCAAGAAGAATCGAGTTTCAAACGATAACGCATCACTCATCCATGGAAAGTGACCAGTGATAAGGCAGAAATATAAAAAAATCGATCGGTGTTTTCATGATTGGGTTCATTATAAAATTTGACTTAACTTTGGAAATCTTGTTATATTCTGACCGTTTTTAATAAATTTTAAAT
>JACAEV010000078.1 GCA_013388645.1 Syntrophaceae bacterium | reverse complement strand
TTAAATAAAAGCAAAAAGGATACCAACTGAAAGTCTTTTTTCTTCTTTACACAAATTGTCAGATATGATTACGAAAAAAGGGGGTTTTAAATGAAGAAAATCGATTATTTCTTTTAAAATGAAGAGGTTACCAATTCTAAATTAGGTTTTAATAGATTGAATAATTTTTTCTACCCCCTATGTAATATTTTCACTATTTTAACCACTCTGGCTTTGCTTTGTAGAGCTCAGCTTCTTCTGGTATTCTTTTGTCTAACATGTTTTTTGCTTCTTCAATTTGAATTTTATACTGATCCATTTCGTTTTTGATTTGATCTCTTTCCCGTCGAAGGACTCCTCTTTCTGCGGTGCTTTTTGAAGCATTAAACTTTTCGGTCAAATCATTATATTTAATTCGTAGCGTTTCTACTCTTTCTTGAGAATCCCTTAATTTTTTTCTCCACTCTTCGATTCTTCCCTTCCAATAATCTTCCCCTCTTCCTAAACGGTCTTTATATCCCTCCTCTTTTTTTGTTGATTTGGGCTCGGCCTCCTCTTGGTTCCTTTCTATCCTTTCCGGAAGTCCCATTTTTTCAGCTTTAGGTCGGTATTTATCTGGAACTAAGAGAATATCATCTGTAAAATGGATGACTCCTTTTTCATCGACCCATTTATACACTTCACCTAAAGAGATCCCAGTAAAAGAAATAAAAAATAAAATAATAATCAATATTTTTTTCATCATCTTTATCTGAGCAAATCTTGTGCCAATCCGTGTTTTAGGGTTTGATTTTTTTTTATAATATATTATAATAAAAATGCTAGTACATCAAACCATATCACCTCCTTGTTTCACCCCCATTTGGTGTACTGGTAGGGATCAGTTATTGCCCTCCTCTAACTGATCCCTTTTTAATTCTTTAACGAAATTAATGAATTAAAATCATTTCCCACATTTTTTGTGAATTGCCTGTTGAAAAACCCTAATGATTGATATAAAAATGGCTTGTTCTATATTTTTTTAGCAAAATGCCTCATTTTTAAGCATTAGAAATTGCTATCATTTTAATAGGTTATTTCCATTTTAGCTCAAACCGTTTCTCTTTATTCCCCTTACTATTTCGGATGGAAATCCAAGCTGAGACACAAATTCCCTACGAAACTCTTTAAATCCAACTTCTTGGAGAAAGGGTTGGGCCATGACCCCTCTACACCCCGCTAAAAGCGGAGGCTTTAATTTATAAATTTCCTCATAAATTTGATTTAACCATTTCTCCCCTTTGGTCATATTTACTAACACCATTCGACCGCCTTCTTTTAAAACTCTTTTAAATTCCAAAAGAATGGGGATGAAATCCTCTACTGGAAGGATGTCCAAGAGGTACTGGTTCATGAGGACATCGAATGTTTCATCTTCAAAAGGGAGATGCCGGCAATCGCAGAGATGAAGCGTATAATTATTTTGTCCAGTTTTAGAAATTCTTTTTCTTGCTTTTTCTACCATTCTCTGGGAGACATCGATTCCATCGACCCATCCCTTCGGATTCCTCTTTAGGATCTCCACAAAATTGAGTCCGGTTCCAAGGGCGACCTCTAACACCTTTTCCCCATTTTGAATCGCCGCCATCTCTAAAGCTCGTTGGCGCGCTTTTGATTCCATCAGGATCCCAAACAAATCGTAAATGGGAGCAATCCAATTATATTTCCGGATAATCTCTTGGTGGGTGTATCTGGCCTCTAAAATTCCTGAATGCATTCGATCTCTCCCTGACTTAATAGGAAGGAATCATCCTCTTGTTTTCTCATTTGTGAGGCGTTCCTCCCAAAAATAAATTACAGGATTGGAAGGGCAAGAGTCAAGAATTTTTTATTTGGGTGGGATTAAAATAATCTCTAATCCTTCCGAGGACAATATGAGGAATATCCTCTTTCCGTTTGACGGTATAGATGCTGATGTTTTTCTTCTTCTCAAAGGCCTTTTCAAACCGTGCGGCGTAAGGGTTATCTCCAATATGAACAGCCGTGACTCGATTTTGGATCTGTCCAAAAAATCCAATCAACGATTCCAAATTAGTAATTTTCATATCGGTGATAATGAAAAAATCAAGGCTTTTCCTCCCACGGATCAAGGGCATCAAATCTTCTAAGTCCAACGCTGTCCCTCCGCCGAAATATTTACAAAGGACCCGATAAAGATCTTCCCGACGGTCGGTGTAATCTAAGATATCTTTTCCCCCCATCGGAGCGTCACTGAAATTGTAGACAGCGACTTTTGCATTATTTTGTAAATAGGCGTTAGTGGCGCAGGCCGCTCCAAGAACGGCATAGGAGAGACTCTTCCGAGGATTAATCATACTTCCGGAAGAATCGATGGCAATTAAGCAATCTGGAGAACCCTCTGTCTTCCCCCTCCCCTTCCCTTCTTTTTTAGTCCAGACCTGAGTGATGCCTGGCATGATTTTCCCAAAACTCGTCCAAATGTCCACATCTTGATAAGGCGAACCGATCTCCCAAGGAGAATGGGAGTGAGGATGCAGAGATCCTTTTTCATTCAGAGGAAGTTTCTTCAAAGGGATCGAATAATTTTCTGCCAATTTCATATAAAAGAGGACATCCGCATCGATGGGATTCCCTGGACCTCTTCCCATCCCTCCTTCCATTCCATATCCCATCTCCTTTAATTCATCAGAAAAGTCTTCTACCATCTCCTTAAATTCAGATAGAGCCATGGTTTGTTTTGCATAATCCCTCAGCCCTTGATCGATCTCCTCATTGGAATAATGGTTGAGATCATGATCTCCTTGAGGATTCTGTTCTCCTTTTCCTCCTTGGGCCTCTTTTTCTCTCTGTTCTTCGATTAGGAGTGGCTTAATCGAACGCGCAAACTTTTTAATACTCTCGCCCCAGCGCGGACGATCCAGATAAGGAATTCGTGCTAGTCGTCTAACAATGTCCTCGTGTCCTTGAAGACTCTGCTTGGAAGGAGAAATTCCTAAATCCAATCCCCAAATTTTTTGATAGAGGGAGGTGATGACTTCCTCAACGGTTCCTTTTTTCAGATGTCGATGAAGGTCAGGAATCTCCGTATCTCTTTTTTTGACACAATGGGTGTCTGCAATGACATCGATAAAATAATTAGCCACTTGCTTGGCCAATCGTTTGTCATCCGTCACTTTCTTCGCCTCTGCATAAAGCATGAGATGGGTATGAAAATCCCATGGGCAAAAAGTATAATGGCTTAATCCATGATCAAGGAGCGCTTCAATGACTCGTTGCTCTGGCATCTTATCCTTCATCCGAGAAACAAAGCGTCCACTGATGGTCATCTGTTTGGCTTTCATCTCTAAACCCACACCCTCTGTCTCGTCCTCTTCCCCTTCTTTAGAATCGGCTGTCCCTTTGACCCTGGGCATTGGAATCTCAGGGTAAAGATGCTTTTTCTTCAATTTGGGCCAAACCTTTTCGATGATCGATTGATAGTCCTGCTCTTCCACCTTCATTTTCTCAGACCTGTTAAAATTTTCGCTTTACTTTAGTAATAGAGATTGGGATATTTCGCCTTTCCTGGGTAAACCAGTTTCTCTCTCTCATACACCTTTCCCTCCACAATATTGCCCAATCCCCTTATCCTTCCCCCTACATAAATCTCTCCTCCCATCATCCATTCACCTGTATGGAGGCCGATGTTTTTCTTGACTAATATTTTTCCTCCTCTCATCCCGGCACCGGTCCAGTTTTTTGCATTTCCTTCGACGAATAATTCTCCCCCCTCAAGTCCAATTCCTGTAAAATCCCCGGTGTCCCCGTCAATTCTTAACCTTTTCTCCTTTGGAAGTCGAAACCCAAGGAGGTTGATCTCTGTCTTCAACTCTGAAAGTTTGAGAACGATCTCCTCTTCCTTTGCATAGTTGCAGAGTGCTGAAATATAAACCCCAGCAGGTCCTGGAATCAGGTATGGAATTTTTTGTGTATTTTCTAAAGCGAAACAGAAGTCTTCAATGTCCTCTGCCGAGTAATCTAACTCCTTGACATATTTTTCAGCTATCTCATAAGCTTTGATAATGGTATTGTATTGAACCATCCATACCAATTCTTTCGCCTCTTCTTCTAAAAGTTTCTCGTACCCCCAACGTATCTGATCCATGACCGCCTCCGTCGATTGGACAATCTGATCTAACGGAAGAGGATAGGTCGATGCCATAAAAGAATTAAATTCTTCAAAGGGGTTCCTGACCATCCCAGGCTCCTTGTCTGGAGGGGAAGGAGAACCTTTCTTAGACTGGGCAATAGGTTTCATTTTTTCCATAGGCCCCTTGTGTGACCCACTGAAAACAGATGAACGAATATCCACTTATGGACGCTTTCGGCTATCCAGATCTTTTTTGATCTCCACGTAAAGAGGGTGATCTCCTTCCAATGGTTCCAGATTGCCCCCTTGATAAATTTTCGATCCGACGGCTAAGGCATCTTTTAGATGTTCATTCTGTTCGCGGTACCTCTGAGAGACCATTTTCACGGATTCCTTGGCAAGAAAGATAGGGAAAGGGTCATCCCTCTTTGCCCTTTCTTTTTGGGAAAGAATTTCATCTTTCCATTGAATCCGGTGGGCCAATGCATAGGGGACGATCGCCTGGATATGTTCGATGTCGATCTCAGAATCTTCTAATAGCCATGCCAATCCTTGGGCATATTGCTTCAAGGAGGAGGGTAATCGGTTGGAAGCGCAGTTTTTAATTTGGTGACACAGATACCCGGTATAGTGACAACCCTCTTCACAGTTTTCCACCACTCGTTTCTGTCCATAGCGTTCACAGAAAGACAACTCCGCAAGGAGCATGCGGGCAAAGGCGCTCGCATCGAGGTCCAACTCAATACGTTCCATCTCCTCGCGGATTTGTTCACGATCTTGTTTTTGAAAAGGCTTAATCCCCAAGGCTTGCTGGAGGTATTCTCCAAAATGATTGCAAGCCTCTTCCAATTTAGAAATCTTTTTGTCATAGGAGATCTTGGATTTCAGAATATGATAGAAGTCCTTTTCATATTTGGGGTGTCTCAGGAGATGATCTTTCCGTTTATTTTTTCCAATGAGGAAAGAAAGGTTGGCCCCAGGGTATCTGGATTCCACCATCACATCGAATCGATCCACGAGCGGGGCGATGATGGTATTGGTCCCACCATCCTGGTAATTGGCCGTGGCAAAAAGACAATATTCATCATTAATGATCATCTCATTGAGATATTCCCAATTTCCACGATCCACACCATCTAAAATCATGCTTTGCTTGGTCTCTGGAAGACGATTGATCTCATCGACAATTTTTACCGGAATTTGGGAAAAATTGGTCCAGACCACATCCTCTTCTCCTCGATTTAACTTCCCCAAATCTGGTCTCCCAATAATTTTCTCTTCCGTTTGTTCGGGATGGCCTGACACCTCGCTTCCCCAGATCACACCCAATGGAAATTGGTAAACGAGAGAACAGATATATTCTGCTGAAGTCGTCTTCCCTAAGCCCGGTTCTCCAATGATCAGCTCTTTCCCTTTTTTCAACCCGGTCAAAAGGCTTAGCAAAATCGCTGAGTTGAAACGTTCTCCTTTAATCTCCATATCTGGCCGATTAAAATAAAGATGGTCGCTAATAAATTGGTAAATACTGAGGGCTTGCCTCTGGTATCCATTCTTATCCACTCTGCTCTTCCTTTCTCTTATTCTTCATATTTTCTGATCATGTTCGCTCATCTTATTCATCCATAATAAATCACTACCCAATTTATATTAACATGACCCATCTCCTAAGACAAGATTCTCCTTTGAGTCAATCCGTATATCCCCACTCGAAAAGTTAAATCTTTTCTCTTAGGTTAGATGTGAAATGATCTTCGGCCTCAATTTGAATATGGAGTTTTCATAACCATATGAGGGTGAAGCTCCCCGTGCTTCCACACGGGGCATTCTGCGTAGGCGGTTAAATTTTAAACATTTGTCTCAAAACTTTCTAAGGGCCCCTCGGAAGCGATGGCTCTTCTGGCAGCCTGTCCTAATTCCTGATCATAACGGTGGGTCGGGGCATAAACCCGGCAAATCGCAACCTTTGCTGGAATGTATTGGAATAATCTCCTAAGAGGTTCCCTCGATATTCTTTTAGAGGTGGGGTCGAAAATCAGAAGGGTTCTTTCTACTGATTCACGCCATGGATTGAGAGGTCTTGGGTCGTGGTGAGCCATATCCACATGGAATTCGATTCCTTTCAATCGTTTCGGCAAAGACATTTGAATTCTTTCTTTCACCTCTTCGGGTTTCAAAAAGATGGATCGGCCCATTTCCACCTCTCTGAGAGTAAGCTTTTCTTCAAAGACACTCCTCCATTTTAATCTCCTTGAGAGGACCTCTGCCCATTTTTCCCCTAATTGCCTTTCTCGAGGCGATAACGATCTCTTCCATTCTGTCACCTTTTCCATCACAAACCAGTCGGTGAGGGAGAGGTATTGGTCGATTTCCTTCAGGGGATGAAACGGACAGAGAATCTCCATCGTTTCTTTAAATATTTCTTGCAATTGAAGATCAATAGAGCGGGTGGTCCGGTGATAATAGACATTAGAATAAAGATAAAGACGAGCATTGAGAAACATCGCCAATGCGTCCAATCCCCTTTTGTCCAAAATCAATCCCTCCATACAGAAAGAGGTGTAATAGAGGAGTCGCCTCCAATCCACCGGTCCTATGGAAACACCGGTCATGTAAGCATCGCGTAAAACATAGTCGATATTGTCGAAGGTGAAAATTCCACGAAAGAGTTGCTGTAAGAAATTTAACCATCGTGGGTGATTTCGTCCTTCCTTTCCTCGCGGTCGTTTTATAAGATAGGCCACCTGTTCTGGATCAAGAACCTCTCTCCGCGGAAAGGGGCCATGAGGACTTTGGCGAATGTCCTTGAGCAAAGAAGAGATTTTTTCCCGAATGATATACTGACCCACCTCCTCATGATTCGTGCGGAATTGAGAGAGATATTGTTCGTCAAAGAAATGGCAGAAGGGGCCGTGACCCACATCATGAAGGAGTCCTGCCAGACGAAGGAGTTCCTCGATATAGGGAAAAGAAGGGAGATCTGTTTTAAAAATCTTAAAGAGAGAGGGGTAAAGCTGCTCTGAAAAGGTTCCGGCAACATGGAGGGTGCCCAGGGAGTGTTGGAAACGGGTATGTTCGGCGGTAGGAAAGACCCACCGTGCACTCTGCAACTGAAAGATGCGACGAAGACGTTGAACCCAAGGGCTGTCAATCACATCCCTCTCTGTTTTCTCCCCCTTGATGCGGTCGGTCATCACAATGTAGTGATAAATGGGGTCTGCGATCAATGCATTCCCTTGAGTATCCTCTATCGCTCTCATGACCTCGGGTTCCCTTTTCAGGAGTCGTCGCCAGATGCTTCATTCCCTTTTTCTTTGTTTTCCGGATGTTTAAAGTTGACCTTTCCAGCAGCCACTTCCCGTAGGGCCATCACAATAGGGCGGTTATCCGCCTCGACTAAGGGGGAAGCTCCTTTCATTATCATTTTGGCTCTCCGGGCCGCCAACATCACCAATTCAAACCGGCTTTCCACTTTCTTCAAACAATCTTCTACAGTGATCCTAGCCATCCTTATCCTCCCATAATTTTTTGTTTTCTTCGATGATCGAATCTTTGCTCCAACGACACCTCTCAGCGATGATAATGGACCTTAATTTTTCGGTGGCGACCTCCATGCGATCATTCAGTATCACATAATGATAGGTCGAGGCCTCCTCTATATCTCGTCGAGCGTTTGATAAACGAAATTTAATACTCTCAAGGGAGTCCAATCCTCTTTTCATCAGTCGTTCTCGAAGGATCTTTAACGAAGGGGGAAGAAGGTAAATCAAGACGGATTGGCTCATTTGCTTTAAGACCGATTTCGCCCCCTGCGTATCGATGTCCAGGATGAGATCCACTCCCTCTTGTTTTAATTTTTCTAAATCAGGACGAGGGGTCCCATAGCGATTGCCCAGTACTTCTGCCCACTCCAAAAATGCATTTTTCTCCACCATTCTTTGAAAAGTGGAGTGAGAAACAAAATGATAGTCCTCCCCCTCCTTCTCATTGGGCCGGGGTAACCGGGTAGTAAAGGAAACCGAAAAACGAAGACCTGGTAGTTGTTCCATCACCTCTTTCACCAGAGTGGTCTTTCCCGCTCCAGAGGGTGCGGAGAGGATAAACACCAATCCAACTCCTTTTTCTCTTATCTCCTGCTGAAACCCAAAACGCTGATCGTATCGGATGCTCATTCGATATTTTGAACCTGTTCTCGGATTTTCTCCAACTCGGACTTCACTTCGACGACTCTCTGAGAGATCTCCGCATCGTTGACCTTGGCACTCACTGTATTCATCTCTCGATGGATTTCCTGAAGTAAAAAATCCATTTTTCGGCCGACAGGTTCCTCTCTGGCCAAGAGAGCAGTAAATTGAGTTAAATGACTTTCGGCTCGAACGATTTCTTCCGTAATATCTATCCGCTCTGTTAAAAAAACAACCTCCTGTTGAAAACGGAGCGGATCAACATCCACCCCCTCTAACAGAGAGCGGAGCCTTTCATGAAATCGTTGAAGCGACGTTTGAAGCCGGGATGGAAATTGCTGTTTGATCGCCTGTAATTGTTGATCAATCAAATCTAAACGGGATTGGAGATCCCTGGCCAGCGACTCTCCCTCTAGCCTTTTCATCTCTTCCATATTCTTCAAGGACTGTTTTAAAATCGGTAAAATTTCCTCCCAATATGGCTCCATCTCTCCGGTTTCTTCTTTGACGGTGATTAAGTCTTTGGCTCCAGCCAATAAGGTCAGAGTGACCTCATCTTTTAGTTTCAGTTTGTCCTTTAATTCCTGAAATATTCGATAATATTGTTTAGCTAAATCATAGTCGATACTGAGGTAAACTTTTTCCTCTCCACCACTCTCCAATTTGAGTGAGACGTCGATTCTTCCTCTTGAACTTTGAGAACGGATGACCTCCTTCATTCGATTTTCAAAGAGGCTTAAACGCTTGGGAAGTTTGATGTTGATGTCAGAATATCGATGATTGACGGAACGAGACTCTATGAACACCTTCCCCAATGACGTCTCCCCCTCACTCCTTCCATATCCGGTCATCGATTTTAACATGAATCGTTGGCCCTCCTTCTTAAATCATCTAAATATTTTTTTCGAAATTGATTGAAAAGCGCGATGACCTCTTCGCTGCGATAATCGGGGTAGGTCCACGCCAAAGGCTGAAAAGATTTGTTCTGAAAGATCAATGTCAAATCAGCATAAATGCCGTCCCGGAGGTAGGGTCGATGGGTATATCCTTTCGTCGTCGCGAGGATGACATGCCCCAAACCAATATATCCCGGGTCGATGTTGAGGCGTCGATGACCACTCGAGGCGGCGTATTTTTCTTCCAGCCCATTTGTCGTCCGTTTAATATCAGGGAGGGCAGGAATAAAAATGAGTCGTTGAAAGGTCATGAAATGCCTGAAAAGTGGTTTTCCCATCTCTGGCGTGTAGTAATCTGTGAAATCAAAAGGGAATCGTTGACTGATGGCATCGGTTTTCCCAAAGATTGCGCTGAGGTCTTCTATCCCCTGTTGAAAAATATCATTCTCCGAAGCAATCACACTCATAAAAAGTTTAGCCGGTTTGGGTTCTTTCGGTTTACCCATCCTCTCCATTCTCTTTTTTCAAGTAAATGAAAAACTCCTTATTTCCTTTTGGACCAAGCAAAGGAGACTCTGTCACACCCAGTACCTTCAGCCCTAATCGAATGCTAAACGTGGAAATTCGGTTAATCACTTTCTGATGTAAGGTGGGATTTCTGACCACTCCTCCCCTCCCCACCTCCCCTTTTCCCACTTCAAACTGGGGCTTAATGAGGGCAAGGATGAATCCCCCTCTTTTAAGAAATTTTAAGAGGTGGGGGAGAAATTTTTCTATGGATATGAAAGAGGTATCGACAAGGATCAAATCTGCCTCCCCTTGAATTTCCTCTCTATTCAAGTAACGGATGTTTCTTCTCTCCAAGTTTACGACCCTGGAATTTTGTTGAAGTTTCCAGGCCAACTGCCCATATCCAACATCGACCGCATAAACCCTCTGAGCCCCTTTTTGCAAAATACAATCGGTGAACCCCCCTGTGGAGGCTCCGACGTCCATGACGACCATTCCCTTGGGATCAATTCCAAAGGTCTGAAGAGCCCCTTCTAATTTTTCACCCCCCCGACTCGCATAGGGAGATCCTTCTCCACGAAGTTGAAGTCTCGTGTTGATATTGACCTGGGTCCCGGGTTTATCAACCATTTTCTCCCCGACCATTACTTTTCCAGCCATGATCAATGCCCTTGCCCTATCACGGCTTGGCACCATCCCCTTCTCGACCAAAAGTTTATCCAAACGCTCCTTTCGCCCTATCCTAAAAGATTGAATCGATGGAGTCTCACCTTTGGCATTCATCGATACCAATTGCCTTCATCGCTATTTCGAAGGAGGGATGGCTCGGTTTAGTGAGGATTTCGATGGGTTTGGATGAGGTAACTCCTCACACCCTTCTTCAACCATCTCCACAGCTCCTCTAAAAATTCCCTCTTCATCGATTCCATACTTTTTTCTTAAGAGACCTTGTGACCCATGTTCAATAAAAATATCAGGGATCCCCAATCGTTTCAAACGAAGAGAGGAGAACCCTTTCTCTTGGAAGAGCTCGAGCACTGCACTTCCAAACCCTCCCTGAAGAACATTTTCCTCAACGGTCAAAACTTTTCCTATCTTTTTGGCCCATTCGCACAGGAGGTCTCCATCCAAAGGCTTTAGAAACCGGCTATTGATCACAGTGGCTTGGATGCCCAACTCCCCTAGTCTTTCTGCCGCGCGTAGGGAGGGATAGACAGTGGACCCGATGGCGATGAGGAGAAGATCATTACCCTCTCTCAACACTTCTCCTTTCCCAATCTCGATCGAATCGAGAAGACTTTCTCTTCTCGCACCTATCCCCCTTCCCCTTGGATATCGGAAGGCAACTGGCATGGGGCACTCCACAGCTGTTTTGATCATATGTCGAAATTCATTTTCATCTTTGGGTACCATGACGATCAGATTTGGAATATGACGTAGATAAGAAAAATCAAACAATCCATGATGGGTGGGACCATCCTCACCTACAATTCCCCCTCGATCTAATGCAAACACCACCGGAAGATTTTGCAAACAAACATCCTGAAGGACTTGGTCATAAGCTCTTTGCAAAAAGGTAGAATAAATGGCGACCACTGGCTTCATTCCTTCAAGGGCAAGACCTGCGGCGAAGGTGACGGCATGTTGTTCAGCGATACCGATGTCATAAAACCGATTAGGAAACTGCCTTGCAAATTCTTCTAAGCCTGTTCCACTCTGCATGGCCGCCGTTATCGCGATCAACCGTTCATTCTCTTTTGCCAATTGGCAGAGCGTTTCCCCAAAGATCTCTGTATAAGTGGGAGGGCCTTTTTGATTATCTCTGAGTTCTCCTGTCTCAACGAAAAAAGGTGAGACGCCATGAAACCGGTCAGGATTCTTCTCTGCAGGCAAATATCCCTTTCCCTTTTTAGTAACGACATGGATCAGAATTGGACCTCTTAATCTCTTAATATTTTGAAAGGTCTCAATCAGGTAATCCAACCGGTGGCCATCGATCGGCCCTATATATTTCATGCCCAATTCTTCAAACAGGAGACCGGGCATAAAGAACCCCTTGAGAGATTCCTCCGCCTGTTTGGCAAAACGAAGGACCGATTTTCCGATCCCAGGAAGCGTTTTTAAAAAGTTCTCTATATCATGACGGAAACGGTTTACGAACTCTCCGGTCATTAATCGGTTGAGATAAGAAGAGAGCGCCCCCACATTGCGCGAGATCGACATCTCATTGTCGTTCAGGATCACAATGAGATCT
This sequence comes from Syntrophaceae bacterium, assembly GCA_013388645.1. Lineage (GTDB taxonomy): Bacteria > Desulfobacterota > BSN033 > BSN033 > UBA1163 > UBA1163. The sequence continues at coordinate 22,846 of JACAEV010000078.1, read as the reverse complement.
TGATCAAGATGACCTGCTTGATTGAGACCTTCGAAGGCAAGGCCTGCGGTCATCGACCCATCCCCGATCACAGCGATCACCCTGCCGCCTTCTCCCTTCAGTCTTCTGGCTTCTGCCATGCCGAGGGCAGAGGAGATGGAAGTACCGCTATGGCCGGAATCAAAAGTATCATACGGGCTCTCATCTCTTTTTGGAAATCCGCTGATCCCTTCATATTGCCTCAGGGTGTGGAATCGATCTTTTCTCCCTGTCAAAATTTTGTGGGTGTAGCTCTGATGGCCCACATCCCATACCAATTTGTCCCTGGGAAAGTCAAAAATATAATGAAGGGCGACCGTTAACTCCACCACCCCCAGATTCGAAGCGAGATGACCCCCATTTTTTGAAACGGTGGAAAGGATCTTCTCTCTGATTTCACGGCAGAGAATTTCCAACTCTTCGAGATCCAATTTCTTCACGTCGTGGGAAGCTTCGATCTGATCCAATACCTTTGTCATTGTTCAACCCTTCATCAACTTTCTCTTGAAAGGATAAACCGAGCGATTTCCCGAAGGGGGTCGGCCTCCGACCCCATGAGGCGGAGGGCATCTACTGAAATTTCTACTAATTCCTTCGCTCTTTTCTTTGACTCCTCCATTCCAAGGAGGGAGGGATAGGTGACTTTCTTCTTAAAAAGATCGCTTCCTGTTTTTTTCCCGAGTTGAATGGTATTTCCTTCAATATTTAAAATGTCATCTGCAATTTGGAAGGCCAGTCCGATCCCCTCCCCATAACGTGTCAACGCTTTCAGCGATTCTTCGCTTCCACTTCCGAGCCTTGCTCCCAGTCGAACAGAGACCAGGATCAATGCCCCCGTTTTATGGGTATGAATATACTGGAGGGTGGGAAAATCGACCTCCTTCCCCTCTGATTCGATGTCACATGCCTGCCCTCCTACCATTCCCGACATTCCGACAGCTTGGGCCACCTCATGGATCACACTGAGAATCAATTCCGCGCGGTGTCCTGAAACTTCCGGAATAGCCTGGTTGGTCATCAGGTGAAAGGCTTCCGTCAGAAGCGCATCTCCAGCAAGAATTCCGACTGCTTCTCCAAATACTTTGTGACAGGTCGGTTTTCCCCTTCGAAAGTCATCATTATCCATGGCAGGGAGATCGTCATGTATCAATGAATAAGTGTGAATCATTTCTAAAGCACAGGCAAAAGGAAGAATGCCATTTCCCTTTCCTCCCACTGCCTCAAAGGCCGCCATCGATAAAACAGGACGGATTCGTTTCCCACCAGCAAACAGGCTGTATCGAATGGCTTTGTAAAGAGAGGTTGGAATGACCCCTTCTCCCTTGATTTCAGGTCGGTTGGGTAAATATTTCTCTAAGGCATCCTCCACAATTTCTTTTTTCTCTTCAAGGTAACGTTTAATGTCCATTCAAGCTTATTCTTCCTCTTCCTCTATAGATTCTTCCCCATCGGTACGACCTGAGCGCATTTTAATGGATTGCCCTGATGGGGTTGAAGGATCAAAGGATCTTGGCTTAAGGACCCCATCTTCATCTTTCAAAAGAATTTCCAATTTTTTTTCTGCCTCATCTAATTTCTGATTACAAAATCTTGAAAGTCTTATCCCCTCTTCGAAGAGTTTTAAGGATTCGTCCAATGGGATATCCCCCTCTTCTAACTTAGAGACAATCTTTTCCAATTTATTGAGTGCATCTTCAAACTTTTCTTTTGGCATTTCGGCTCCAGTTTCACTGGGATTTAATCTTAAATTCTATATCCTTATATCCTTAATCGTCAAGAGATTTCCGTTTTTTCAACCCCACAAATTAACGTTCCTTTGTAAAGTCTAACCTCTACTTTATCACCCTCCTTCACTAAAGCCGCATCTCTTAGAATTTGGTATGAGGGTATTTGGCGAGTAATGCTATACCCCCTCTCGAGAATGGAAAATGGACTGAGCGAATTTAATTGACCTGAGAATTTTCCTGCGCGTTGTTTTTGGATCTCTATGAAATATCTTAGGTTTTTCTCTAAATGTTTATTTGCCTCTCGAAGGATTCTTCTGAAGATTTTCATCCTTTCCATGGGATTTCGAAGGAGTAAACTTTCGTTTAGATGGATATATTTTTCAACTGCTCGTCTAAAAATCCAAGAGGCTAATACACGAAGTCGGTTGGTAAGATCATCCACTCGAAAAAAATATTCCTCCATTCTCTTTTTAGGCTCTTTGAATATTTTCTTGAAATAAGATAAATCGGTTCGATATCCTTGTAATCGCTGAATGATTTGAGTTTCTAAACGACCTTTCAAATAACGAACGGCACCCTCCACTTCCTTTTTATCACGGACCACCAATTCTGCGGCAGCAGAGGGAGTAGGAGCCCTTAAATCTGCGACAAAGTCTGCGATGGTGTAATCGGTTTCATGACCGATCGCTGAGATGGTAGGGATTTTAGAATGATAGATCGCCCTTGCCACCTCTTCTTCGTTAAACGCCCACAGGTCCTCTAACGACCCTCCCCCTCTGGCGATAATCAAGACATCGACTGCCGTTGATTGATTAAAATATTTGATCGCTTCAACAATTTCGGAAGGTGCCCCTTCCCCCTGGACTCGAACCGGGTAAAGAAGGAGATGGAGATTTTGAAATCGTCGTTCAAGGATATGGAGCATATCCTGAATCACCGCACCCGCAGGGGAAGTGATGATCCCAATTTGTTGGGGGATCATCGGGAGAGGTCTCTTGTGAGCGGGATCAAAAAGTCCCTCCTTTTCGAGTCTCTCTTTGAGTTGGAGAAATGCCAATTGAAGAGCTCCCATCCCTTTTGGCTCGATCGACTCTATAATGAGCTGATAATCACCTCTTCTTTCATAGAGACTAACCCTGCCTCTGCATATGACTTGAAGGCCATCTTCGGGAATGAAACGAAGACATCGGGCTTGCATTTTAAACAGGACTGCCCGGATTTGACTGAACTGATCTTTCAAAGTGAAGTAAAGATGGCCAGAGGGTGGAATTCGAAGATTTGAAATCTCTCCTTCAACCCAGATATCAGGAAACTTCTCTTCAAGGATATCTTTGATTTCCTGGGTTAGTTCTGTGACAGTCAGGATGTATCGGAAGGGGAGCTCCATGTCTGAGTTCGAATTTCGAAGTATGGATTTCACACTCCTCAACCTTTTATTCATTCGTTCTTACTTTTTAAAAGCATCAGGGAATTTTTATTACAATATAACAGAAAGGTATAAATGTGTAAAACCCAAGGTTGCGAAATTTTAAAGCATGTCCCTTTGTCATCATCCATCCTTGGATCTTAATGCGAGAGGCAAGGGTTGACTAAGAAGAGTCATTAGAGTTATAAGTTTTGTATCGTCCTATAGGCGGAATGGGTTTGGGAAACTTTTTCAAGGACGTCCCATTTTGTTCTGCTGATAGGGTTCATCTCAAAAGGATCATGACCATCCGAAAACTCATGACCATTTTCATGATTTACGTCTGATTTTTACTGACAGGATCATGTTCCTATCCTAAAAAATTTGAAAGGAACTGATGATGTATCAAATTACCATCCTCTCTCATTTTTCTGGGGCCCATCGATTACGGTATCTCCATGGGAAATGCGAAGAGCTTCATGGTCACAACTGGAAGGTGGAGGTTTCCGTCAGATCGAACCGATTAGGAAAGGAAGGGGTGGCCATTGACTTTGGAATCTTAAAGGAGAAGGTAGAAAAAGTCATGAAGTCTTTGGACCATACCTTCCTCAATGACCTTCCTTATTTTTCTAAAAAAGAACCTTCTTCAGAAAATATTTCAAAATATATCTTTGATAAAGTAAAAAGGGAGTTAAGCGGATATGCGGTGACCCTTTATAAAGTGACTGCCTGGGAGTCAGAGACTGCCTGTGCCACCTATTTCGGGAGATGACCATGAATGATATCCAGAATCAAAGGGACCATCGAAAGATCGAGATCAATAAAGTCGGTGTAAAAAATATTCGTTACCCCATCACTGTTCTGGATAAGGCCAAAGGCTTTCAGCATACAGTGGGAAATGTCAATATGTTCGTGGATCTTCCCCATCGTTTCAAGGGAACCCATATGAGTCGTTTTGTGGAGATCCTCAATAAATATAAGGGGGATATTGCGATCAAAAATATTTCGAAAATTTTATCAGAAGTCAAAAAGAAACTGAAAGCCAAGACAGCTCACTTAGAAGTGGAGTTCCCTTATTTTATCGAAAAAGAGGCACCTGTCACCAAGGCCAAAAGCTTGATGGAGTATATTTGTCGATTCAGCGGTTCGAGCAATGAAAAAGAGGATTTCTATGTAGGGATCGTTGTTCCCATCACAACCGTGTGTCCCTGTTCAAAAGAGATCAGTCAGTTTGGAGCACATAACCAAAGGTCACTTGTCACGGTCAACCTACGATTTAAGAAGTTTATTTGGATTGAAGACATCATCCAGTTGATAGAAGAATGTGCTTCTTGTGATCTCTATTCGATTTTGAAAAGACCGGATGAGAAATATGTGACAGAGAAGGCCTATGAAAACCCGATGTTTGTTGAAGATGTGGTGAGGGAGATAGCGAAACGTTTAAAAAGAGATAAAAACATCACCTGGTTTACCGTGGAATCCGAAAACTTTGAATCAATCCATAACCATAGTGCGTATGCGTATGTGGAAAGAGGGGAAAACGATTAAGTTTTAATGGATTAAGTATCATAGGATGGCTTTCACGCCAATCCTTAATATGAATAATTAGTGCCAGGTATCGGTAATTCGGTCAATCCTTGTCTTCACCATATCCCAACAATAATCATAAAGAGGGAACCCTTTGCCGAAAGCAATGATCTCCCCATCTTCTACGATGTACTCGTTCGGTTGCAGATTGGATTATTTTGATTGATTATCCTATCCCATCTGGAACGAACAATTAGGGAGGGTGGACAATTCAGGTGGAATCGAGTATCCTTTGGATGTTGATCGTTTTCATTTCCTCTGCATTTTGGATTAGGGATTATTACCTTTTCGGGGAGTAGCGCAGCCTGGTAGCGCGCTTGGTTCGGGACCAAGAGGTCGGGAGTTCAAATCTCCTCTCCCCGACCAACACTGTTGTGCACTGCTACAAATCCTTCCATCGATTATTTACATAATATTTTGAATAGATCCTCGCCCATTGTGTCCGGGGCAATGGTCATCCACGTGACCTTATCAATCTTGATAGATTTTATAATGGTTCCTTTTTTCGAGTAATAATCTGTTTGATGGAAGGCAACCTTTTTCTCACTACAATTCATTTCCCATATAACAGTCCGATGGCTTAAATCTTTAAAAGACGAACCAAGCTTCTCAACCTCCCGATTTATACTCTTTTCTGAATAAACTATTTTTACCACTCCCCTTACCATCCCCTTGGATGGACGCGTGATGTTGTCTGCATCGTAATAAGAACTATCTCCATTTTTTTGCTTACGAATAAACTTCCAATCCTCTCCCCAAACCTCAGCATGGCTTAAAAAGAAAAGCCCTGCTGCGACGATGATCACCCATTTACCAATGATTCGTTTCATTCAACTGACCTCCTTATTTGTGATCGACTGAAAAATGGTAAAGAAAGAACATTTCTGTTTTAACGTTTATCTCATCCTTTGAGTTCGAAAACCATTTCGGTATTATTTATAATATAATTCATCAAATAATGCCACTGCCGTTTGTGTGCTAAAGTAGCATAAGCTGAATCTTTCAGACCCATGACCCCACCTCATCCCCATCCCCCTTTCAGAATAGGGGTAAATCAATTTCAAATCGAAGGGTGAAGAAAAGCCTTTTCCTTTCAGAAAGAGATTGATGGTTTTTACAGATCCGACATCTTTAATAAAAAAATCAGGCGACAAAAGTCCCTTTTTTAAATTTCCAGATGACCAATTTTTCCTTCCTCAATTGACGGATGGCAATCTGAATGGGATTTCTGCTGACGTTTAACTGATGGGCAAGTTTCTCCTCAACCAATCGTTGTCCCTTTTTGAATTTCCCAGAGAGAATCATCTTTTTCATCTGGTTATAGACTTCCTCACTCAATTTGGGTCGTTTCACCTTCCTTGGAAAGATTTCGTTAAGGACTTGATCCGGTATCTTATTTTTCATCCTTTGCTCCCCCTTTTTTGAAATTAGGATTCTTCCCCTTCTTACCCATTTATTATTCCTTCCTATGTTCGATAATGCAACTCTCGGAATCGGTTATAAACCTACTGTTTTATGCCCATTCTCCATGGTGGAACTTGAGATGGCTTCGAACCATTCCGATTTCATAAACCCAATCCTCTTATGTCTTACCCCCCCCGATGCGTTTTCTCCCATCGCTCCTTGGATAACATAAAAGTTACTAAATTAGTGGAATGAAGTCAACAAAGTTTAAAGGGTTTATTTTTATCCAACTACGCATAAGACCACGGGCTTCGCCCGTGGGGCTCCATCAATTTTCATCTTGATTTTCTATGCGAAACGTTATACCTATTAAAAAACAAAAGAGGGGGTTTTTCGTGCCCATTGGAATTTTCGTAGCTCTTTTTGGCTATCTCTTGGGTTCGATCCCCACCGGACTTCTTCTCACCAAATTTTTTTCTAAAGCGGATCCAAGAAAGATTGGAAGTAAAAATATTGGAGCGACTAATATCTTTCGTACCGCAGGGAGACGGTTGGGAATCCTTACCTTGATTGGGGATATTTTAAAAGGGATGATCCCTGTGGTGATGGCCTTCAGTTTGATCACATCAAATAAATGGGGTATCCCCGTCGACTACTGGATCGCGCTTGCAGGATTAAGCCCGATCGTCGGTCATGTCTTCCCAATCTTTCTGGGGTTTAAGGGAGGAAAGGGAGTCGCTACGGCGTTGGGTGTTTACTTTTTTATTTCTACAGCGGCAGTGATTCTCGAAGCCATTCTCTTTGTCTTCATTGTGTGGCGATGGAGATTTATCTCTCTCGGATCGGTTGCTTGCGGCATGACGATTCCAATTCTGATCGCCTTCTTAACGGATTCGAGGGCCTATTTCATTTTAAGTATCGTGATCGCTGCTCTGATCCTCTACCGACATCAATCAAATATCTCCAGGCTTTTGCAGGGGACGGAAAATAAATGGAAAACCTAAGCCATTTCCCCTGTCCGCCGAAGGTAGAAAGAATGCAGATTGAAAAAATGCGAATATTGAATTTCAACGCTCAAAATTCCTAAAGCTTCCTTAAGGCGGCTCGCGCCCGTTTTTCTTTTTTAGAAAGTCTTCTCGCAAGCCCTTTTTTCTTCCCCCGCCTTTCTTCTTCCTCCTCTTCCTCCTCCTCTATAAAAACTTCTTTACCTGTATTGAAAGGAATCTCCAGCTTTTCTCGGAACTGTTCGGATGAAATAACCGATACTGCCATCCGCTGAGCAAACCCGATGATCTCTCGATCCGAGGAAATGACTATCGCCCCTGAACCTTTTTCTCTGATCATTCGTTTAATAACTTCATCCGCTTTCTCCCCGAGCTTGGAGAAGACGACCTCCACCCCTTTTTTCCTTTCCCGCTTCTCGGTTGTCCGTCCCCCCAACCATCCATCGAAAACAACGGTCATTCCAAAAGACTTGCGTTGTTGATAGGTTGAAAGCTGGTCGATGAGGCGATCCCTTTCCCGTTGAAGTTGAAGGTCGTTGGGTGTAATCAGAGAACGGTCTGCATGGAGTAGGTTATAACCATCGATGATGAGATGCATGATATTAATGGAAACGGAACATTGGAAGCATGGAATATTGGAAGAATGGGTTTTCCAAAAAACTTATGGTTCACCCACCCTTCCATTAGTTCAGCCCTATAGGTAATCCAACCACTCTTTATATTCTGGATTTTTTCCTCTGACGATTTCAAAAAAAGTAGCTTGAAGTTCTTTGGTCATTGGGCCCGGTTTCCCTTCACCAATGATCCGATCATCCACCTCTCGAATGGGCGTCAGCTCAGCCGCTGTCCCTGTAAAAAAGGCTTCGTGGGCTGTATAAAGTTCATCTCGGGTAAATCGCTCTTCTAACAGAGGTATCTTTTTTGCCTTGGCGATCTGAATCACTGCATCCCTTGTGATACCAGGAAGGATCGAGGTGAGGGGAGTCGTTTTTAACACCCCATTTTTCACCATAAAGATATTCTCTCCACTGGCTTCTGAAACATAACCTTCTGTATCGAGCATCAAGGCTTCATCATATCCCATCTTCATCACTTCTCTCTTAGCGAGAACGGAATTGACATAATTGCCGCAAATCTTCGCTTTGGTCATCATCACATTGACATGGTGTCGAGTGTAAGAAGAAACCTTCACCCGAATTCCCTTCTCCAAGGCTTTTTCTCCTAAATAGGCCCCCCATGACCAGGTGGCGATAGCAATGCGAGTTGGATTCTCTCCGGGATAAACCCCCATGACTCCTTCTCCAATGAAGACAATGGGTCGGATATATCCTTCTTTCAACTGATTTGCCCGTAAGGTATCTTTGCATGCCTCAGCGATCTCCCTCTTGGAAAAAGGAATTTTGATATCCCCGATCTGGGCAGAATCGAAAAGTCTATCGACATGTTCCCTCAATCTAAAAACGGCAGATTTTCCATCGTGGCAGAGATAGCAACGAATTCCCTCAAAAACAGCTAAACCATAATGAAGGCTATGCGTGAGGATATGAACATTGGCCTCCTCCCAAGGAATCAATTTCCCATCCATCCAAATCTTCGAGACTTTTTGCACCATCGGTCAACCCTCCAATCTCATTGAATATCTATGGGTATCATTTTTTATCCTATTTCAAACCAATTGTCAAAAGAAAGTTTACCCGCCGTCGCAGAATGCCCCGCCCGGAAGGGCGAGGATGAATGCGACAGGGTACCCTTCGAGGCCCTGAAGGAACGTAGTAGGATATGCTTCGGCGGTTTTCGCCGAAGCTGTGAAGATGCCCCGTACCTCAGCACTGGGAGCTTCACTCTTTAAAGTCACCATTGGATCAATCATAGGGTTTACAAGTTCCTTCAGCTATGTTAATGATTTAACGCTCTATCAAATCGTCACCAAGAGGGGGATAACATGGAAAGGACGTTGATCACAGGGGGGGCAGGGTTTCTTGGTTCCCACCTCTGCGATTTTTTCATTACCCAAGGTCATGAAGTCATCTGCATAGACAATTTGATTAAAAAAGAAAATATCGAAAATATCGCTCACCTGATGGGACACGAAAGATTTAAATTCATCAAATACGACGTCACAGAATATCTTCATGTCAATGGAAAACTCGATAACATCCTCCACTTTGCCTCTCTGGCCAGTCCCAAAGATTACTTGGATTATCCCATCCAAACCTTAAAGGTGGGATCCTTAGGTACGCATAAGGCTCTCGGTTTGGCAAAAGAGAAAAAAGCACGGTTCCTCCTCGCCTCCACCTCAGAAGTCTACGGGGATCCCTCAGTGCACCCCCAACCCGAATCTTATCCAGGAAATGTGGATCCTGTTGTGCCAAGAGGAGTCTATGATGAAGCAAAACGTTTTGCTGAAGCCATCACCATGGCTTACCATCGAAACCATGGGATTTCAACCCGTATTGCCCGTATCTTCAACACCTATGGCCCACGTATGAGACTCGATGATGGAAGAGCTCTTCCCAACTTCATGGTTCAAGCGTTGAAAGGAGAAGATATCACCGTTTATGGCAACGGGACTCAAACCAGAAGTTTCTGTTATGTGGACGACTTGATTGAAGGGATCAAAAAACTTCTCGATTCAAATGAGGCGGACCCTGTTAATTTAGGAAATCCTGAAGAAATTACGATTTTAGACTTCGCCAAAGAGATCATTGACTTGACAGGGAGTAAGAGCCGAATCGTTTATTGCTCATTACCTCAAAATGACCCCAAGGTGCGACAGCCAGATATCACCAAAGCGAAAACTCTATTGAGATGGGAACCAAAGGTCAGCCGTCGAGAGGGACTGCGGAGAACGCTTCAATATTTTAAGAAGAAACTAACGGAAACTTAGATGTGAATCTTTGAACTCCGAGCAGAAAAACCTTCTGTGGGGGTTAAAATTCTGATTTGAATCCGCTGTTCGAAAAGGGATTGGGCGGTTTGAACTCCTGAAAGAATTTCGTAAAAACGCTCTTTTCCTTCAGCAAAATAAATTTGCAAGTTTTTTATCCACTCTTCATTGAATGGATATTCATGAAGATCTAAGCAATCGACCATCCCCTCGATGAGCACTTCTGTTAGTTTTCCGCAGTCCACCTGGGTGCTTCCTTCGTAAGGGAGTGAGAGACAGACGCTATCCGTGCCCAGTTTCTTGAGGGTTTCTAAGAGATAGGGAGACAGTTCCCGAAGACGAGGATAACTATATTCTTTTAGCTCTCCCAGACCGAGTAGGAGGATCATACGGGGTTGGATCCTTCCTTGGGAGGGGATTAACGTCGTCTCCTTCCATTCACCGGTCAACCTCTTTTTCATTAAGAAACGGGAGACCATTCCATTGAGCCTCCAATCGATCCAACCACTCGATCCCTTCAGAGGCCTTTCATCTTTGAAGAACCCAATGACCAAGAGAGCACAATCCTGGTCATCCACTCTTTCCCCAGAAAGAATCACATCCATATTGTCTCAATAAAAAGTATGGAGTCGTTGGGTTAGGGTAATGACGCCCGTTTCGTCAATAGGCTATGTCCATGGTTTAAAAACCCTGACCTCAACACTTTAGCCCAAACTGGCTTTCTTCTCTTAGCCTCAAACCGCTTTTTAGATGGGTTTTCGGACGACTTCGTGTTGGATTCGATCTAAAATGCCGTTGATAAAACTTCCGGAATCTTCCGATCCGAATCGCTTTCCAAGATCGATCGCCTCATTGATCGTTACCTTTGGAGGGATCTCATCACAGAAAAGGAGTTCAAAGATAGCCATCCGAAGAATATTTCGTTCGATCAGGTTGATTCGGTCGAGACGCCAATTCTCAGAGTACCGTTCAATCAATCGATCCAATTCTGGACAGTGCTCCAAAACACCCAGAACAAGGCGTCTTTGAAAGGCATCCCCCCCTTCAACAGATTGAAAATGTTCTCCAAATTGAGCGAGGGCGACCAAGGGGTCTTGCTTTGAAATATTCAATTGATAAAGAACCTGGAGGGCAAATTCCCTCGATTTTCTTCTAATTCCCAAATCAAGCTTTACCCTTTCCAATCTCCTTCATGAGATTCGCCATTTCAACGGCGGACATCGCTGCATCGAACCCTTTGTTTCCAATTTTTGTTCCTGCTCTTTCAATCGCTTGTTCAATCGTATCGGTAATCAATACTCCAAAGGAGATGGGTGTCTCACTCTCCAGGGTGAGATTGGCAATCCCTTTCGTCACTTCACTGGCGATATAATCGAAATGAGGAGTGGCTCCCCGAATGACACAGCCTAAGCAAATGATGGCATCATAACGACCGCTCTTGACCATTTTCTTCGCAACCAGGGGAATCTCAAAGGCCCCTGGAACTCGTGCCACATGGCAGTCTCCTTCTTCCAACCCACTTCGCTGCAAGGCATCCATGGCTCCCTCGAGAAGCCGTTCCCCAATAAAATCATTAAATCGACTTAAGACGATCCCAAACTTGAGCCCCTTGGCCAGTAGTTTGCCTTCAAAGATCTTCACCATCTTTTCCTCCTTTCGAATTCTCATTTCACCATTCTCGATCTGCCATCTCCGATCTATACTTTAAAATTAAATCATTCTCCTGGTTTAATGGAGAGCAGATGTCCCATTTTCTTCGCCTTGGCCTTGAGATACTCAATATTTTCTTGATGGGGTTTTGTCTCAATAGGAACCCTCTCCACCACTTGAATTCCATATCCTTCCAGGCCGATAATTTTTCGAGGATTGTTCGTCATCAATCGAATCTTATGAAGGCCCAGATCCACCAAAATTTGGGCCCCGATTCCATAATCTCGCATATCGGCCTTAAATCCCAACGCCTCGTTGGCCTCCACCGTATCCTTGCCCATATCCTGAAGGCAGTAGGCTCTTAGTTTATTGACCAATCCGATCCCCCTTCCCTCTTGTCTCATGTAGACGATGACCCCCTTCCCTTCTTTCTCGACCATTCCCATGGCGGTATGGAGTTGTTCCTCACAATCACATCGCTTCGATCCAAACACATCCCCTGTTAAACATTGTGAATGGACCCTTACCAGAACTGTATCTTCGGGTTTTATCTCCCCTTTTACCAAGGCGATATGATGAAAAGAATCGATATCATTTTCATAGGCAATGGCTGTGAACACTCCTCCATATTTGGTGGGGAGGGTGGCTGTAGCGATTCTTCGAACCAGGGATTCCTTGTTAAGGCGATATTTGATCAAATCGGCGATAGTCACAATCTTCAGCCCATGCTCTTTGGCAAAGATGAGAAGGTCAGGCATTCTTGCCATGGTTCCGTCATCTTTCATAATCTCACAAATCACCCCTGCAGGTTTCAGTCCTGCTAATCTGGCCAGGTCAACCGACCCTTCCGTCTGACCTGTTCTGACCAATACGCCCCCCTCCCTTGCCCTCAATGGGAAAACATGCCCAGGGGAAACTAAATCTTCGGGTTGTGTACGATCATCGACCGCGGTCAAAATGGTGGTGGCTCGATCTAAGGCTGAAATGCCTGTGGTCACTCCTTTTCTCGCATCAATGGAAACGGTAAAGGCGGTTTGAAATCTTGAAGTATTTTCAGAGACCATCATCGGAAGACGCAACTCATTAAGTCTTTGATCCGTTAAGGAGAGACAGATCAATCCTCGCCCATATTTTGCCATAAAATTAATGGCTTCAGGAGTTACCTTCTCTGCGGCCATGGTGAGATCGCCTTCATTTTCACGATCTTCATCATCCACCAGAATCACCATTTTACCCTGGCGAATATCCTCTAAGGCTGCTTCAATCTTATGAATCATCGTTGTTCCTCATTCTCCTTTAATAAAACCATGTTCTTTTAAGAAAGACCAGTCCAATTTCACAGGTTTTTTATCCTCTCGGGTCAAGAGTCTTTCCACATATTTGCCTAAAATATCAGCCTCCACATTCACTCGATCCCCTACGGTCTTATTAAAAAGGGTTGTTTTTTCAATGGTAAAAGGGATTAAAGTCAATCGAATCTCATCTCCTGAAGATTCATTGACCGTCAGACTAACCCCATCAATGGCAATCGATCCTTTGGATACCACATATTTTGAAACGGATTTAGGAATTCTTATTTTTATTTGGAGAAAATCTCTTTCTTTCGTCTTCTCTATAATCATCCCAATCCCGTCAATATGGCCTGTCACGATATGTCCTCCTAATCGGTCTGTGAGTCTCAGGGCCCTTTCCAAATTGACTTGGTCTCCTTCTTTTAACTCCCCCAATACACTTTTTTGAAGAGTCTCTTGGGATAAATCCGTTACTATTTCTTGTTTCCCCTTCTGAACGATCGTTAAGCAAACACCATTTATATTAATACTATCACCCAGTTGCACATCTGTCAAATGTTGAGGCAGTTCGATCGTCAATCTCTTTTCCTGTCCACGATATTCCATTTTTAGAATTCTGCCTCTATCTTCAATGATTCCGGTGAACATGTTTCTCTCCCTTACTCAAAATAACCTTCTAACAGAATATCTTCTCCAATTCTTCTTGTTTTAATTTCCTTTAGGGTAACGGCCTCTTGGAGGCGAGAAACTCCTCTCCCACCAAAAATTCCAAGGGCTTGCGGATCCCCCATGATTTTAGGAGAGAGAAAGAGCAAGAGTTTATCGATCAGGCCTTCATCCAGAAATGAACCGTTGACTTGACTTCCTCCTTCTACCATCAGACTGATCATTCCCTTTTCCCCGAGCTTAGAGAGACAAGACCTCAAATCAATTTTTCCCCTTTTAGAGTGGAGGATCAAGACCTGAGTTCCCATCTGTTCCAATTTTTTAATTTTGTTTTGAGGGGCCATCTCTGTCGTTGCAATGATTGTTTTCGAAGGGGAACTTCTAATCACTTTTGCTTCGAATGGAATTCTCAATCGACTATCCAAAATGATGCGATAAGGATCTCTTCCATTTTTAACGCGTGCCGTCAACATCGGATCATCTTTTAAAATGGTATTGATGCCAACGAGGATTCCATCGACTCGATCTCTCCACCGGTGGACAAGATGTCTGGAGGCCTCTCCAGACATCCATTTTGAACGGCCATCTCGAGTGGCCATTTTACCGTCCAATGTGGCAGCTACTTTTAAAATAACAAAAGGCGTCTTTTTCAAGATATATTTGGAAAAGGCTTCATTTAATCCCTGACATTCTTTTTCTAAAATTCCTAGTTGAACATCGAGGCCAGCCTGTCTTAGCATTTCGATCCCTCTCCCTTTTACCAAAGGATTGGGGTCTTCCATCCCAATGACCACCCGCTTCACCTTGGACTGGATAATTTGTGGGGCGCAGGGGGGGGTTTTCCCATAATGCACACAGGGCTCCAAATTGAGATAAAGAGCTGATCCTCTGGCTTCTCCCTTTGCTTTCTGAAGGGCAACGATTTCGGCATGGGCCTCCCCTGCTTTCATATGATAGCCCTGTCCCACCTCAATACCATTTTTTACTAAGATGGCTCCTACCATGGGGTTAGGGGAAGTCCTCCCCCAGCCTTTTTTGGCAAGGCGGAGAGCCCGCTTCATCCAATATTCGTCTTTCACGGAATATCCTTAGAGACTCGGAGTGTTATAGGTTATTTCTTTTTGGCTTCTTCTTTGTTTCCAAGGAGGTCCTTTAACTCATCCATAAACTCCTGGATATCTTTGAACTGGCGATAAACAGAGGCAAAGCGAACATAGGCGACTCCATCCAACCGATGAAGTTCTTCCATCACCTTCTCCCCGATCTCAGAACTTTTGACTTCCCTCTCTCCTCGCTCCTGTAAATAGAGTTCGATTCGGTTGACCATCTTTTCGATCAGATTGATACTGATTGGCCTTTTTTCGCAGGCTTTTTTTAATCCGTTGAAGATCTTTAGGCGATTGAATGCCTCTCTTCTTCCATCCTTTTTGACAACCAGAGGAAGGGCCTCCTCAGCTCTTTCGCTGGTGGTGAATCGCTTATGGCAACCCAGACACTCCCTTCGCCTTCGGATGGTATCCTTCTCTTTTCCCAAACGGGAATCCACGACCTTACTTTCGGGATGATTGCAGAATGGACATTTCATCTTCTTTTAAATTTCTCAATCTTGATGCCTGAGTCTTTTAACATCTTTTTGGCTAAGGTATCGGCATAACCGTTTTCATAGACGACCCTTTGAATTCCTGCATTGATGATCATCTTTGAACAGATAATACAGGGATGGTTGGTACAATAGAGAGTGGCTCCTCGAATCTCCACACCATGATAAGCTGCCTGGATAATCGCATTTTGCTCCCCGTGCAGCCCTCGACAGAGTTCGTGTCGCTCCCCAGAAGGGATCCCTTTTTCTTCACGGAGACAACCCACTTCCAAACAGTGCTCCAGCTTGGAAGGGGCTCCGTTATATCCTGTCGCCAAAATCTTTTTATCTTTGACGAGAACGGCCCCCACCTGCCTTCGAATGCAAGTCGATCGTTTCGCGACGAGATGGGTGATGTCCATGAAATATTCTTCCCAGGAGGGTCGATGGAGGCGAATTTTATTTTTTCTTTTTGCCTTCAAAAGTGAGCCATTAAGTAGAATTGAACGATTTATTCTCGGGTTGGAATATCATTCCAGTTGAGCATGATTCCATCATTCTTCATCTTTAAATTTTTCCCTTTCTAATGCGGCAATCTTTTCTAACCGTCTTTTATGTCTTCCTCCTGCAAAAGGAGTCTCCAACCAAACCTTCACGATCTCTTTGGCCAATTCTTTTCCGACGATTCGACCTCCAATGATGAGGATGTTCGCATCCGTATGCTCTCGACTGTACCGAGAAGAATAAAGATCGTTCGCTACAGCCGCCCTCACTTTTGGAAATTTATTGGCGACAATGGACATCCCGATCCCGGTACCGCAGATGAGAATTCCCTTTTCTAAATCTCCCCGAGAAATTTTTTCCGCAACCAATGTCCCAAAATCCGGATAATCAACGGAAGCTGGACTAAACGTCCCTAAGTCAATGACCTCAATACTTAAGGATTCCAAAAAGACCTTTAATTCTTGTTTGAGCTCAAATCCACCATGGTCGCTGGCCAAAGCAATCTGCATGGGTCTTTACCCCAAAAATTTTCTAAAGACGAGTGTGGCATTCGTTCCACCAAACCCAAAGGCGTTGGACATGGCGATATTCAAAGATTGCCGTCTCGCCACATTGGGCACATAATCTAAATCACACTGGGGGTCCGGGTCCTCATAGTTGATAGTTGGGGGAAGAATCCCATCTCGAATAGCCAAGATGGTGAAAATGGCTTCGGTGCTACCGGCTGCCCCCAAGAGATGGCCGGTCATCGATTTGGTGGCACTGATGGGGATCTTTTTGGCGTGGTCACCGAAGACCGTTTTAATCGCAATCGTCTCGGTTAAATCATTTAACGGGGTTGAGGTTCCATGGGCATTGATGTAATCCATTTCTTCAGGCTTCAACCCAGCATCTTTCAAGGCCATTTTCATGCACCGAACCGCTCCGTCACCATCCGGGGAAGGGGCCGTAATATGATAAGCATCTCCTGTATAACCATAACCGATTAACTCTGCGTAGATCTTCGCTTTTCGATTGAGTGCGAATTGAAGTTCCTCCAAAATGAGAATGCCAGAGCCTTCGGCTACGACAAACCCATCTCTATTCTTCTCAAAAGGCCTGCAAGCCTTTTCGGGCTGATCATTTCTCGTCGATAGGGCTTTCATCGCATTAAATCCGCCGATGGTGAGGGGAGTGATGTTGGCTTCTGTCCCTCCGGCGATCATGGCCTCCGCATCTCCATACAAAATGGTGCGAAAGGCATCTCCGATACAATGCGCTCCTGTCGCACAGGCAGTCACCACGCAGGTGTTTGGACCTTTGGGACCAAACTGGATGGCAATTTGACCAGAAGCTAAATTGGCAATTAACATGGGGATGAAAAAAGGGGTGATTCGACCTGGCCCTTTATCCAAAAGGACTTTGTGATATTTTTCAATGGTGGGCAAGCCCCCTAAACCCGTCCCCACAATCACCCCAACCTGCTCCGCGATCTCTGGGGTGATGGTCAATTGAGCGTCATCCAGTGCCTCCTGGGTTGCAGCGATCGCATAATGGATAAAGAGATCCATTTTTTTGATCTCTTTTTTATCAATATAGGACTCCGGGTTGAAACCTTTCACCTCTCCGGCAATCTTGGTCTCAAACCCATTGGCATCGAAACGAGTGAGGGGACCGATACCTGACTTCCCCTCACAAATATTTTTCCATGCGGTCTCGACTCCAATTCCGGTGGGAATGACTAACCCCATTCCTGTGACAACCACCCTTCTTCTCAAAACAACCTACCTCCTTATATCGGGACTGGGCGTGGATCCTCATTGGGTCACATGGTTTTGAATATATTCGATGGCATCCCCGACGGTCAAGATCTTCTCTGCTTCCTCATCGGAAATTTCTATATTATACTCTTCCTCCAAAGCCATGACCAACTCAACTAAATCAAGAGAATCCGCCCCTAAATCATCAACGAACTTGGCTTCCGGAGTCACCTCACTTTCATTGACCCCTAACTGCTCAACAATGATTTCTTTCACCCTCTTTTCAATGGACATGTAATCACCTCCTTATAAGATTAATCGAAAATTGGAATACCGGAAGAATAGGGCTAAACTGAATGATCCCTCCAGGATTCCATGATTCCATTTTTCCCGCTCCTTACATATAAATGCCACCATTCACATTCAGCACCTGACCGGTAATATAGTTGGATTCCTCGGAAACGAGGAAAAGCACTGCCTCCGCTACATCTTCAGGTTTCCCCAATCGTTCCATGGGGATTAAACGCTTTAATTCTTCTTTCACCCTCTCAGGAAGGACTTCTGTCATCGGGGTCTCAATATATCCTGGCGCCACCGCATTGACATTGATCCCTCTTTGGGCAAATTCCCTCGCAATGGTTTTCGTCAACCCGATCACCCCTGCTTTCGAAGCGGAATAGTTCGCCTGCCCAGCATTTCCCATTTCTCCAACGACCGAGGCGATGCTAACAATTTTTCCGCTTCTCTGTTTGGCCATATGTCGGATCACTGCTTTTGTGCAGTGGAACGTCCCCTTCAGATTGACATTCAGCACCGCATCCCAATCCTCTTCTGTCATTCTCAGGATCAATTTATCACGAGTGATCCCAGCATTATTAATCAAGATATCGATTTTGCCAAATTGTTCTAAGATGGTCCCCACCATTTGCTCGACTTCGGTGAAATGGGCTACGTCGACTTTTACTGCCATCGCTTTCTGGCCGAGGGATTCGATCTCCTTAGCTGTTTCTTCGGCTTTTTCAAGGTTGATATCCGAGATCACCACATCAGCGCCATTTCGAGCCAGGAGTAGAGCCACTGACCTTCCAATTCCCTGAGCGGCTCCTGTAACCAATGCCACCTTCCCTTTCAGTTTCAACTTTCCCTCCGTCATCCGTAAATCTTCCTCAATGTCTGAACATCTTCTAAATTTTTTGTTTCGATGCGGGGATCAATCCGTTTCATTAATCCCGACAGGACTTTTCCGGGTCCGATCTCCACCACCTGTTCAACGCCATTTTCAATCATCCTCCTCATGGACTCTTCCCAGCGGACAGGATTTGAGACTTGAGCCACCAATAATTCCTTCACCCTCTCTTTTGCCGTATTGGGTTCTGCCTCGACATTGGTCACCACTGGAATATTTAGATCGCAAACCAAAATCTCTTCCAATGCCTTCTCCAAACGCTCTCCGGCTGGTTTCATCAGTGGAGAATGAAAGGGGGCACTGACCGGAAGGAGCATGGCCTTCTTGCCATCCTGTTTTACTTTATCGACCGCTCGATTCACCGCTTTCGCATGACCGGCGATCACGATTTGACCGGGGCAGTTGAAATTGGCCGGCGTGAGAACTTCTCCAGATGAAACCTCTTCACAAATCTTTTCGATCTGTTCCCGTTCCATCCCGAGGATGGCGGCCATGGCCCCTTCCCCCACCGGAACGGCTTCTTGCATGAATCTCCCACGAAGACGAACTATCTTCAAGGCCTCCGAAAAGGTGAGTGCTCCAGAGGCCACCAAAGCACTGTATTCTCCAAGACTATGTCCCGCAGTGAATTGCGGAATGAATCCTTTTTCTTTCTGGAGCACCTTGAGAGCAGCGATGCTCATGGTCAACACCGCCGGTTGAGTATTTTCAGTCAGCCTCAGGTCCTCGTCGGGACCTGTAAAACAGAGCTTCGAAATCAAAAAATGGAGACAATCATCTGCTTCCTCAAAGATTTGTTTCGCCACACTAAAATTCTCGTAGAGTTCTTTTCCCATGCCCACATATTGGGAGCCTTGGCCGGGGAAAATAAAAGCGATGGATTTCATCGGGTCCCCTTCTTTCCAGCGTACTCTTTGCTTAATTCCAGACCGATGACATTTCGCTGGATCTGATTGGTCCCTTCATAAATTTGAAGGATTTTTGCATCCCGCATCATCTTTTCCACAGGATAATCTCTCATGTATCCATAGCCCCCAAAGATCTGCACTGCATCGGTCGTGACTTTCATCGCGACATCGCTGGCAAACACTTTAGCCATTCCAGAGACCTTTGAAATCTCTTTTGGGTTTTCTGATTGGTCAATATAACGGGCAATCGAATAGACCAATGCTCTGGCCGCCTCGACGAGAGTGGCCATATCTGCCAAGAGATGTTGAACCGCCTGAAATGAAATGATCTTCTTTTCAAACTGTTCCCGTTCTCTCGCATAACGAACCGCCTCATCGAGTGCCCCTTGGGCTAACCCAACCCCCTGGGCACCGACTCCGGGTCGGGTTCGATCAAATGTCCTCATGGTGATGATAAACCCCATCCCTTCCTTTCCGATGAGGTTTTCTTTTGGAACGAAACAATCCTGGAAGACCAGTTCCCGAGTAGCAGAGGCCCGGATCCCCATCTTTTTCTCTTTTTTCCCAAAATTAAAGCCCGGAGTCCCCTTCTCGACAATGAGGGCACTTGCACCCCTGGGTCCTTTTGACCGATCGGTCATGGTGATGATCGAATAGATTTCTGCTTCCCCTCCATTGGTGATCCATTGCTTTGTTCCGTTCAACACATAACCGTCTGCCGTCCGAGCAGCGGTCGTTCGGATGGCCCCTGCATCGCTTCCGGCATCCGCTTCTGTCAATCCAAACGCAGCTAACTTTTTCCCCTTGGCGATGTCAGGAAGATATTTTTTCTTCTGTTCGAGATTTCCAAAAAGTAGGATAGGCATGGCACCCAAGCCACTTGCTACCACACTGGTTGCAATCCCAAGGCAGACTCGGCTCAATTCCTCTGCGACCAAACAATATTCTAAAATCCCTCCTCCAAAACCCTCATATTCTTCTGGCATGGAGACGCCCATGAGGCCTGCTTCTGCACTAATTTTAACAATCTCCCAAGGGAATTCTTCCTTCTCATCCAATTCCGCCCGGACTGGGAGCATCTTCTCTTCGGCCACTTTCCTTGCCAGACCTTGAATCATTTTCTGCTCGGGTGTAAGAAAGTAATCCAATCCCCTCTCCTCCTCCTTTATCGTTTCACGATTCAATGAATCGATTTCACCGATTCGCTCACCTTTTCCTGTCGTTTTTGCCCACGTCGAAGCAGTTCCTGTTTCTGCTTAAGCTCTTCGATGACATGTTCGTTTAATCTGTTTTTTGCCAGGTTCGAGGCCAACAGGATGGCGTTTTTAATCGCTTTCGCATTCGATGAACCGTGGCAAATGACACAGTTCCCATTCACTCCTAAAAGAGGGGCTCCTCCATATTCAGAGTAGTCCAATTTCTTTTCCAGACGGCGGATGGCTCGCCTCATTAAGAAATAAGCTACTTTCGCCCTAATATTATCATGGGCCTCCCATTTCAGAATGGCGTGGATGGTCTCCCAAAGCCCCTCACTGACTTTGAGCGCAACATTTCCCACAAATCCATCGCAGACAATCACATCGACCTCACCATTATTGAGATCTCGGCCTTCGACATAGCCCACATAATTCATATCTGTCTCGGATAAAATGTCATGGACCTCTCGCGTCAATTCATTCCCTTTCCCTTCCTCCTCTCCGTTACTGAGTACCCCAATCCTGGGTTCTTCCTTTCCCAAGATATATTTTGCATAGGCATCTCCCATCATGGCGAACTGGACCAGATGAAATGGCTTGCAATCGACATTTCCACCTGAATCGATCAAGACTGTATTGCCTTTGGTGGTGGGATGGATCGTGGCAATGGCAGGCCGTTCCACCCCTTCCAATTTCCTTAAGATATACATGGCTAAACCCATGGCTGCCCCTGAATTGCCGGCGGAGACCACCCCACTGACCTGTCCTTCTTTTGCCAAATCGAAGGCAACTTTAATGGACGTATCCTTCATTTTTCGAATGACCGTGGAGGGAGAGTCGTGCATGGCAACCACGAAGGGGGCATGGTGAATAAAAATAGGAAGCTTCGAAATAGGATATTTGGTTAATTCCTTACTGATCTGATCTTCATCCCCCACCAACACAACCCTCGTTGCATGTTCCTTGGCCGCCAGGAAGGCTCCCTCGACAATATTTTGGGGCGCAAAATCCCCTCCCATGGCATCGACAGCGATCTTCATATTACACTTTCTTCGGTACCCTCTTCATGATCAACCCCATCAGAAACCCTCAGGATTCATCGTGGAAAGGTGTGACATGGGATTTCTCATGGGGTCAATTGACCGATCACTTCTCATAAAAATATAAGAGCACAGCCCGTCCTTTCGAACGGGGTTTACTTTTCTTCTTCGACTTTGATAACTTCCTTTCCTTTATAAACGCCGCAATGAGGACAGACATGATGTGGCAGCAAAGGTTCATGGCATTGTGGACAGAGAGAGAAACCAGGAGCGCTTAATTTTTTATGGGTTCGACGTTTATCTCTTTTGGAAGAGGATGTCTTTCGTTTCGGAACTCCCATTCAACCGATTCCTTTCCCATCTGTTAAAATGCTTTTCAGATGTTCGTTGAAATAGCCCCAAAAGGGTTATTTTTCTCACATAACAGATTATGATGGCATTAATCAAGTTTTAATTTTTTAAGAACAGAAAACCCTGACGTCCATTTCTCCTTGACACATTGACAAGTGGAGAGGTTTAAATCTTGCCCACAGACCGAACAAAGTCCTTTGCACCCTTCCTGACAAATGGGTTGATATGGAATGTCTAAAAGAACCTGCTCACATGCAATTTCAGAGAGGTGGATTTCTCCTCCCTCGAAGAAACTTGATTCCATGTCCTCTCTGCCCAATTCAACCTCTTCCTCAGAGGGGGCCTCTTTTAAAGGATGAAGGGAAAGTTCGAACCTTGAGGAGAGGGGGTAAAAAAATTTTTTTAAACACCGGGTGCATTGGAGTTGAAGGGTGGTTTCAACTTTCCCCGTGATCAAAATGGACCGTCCCACTTTTTTAACTTTTACCTCCGATTGAAGTGGGGATTCGAAGTCAAAGTCGATCTTTGAAAAGCTCTCTAAATAGGCTAACAAGGAGGCCCTTTCCTCTTGCCAAGCAAGGTTCAACCCCTCATCATGGATTTCTTCCAATTTTAATGTAAACATTCTATTCCAATGGTGATTTCATAGATTAAAGTACCAAATATATAAAAAAAATTCACTTTGTCAAGAAAATTTGCAAGA
>JACAEV010000208.1 GCA_013388645.1 Syntrophaceae bacterium | reverse complement strand
TGGGGAGTAATAAAAATGGCAACGTTATTTTTATGGATGGTTTTTATCTCTTATCATTTGATAGTTGTCAAGAAAAATTATGAACTTGTGAAAAGAAACTCAATTTTTGTAAATTGCTGCAAAATGATGTAAACTGGAGAAGAAAGCTCAACGTAAAGGAGTCATGATTAGATGAGATTTAAATTGGAAGCGTTATTAATTTGCATGCTTATTGTTTTGGCTTGCGCACCTTCTCGAGTTAAAATCCCCCCAAGAGAAACTCCAGCAGAAAAAACCGTTTCCGTAAAACCTCCGCCTGGAAAATATTACACTGAGGCCATATCTGGATGGAAATCCTATCACGATTTAGTGAAATGGATGGAAAAGGACTTTTCTTTCGACGCTGAGAGATATAAGAAATATGAGGGGACATTACCTCTCCCGAGAACTTCCGAGGAAACATTCCAACTTAAATCTGGCATCTATATTGATGTCGCCTTTTTTTTAAAAGAAACCCTCAATCGGGTGGACCCTTCTTATCATGCACAAATCGTCGTCCTCGTGATACGACCCTATGGATTTAATCACTATGTCTGTTCTTTTAAAACAGAAGGAAAATTGTTCGTCATGGATTATGGAACACCCTATCGGGAATTAACAGGCATCCACGGACCGTATCGTTCTTTGGAGGAGTATAAGAAATTCTATGAAATGGCTCATCCTCTGAAGAGAAAGATTGAAGCGATTGTTTATTTGCACTGAACGATAATAGAAAAACCATCAATCAAATCATGGGGCCCACGGGCTCATTACCTTTGCATTGAAAGATAGAAAAGGGAATCGAATGTCCTCTGCCATGGAAAGTGAGCCTATCTCAATGGGGCATTGCAAAGCAGATCAATCTAAAGAAGACGTCTTTTCGAAATTCATAAATTTCTTAAAAAACTTTTTTTAGATTTCCAGGAAAAAACTTTATGAAGAAATGCTTATCTTTTGTTTTTATTCTGTGCTCCCTCTTTATTTTTGATTCGACGACGGCATGGGGAGAATCCGTTTGGAAATACTATGGCAACGATGAATATGGATCATATTACTACGATGCAGAAAACGTCACGAGACTGTCGAAAGAAATGAGGAGGGTATGGGTCCAATCGGCTTATACAGATCAAGGCATCTCTTATTGGGTGCAAGGAGGCGGAGAGGAATTTCAAAATTTAGGCTATACCATAGTATGGATTGAATTAAACTGTGTGGAGAGGGCTATTCGCTCTTTGCAGATTGTCTTTTACTCGAGAGATAAAAAAGTTTTAACCCCCATAAATGCTAAGGAATGGGAATTCTTTTCTCCTGACTCGATGTCTGAAGCTCTATATGAAGCCCTTTGCTTTTAGATGCCTATCAAGTACCCATGTTAATTGGATCTTCGTCTTTCCTTTTTGGATCTTCTGTCCCGTCCACTCCTCCTTTCAGGTCCCTGATAATGAGGATCGTTGAACTGTCTACGGTCTTTTCCTGACCGCCGATCTTTTCCGGAGCGACGTTCTCCTTTTTCCATAAACATTTTCCCCCGTGCTGATGAAGCCCCACGGTCAAGTCCGTGGCCTGAACCTTAACTTCATGATCAAATGCTTCGCCGAAAACCAGTAAAGGTATAAATATCGCTCATGACATCCTCATAATCCTTCTTGACCCTCTCGTACATTCTGGCATTTTCAATGGCGATGGCTCCAATCTCCGCTAAGGCTTCGACAAAGTGAATCTCTGCCCTTGAAAATGTGCGAGGTTTCCTTGTATAGAGTCGCAGGACACCAATCACCCGCCTCTTGATGGTCAAAGGAACCGAAACGATCCCGTAGATTCCCTCATCCACAGCTTCTCGCTGATACTGAATTCGTGGATCTCTTCGCACATTGACAATGCATATCGTTTTCCCCTTCATGGCGTCGGCCATGCTTCGATCGGCATCCACCGTGCCCTTTTCAATATATTTTTTACTCAAACCATAAGAAGAGACCAATTCTAACGTCCTCCTGTTTGGGTCGAGCAGACGGATGGCACCCCCCTTTACCTCCATCACTTGGGTGACTTTCCTGACCAACATATTGAGCACTTTTTGTATGTCCAATGTCGAATGGACTGCTTTCACCACTTCTCTAAAGGAATCAAAATATAATTTTTCACGAGCTTTCATAGGACACCTCCCCTTCATCAACCCTCTGCATATCCCGTCAGGTCTTCCTCCTCAAACTTATTCTTTTGGCACCTTGATGTAATTACTCTAAAACTGAGAAACAAACTTTAAATCATAACAAAAAAGCCCTTATGGCCTAAATCTCTTTTAGGACTGTAAGGGCTCTTTTGTTGGCAGGTCATGACTCTCACCATCCCCCACCCAAACGCTCAAAATTCTTTTACTCCATAGACGTATTAAATATCCAATTTCATGCGAATGTCAATTAAATTCTTCGCTTGTTCAAATTTTCTTTAATACTAATTCCAACAGATTCTGTGTTATGAATTTGGCCCCCCCAAATGGTGGTTGACTTTATGAGCCTCTGGTGATAAAAATGATAGGTAGATTCAGGGGATTGGCTTTCCATGTCGAAAAATTTGAAAACCGAGCATTCCAAATACACCATTCTTGTCGTAGATGATGAGCAATTAATACGCGATTTGATTGCCAGTTTTTTAGCTAAATTGGGACACACCTGTATTACCGCCACCGACGGCGTGGATGCTCTCAATCAATTAAAAGAGAAGAAAGTCGATGCGGTGATTACAGACATTAAAATGCCCAACATGGATGGTATCATGCTGACAGGCGAGCTTTCGAGTCAATATTCGGACCTCCCGGTCATGGTCATGACCGCCTTTGACGAAGAATATTCTGCCGGGATAGCCATTTCGATCGGAGCACGAGAGTTTATAAAAAAACCATTCTCCCTGGACGAGTTTGCCATCCGGCTCCATAAAATGATCAATGACTCTGAAGCCATAAAACGGTTAAAACGAAAAGAGGATGGTGAGGAGGATCTCCAAGAACTGATGGAGGAGTTGGAGCAATCCTTAAAAAAGGGTTAACGCCCTGCATGGTAAAAACGAAATTCCGACCTCATCACCTATTAGGCGAGTGGATCGTCAATTTTTTTTATCTTCATCCTCCATCTTCTTTAAAAAGGCCTGAATATAAACTACCTTATCCTCCTTTGCCCCTTCTTCTTTTTGTGAGGGCTGAAGAAAATTTCTCGATCCTTTGTAGACTTCCTCTAATTTGCTAATGACCTCTTGAAGCTTCGGATCCTGATCGACCAGGTGATTGACCTGTTGCTCAAAATAATGACTTGCATTCTCAAGCTCGGAAAGATCTAATTCCATCTTGATCCAATCCACCAGTTTTTTTAAAACAGAGCAGGCGACTTTGATATTTTTGGTCTGGAGATACTGGGGGGCATGGCCCCATAGGCTCACCGCCTTCTTCCCTCTCTTTTTGGCCTTCTCCAAGATAAAGGTGTGAATGCTGATGGGACCAGAATACTCGGTCAGCTCCAATCCCAATTCCACTATCTTCTGTCTCAGATCCTCATGATTGAATAGAGCGCTCACGACGGGAGGATAGGTATGGGGGATGTAATCATAAGTCCCCCCGACGGTAAATATTTGATGAACATCGAACATCTCTGCTAAATCGAGGAAGAGATCGGCAAAGATATGCCAATGAAAATGGGGCTCAATTCCATAAAAAAGGATGAGGTCACGGGAAAGAGGATTTTTCACATAGTAAAAATGATTTCCAGGAAATTTTAACTCTAACAACTTTCCTTCTTTAATGGTGGCCATTGGTCTTAACGAGGAAAGTTGATAAAAATTTTCCAGCAGGACAGATGCAAATTTTCTTGCCTTTAAATGATCAATCAAATACTGAAGCGTAAAAGAAGAAATCTCTGCGGCATTAGGCCATCCCTCAAATCCAATGATTAAATAAGGCTTATGAAGATTTGGCTTCTCGGAGTAAATGATTTCTTCCATATTCCTCTCCTAAAATGGAATCATACTCCGTATTTCCCCTTTCTGTCAACTCGTTGCCTTTTCCTCCCTTCTCTTTTTTCAGAAACAAAAATAATTTGGGAGAAGCGGTTGATTTTTAAACATCGAAGAAGTACACTTGAAAAAAGCCAAGGTGATCCCATGTCGTCCTATGAGAATTTAATAAAAATTTTTGAGTATGCCCTGCAGCAAGAAGAAACCGGAAAAGCTTTTTTCCAAAATTCACTCCAGCGAATGGGGGCAGGAGCAGCCATCAGCGCCTTTAAGCGATTGATCCAGGAAGAAGAACACCACATTCTTTTTATCAATAAAATTCTGAAGGATCTAAAACAAGGGAATCCCGTCGAACTCCTTGTTGAAAAAAGCGCCGTCTTGGAGCCCACAAATTTTTTCGATGAGCGATCCAAGTCAGAGTTTCTCCAACAATGTTTAGAGGGTTCGATGGTGCCGGAGGTGACGATCTTCAATACGGCCTGGTTAATTGAAAAGGATCTCAGTGAATTCTACGAGAAGATGTCCAAACAAACAGAAGGCAAAACCAAAGAAGCCCTCCAAATGTTATCAGCCTGGGAAGAAGGGCACGAAAAATTCTTTCGCGAGTTTCGCGATAAATTCTCCGAGATCTATTCCAAAATGCCCTGGGGAGGTTAAACGCCGCTTCGAATACCGACCCCCAGAAAGGGTAAGAAAAATTTTTTTATTACTCCATGTGACACGATAGGAGGAGTGGTTTGATGATTCGACGATCTATGAGACGATGGTTTTTCATCTTAGTTGGTTTCATTTTGCTTTTTTCTTGGAGCGAATGTCGAGGAGACAATGGAGAAGAGAATCAAGCCATCCAAACCCTGCCAATTGGTCTCGGGACTTCGGGCGGCAACATCTACGACTATAGCCGCAGATATTGTTGTAGCGGAACGCTGGGAGCCCTCGTAAAAAACGGCTCTGCCTATTATATTCTGAGCAACAATCATGTCCTTGCACGGAGCAATCTGGGAGAAGTAGGGGAAGAGATCAACCAACCTGGGCTCATCGATTATAACTGTGGGGTCTATCAGATTGTGGCCCATCTCAGTGATTTTGTCCCTATCTCCTTCGCAAGGGGAACGATGAACGTAGTCGATGCCGCCATCGCAGAAACTGATCCCTCGAAAGTGAAAGAGGATGGCTATATTCTGGATATCGGACAGATCAGTACCTTTACCGCACCTCCCACGATTGGGCTTGGCGTTCAGAAAAGTGGGAGGACCACTGGCCATACTTTGGGGACAGTCGCTGCCATCGACGTTACCGTCGCCGTCAAATATCCTTCCAAGTGTGGCTCCCGTAGGGGGAAGAAAGCAACCTTCATTAATCAGATCCTTATCGGTGATGCAGGTTTTAGTTCAGGAGGCGATTCAGGTTCGCTCGTTGTCACTACAGAAGAAATCCCAAGGGCAGTGGGACTACTTTTTGCCGGCAGCGAGACGGTTACGGTTTGCAACCCGATTGATGATGTACTGAATGCCCTTGGGGTTTCACTCGTTGGGTTAGACTCTATTGCCGGAGGGGCATCAGAATTTTCTGCGAAAATAAATGCAAATGAAATTGCTACGGCGAAGAATGTGAAGGCCCGCCATCAAAATGCCCTCTTTGCGAGCCATCCCACCGTGTGTGGCGTGGGGGTTGGCCGTGGTAAAGACGGGCGAGCTGTAATACAGGTCTACGCTGAACGAGACCTCTACCGTATACGTCGTGTTATTCCCCATGCGCTTGATGGCGTTCCGGTTGAAGTGATTGAAACCGGTGAGATAGTTGCCTATTAGGGGTAGGAATTTAAGGTCAGACAGAACTTTACCAAAGACCAATTCTGAGGTAGAGTTGAGTCATTTTGATTTACGATATAGGATGCTGTTGCGCCAGGTTAATCATTTTCAAATTGATGTTGATTCCCTTAAGAGGTTTGATGAATTTTCCACCAGGCCTCAAACAGTCTATCTGCCAAATTTTTGGCAAAAGAGAGACCTCGAGCTCCGTCTTCCAACTGTTCTATCCATTCAGCAGGAAGCTTTTTCTCTCCGACATGGGCACCCACGATGGCTCCAACCATTCCTGCGATCGTATCAGTATCGCCCCCAAGAGAAATGGCAGCCCTTATAGCGTCACAGAAATCCGGACGATGCATGAGTGCAAGATAACAAGCGCTTGGAACGGAGAGATGGGCTTCGACTCCATTTCCGAGATGTTGAACAATTTCCCGAGAATGGAATTTCTTGCCTTGAGCCACCATCTCTTCAATCTTATTTAAAGCCTTCACATATTCGATCGGTCCGCCCCAAAGAATCTCCCTCAGGTCTGTGACCATTTGCTCTTTTCTGAAAGGTTCCTCCGGATCTTGGCTCACCGCCAATCCTACGGTGCAAGCCTGCATCACAGCCCCCCATTGGCCCAAAGGGTGAACATGAGTGATATTGGCTTGTTCCACGGCAGCCCTTCGGAGCCCCTCTAAATCATCATGGTAAAAGAGTCCCACAGGAGAAACGCGCATGGCCGCTCCGTTCCCAAATGATCCATCTTTAAAAACGATCCGTGCCACCTCATACCATTTCATCCCAGCCTTAAGGGCCAGAATCGCTTTAATCGTTCCTATAGCATACCCGCGGGTCAGATCACAGGTGAGACTAAACTGCTTTGAAATATCTTCCGGGTTCACCCCACCCGATTGAATCATGGATTCCGCAAGCGCAAGTGTCATATCTGTATCATCCGTATAACTCCTTGTAAATTTTTTCGAAAGATCATCCATGTGGAACCTGGCCTTTTCGGGATCCATTCCTTCGAAGCCTGACCCAAAGGCATCTCCCAGAAAGCATCCGAGGATGGCCCCCTTGAATTTATCACGAAGGAAATCAGGAGAGAGAGACATCTGAAGTGTATCCTTCTTAGGTTTACCCATTTCAAATGACAAAGCTCAAACGTTGAAATAAAGGTTAAGGCTGAGGTTGAGGTTAAAGTTAAAAAGATTAAATTCTAAACCTTAGCCTAAACCTTAACCTAAACTTTGCCTTTTTATAGGGGTATTCCTACCAGCCTTTCATAAGCCTCAAGGTATTTTTCTCTTGTTTTTTGAATAATTTCTTCTGGTAAGCGAGGTGCAGGGGGGCTCTTATCCCAACGAATAGAAAGGAGGTAATCCCTAAGATATTGTTTATCAAAACTCTTTTGGGGTCCGCCTGGCCGGTATTCATCTTTTGGCCAGAATCGTGAGGAATCTGGAGTGAGCAGCTCATCGATTAAAATAATCTTTCCTTCTTTCCTCCCAAATTCCATTTTTGTGTCGGCAATCAGAATTCCTCTCTCCTCTGCAAAATCTCTCGCTTTTTTATAGATGGCAAGGGAAAAGGATTTGACTTGTTCGGCGAGATCTTTCCCGATGATTTTTTCGACTTTCTCAAAGGTAATATTTTCATCATGGAGGCCCATTTCGGCCTTTGTGGCGGGGGTAAAAATAGGCTCATCTAACTTTGACGACTCGATCAAACCCTTTGGAAGCCGAATGCCACAGACCTCCCCAGTGGTTCGATACTCCTCCCAGCCTGAACCAGAGAGGAAACCTCTCACCACACACTCAATCGGAAGGACGTCGGTCTTCACGACCATCATGGAACGGCCCTTGAGCATTTCCAGATAAGGCTGGCACTCTTTAGGGTAATCCTCCACCTCGGTCGCAATGACATGATTGGGAACAATGTCCTTGGTCAAATCGAACCAGAATTTGGAGAGTTGGGTCAGCACTCTTCCTTTATCCGGAATGGGATTGGGCATCACGACATCGAAAGCGGAGATTCGGTCAGTGGCAACGATGAGGAGACGGTCTCCAAGATCGTAGATATCCCTCACCTTCCCCCTTCCCTTGAGTTTTAAGTTTTTAAACTCTGTTGCAGAAACAACTGGAGACGTCATAGGTCCCTCCTTCAAATCCCTCTTTTCCCCCCTTTACTAAAGGGAGAAAAGAGGGGGATTATTCAATTCGATTTATTGACTTTTTCCTCAAAAATGTTATTTTGTCTTACAAAATTTTCTTTGGCCCTCTCCAAAACAAATAATAAGATGATCGGCGACAAAATCGGGCATCGGCTCGACCCTTACCTCTTCGCAATTCTAAAAATATTTTCAGGTCAGCATGGCAATCCCAACGTCTTCACTTTTTTGGGCTTTTTTGCAACTCTTGCCACTTCGCTCTTCATCGTTAAGGATAGGTGGTTTCTTGCAGGATCCACCCTCATCCTCTCTGGGCTTTTCGACCTTTTTGATGGCGTCGTCGCCAGAAAAACGGGGA
The DNA here is from genome assembly GCA_013388645.1 of Syntrophaceae bacterium. Lineage (GTDB taxonomy): Bacteria > Desulfobacterota > BSN033 > BSN033 > UBA1163 > UBA1163. Next base: position 18,374 of record JACAEV010000208.1, on the reverse strand, counting down.
AGGTGACACGTCTCGGCAGTTTTTTAGACTCCGTGTTAGACCGATATTCGGATCTCCTCCTCCTTCTGGCATTTCTCATCTATTATTTAAAAAAAGACAGATCTGATCTAGTCATCCTAACTTCTTGGGTCAGCATAGGCACTGTCCTCATCCCCTACGTTAGAGCGAAAGCAGAGTCTTTAAACGTCCCCTGCAGCGTCGGAATGATGGAGAGAGCGGAACGTATCATTCTCCTCTCCATCGGAACCCTTTTCCACTGGATGGAACCAATTCTTTGGATATTAGCCATCTTCACCCACGTTACGGTGCTTCAAAGAATCTATGATGTATGGAAAAAATTAAGCTCATCGAAAATTTGAATCTCTGTGAATCCCCCAACCCTCCTTTACTCAAGGGGGGAAAGGGGGGATGATTTTATTCATTTGCCATTTCATAAATTTCTTTTAACAGGGCGAATACAAATTCACTCTCCATCAGTTTTCTCACTACCTTTCCCTTCTTAAATAGTACACCCATTCCTTTTCCTCCAGCAATACCGATATCAGCCTCCTTGGCTTCTCCTGGCCCATTCACCACACACCCCATCAGAGCAACGGTGAGCGGAGTGGAAATCCCCTTAACACCCTTTTCAACCTGATGGACCAGACGGGTGAGATCGACCTCACATCGGCCACAGGTAGGACAAGAAATGATCTCGACGCCTCGCTGCCGAATATTCAATGCCCTTAAGATTTCATATCCGACCTCAACCTCTTCGACGGGATCTCCTGTGAGCGAGACCCTCAGCGTATCTCCAATCCCTTCGCTCAATAAAAGGCCTATCCCAAGAGCAGATTTGACGATGGCACTGGATCCTCTTCCAGCTTCTGTGACTCCCAAATGAAGTGGGATATCGGATCTCTTTGAAAACAGTCGATAAGCTTCTACCGTCCTTGTCACATCCGACGCCTTTAAAGAAACTTTGATCGAATGAAAATCAAGGTCTTCCATCCACTCAATTGTACGGAGGGCACTTGAGACCATCGCTTCAGGGGTCGCTCCCCCATACCGCTTCAATAACTCTTTATCGATCGAACCAGAATTCACTCCAATTCGAATGGGGACAGAACGATTCTTCGCCTCCCTGACGATTGGCATCAGCCGATTTCTCTTTCCAATATTCCCGGGATTGATTCGCAGCCCATCCGCTCCAGATTCCATGGCCATCAAGGCCAGATGAGGGTGGAAGTGGATATCGGCAATCAGGGGTATGGTTATTTTCTTTTTGATCTCGGCAATCGCCCGGGCTGCCTCTCCATCTAACACCGCCACTCGAATGATTTCACATCCTGCTGCCTCCAGACGTTGAATCTGTTGGACCGTCTTTTGGATATCCCGGGTATCGGTCTTGGTCATCGATTGAACAGAAATTAGAGCATTCCCCCCCACCTTTACAGAGCCGATTGAAATTTGACGTGTCTTTCTTCGTCTCATCGAACGTGTTGGAAGCGGTTTCCTTAGGAACTTAGGTGCCTTGCTCCCATGAAGATAAATAGTGGGACTGTTCTTTAGTCAGATGATCAATCTGAATCCCCATCGAAAGAAGTTTGATTCGAGCGATTTCTTGATCAATCTCCAGAGGAACGGGGTAAACTCTTTTCTGAAGCGTATGATGGTGTTTTACCAAATACTCAGAGGCAAGGGCCTGATTGGCAAAACTCATGTCCATGACGCTCGAGGGATGACCTTCTGCAGAGGCGAGATTGATCAATCTCCCTTCGCCCAATAGATATACCCTGCGGCCTTGTTTTAGATGAAACTCATCGACAAAATCACGGATTTTTCGATGAGATGTGGCCACTTCACGAAGGCCATTCAAATCGAGTTCCACATTAAAGTGTCCTGAATTGGCAATGATGGCCCCATCCTTCATTTTTAGAAAATGTTCCTTCCGGATGACATTGACATTTCCAGAAACCGTACAAAAAACATCCCCCACCTCCACCGCTTCAGCCATAGGCATCACCCGGTATCCATCCATCACCGCTTCCAGAGCCCTCAATGGATTGACCTCCGTGACGATGACATTAGCCCCCATTCCTTTTGCCCTCATCGCCAATCCTTTTCCGCACCATCCATAACCTGAGATGACAAAGGTGGCGCCCGCCATCAACCGATTGGTGGCCCGGATGATCCCATCGACGGTAGACTGTCCTGTGCCATATCGGTTATCAAAAAAGTGTTTGGTCTCTGCATCGTTGACTGCAATAATCGGAAAAAGAAGTACCCCAGTGGTCTCCATGGAGCGGAGGCGGATCACACCGGTAGTGGTTTCTTCAGTTCCTCCGATGACTCCATTGATCATCTCCTCCCTTTTGGATGGAGAAAGACCTTCTGCCCATTTTCGGACGGATGGAGAGAGTTCCTTCCATTTTTTTAAAGCGATGAAATGGAGAGAGGAGACTAAATCCGCCCCATCATCCATGGTGAGATGAGGAAGGTGAGCCAAAGCCTTCTGGATATGAGTATAATAGGTTTTACTATCTTCGCCTTTGATGGCATAAACAGGGATATGGAGATCCCTAACCAGGTAGGCAGCAACATCATCCTGAGTGCTTAATGGATTGGAGGCACAGAGAGCAAGTTTCGCTCCCCCTGCCAAAAGGGTCCTCATCAATACCGCCGTCTCAGTGGTCACATGGAGGCAGGCGGAAAGTCGCATTCCTTTTAAAGGTTTCTCCTTTTCAAAGCGAGACCGGATCAATTTCGAAACGGGCATGGCCATCTCTGCCCATTCCATCCGAAGTCGCCCCTTTTTAGCTAATGAAATATCCCTAATATCGTAGTCCATGGTTTCTCCCAAATGAGTTCGTAGTATTTAGTTCGGAGTTCGGAGAAGTAAAAAAACTCCGAACTCTAAACTCCCAACTCCGAACTTCTTTAAAGGCCGGCGGCCTTTCTTAATTCCTCTGCTCGATGGGTACTCTCCCATGTAAACCCGGGTTCATTCCGACCGAAATGTCCATAGCATGCCGTCTTTTTATAAATCGGTTTAAGGAGATCGAGGTATTTGATGATCGCTTTGGGCCTCATGTCAAAATGCTCATTGATGATCTTTGCAATTTCGTCCGGAGGAATCTTTGATGTCCTCGAGGTGTCGATCATGACCGAGACAGGCTGGGCTCTTCCAATGGTATAGGCAATTTGAACTTCGCATTTCTCTGCCAGACCCCCAGCAACCACATTCTTGGCGATGTGCCTTGCCATATAGGAAGCGCTCCGGTCCATTTTGGTGGGGTCTTTCCCTGAAAAGCACCCCCCGCCATGACTGCCCACTCCTCCATATGTATCGACGATGATTTTCCTTCCTGTGAGGCCACAATCGGCTTTCGGTCCTCCAATAACAAAACGTCCAGTCGTATTGACGTAATATTTGGTGTTCTTGTCTCGTAATTGCTCAGGAATGATTTTAAAGATGACCTCTTCGATAATCCCATCCCTCAACTTCTCATAAGAAATACGGTCGGAATGCTGGGCGGCGATGACGACTGAATCCACACGGGTCGGTTTCCCGTTGATGTACTGAATCGTCACCTGAGATTTCCCATCGGGCCTTAAAAAATCGAGGATCTTCTTCTTCCGCACCTCAGCCAATCGCCGCGTCAGCCGATGCGCGAAGATGATGGGCATGGGCATCAACTCGGGCGTCTCATCACAGGCGTAGCCGAACATCAGTCCCTGATCCCCCGCTCCCTGTTCATGATCTTCCTTTTCATCTACCCCTTGTTTGATATCGGAAGACTGCTCATCAATTGAGGTGATCACCGCACAGGTCTCCCAATCGAACCCCATCGCTGAATCATTGTATCCAATCTCTTTGATCGTCTCCCGTACTATGGACGGCATATGAACGTAACAGGAAGTAGTGATCTCTCCTGCGATAATGGCCATTCCTGTCGTCACCATCGTTTCACAGGCAACTCGGGCGTTGGTGTCCTGAGCAATAATGGCATCCAGGATGGCATCCGAAATCTGATCGGCCACTTTATCGGGATGGCCCTCTGTGACCGATTCCGAGGTGAATAAAAAATCTGTCATCGCCATGGAATCTTTCCTCCTTTTTCCCCTGATCCTTCCCTTTAAGAAGAGAAGAAGGTGAGGGGTTTATGCTTTCACTTCTTCTGTATAACACTCAATTAAATGGTCTGGAAATCGTTTGGCCATCCAACTTCGCACAAAACATTCAATCTCGGACGCGGTTGGAAGCTGAAACAACTGGTCTACAAGAGTCTGGGTTTCCTCAAATCTTGAAAGACGAAGCACTTTCTTCACCTTGGGAATAGAAATCGGATTCATGCTGAATTCATCCAATCCCATCCCTAACAGTATCAAGGCATAGGCCGGTTCTGCAGCCATCTCTCCGCAGATGGCGACGGGAATTCCGGCTTGATGTGCGGATTGGACGACCCCCCGAATAATTCTCAGAATGGCTGGATGAAGTGGCTCATAGAGATAGGAGACATGTTCATTAATCCGATCGACGGCGAGAGCATACTGGATGAGATCGTTCGTCCCGATACTGAAGAAATTGACCTCACGGGCCAGAAGGTCAGCCGTGATCGAGGCAGAAGGGATCTCAATCATCGCCCCAATTTCGATCCCCTGATCAAAGGGGACCTTCGCCTTCAATAAACCATTTTTCTCTTCTTCAACCAATGCTTTGGCCTGCCGTATTTCCTCGATCCCCGAAATCATCGGGAAAAGGATCCTCAACTTTCCATAAGCGCTGGCCCGCAAAATTCCCCTCAACTGGGTTCTGAAAATATCGGTCTCTTTCATGCTGAAACGGATTGCCCTCAACCCTAAGGCCGGGTTCAACTCATTGTTTTTTGAATAATTGGAAAGAAACTTATCCCCCCCCACATCCAAAGTTCGAATGGTGGCCGTTGAAGGATAAATGTTCTCAGCGAGACGTCGATAGGTTTGAAAATGTTCTTCTTCCGTTGGAAGATCTTTGCGATTGAGATAGAGAATCTCCGTACGATAAAGTCCGACCCCTTCTGCGCCGTGCATCTTTGCGGAAGGGACTTCTTCTATCATCTCAATATTGGCCTGAAGACGAACCCGCACTCCGTCTCTTGTCTCTGCGGGCAGGGAGGCATATTTGAGGATTTCTCTCTCTAAGGTTTGAATCCGACGTTTCCGTTTGATAAAGGATTGGGAAACCTCTTCAGAGGGATTGATCACCACCTCTCCGGTATCCCCATCGATGATCAAGAGATCCCCTCCGTTGATGAGGGAAGTCGCCACTTCCAGACCGACCACCGCCGGAATACCCAGCGATCGGGAGAGGATGGCGGTATGCGAAATTTTCCCGCCAATGTCGGTGATGAATCCGGCAACGTGTTCCAGATTCATCTGAAGGGTATCGGCGGGGGAAAGGTCATGGGCGACAATGATCACCTTCCCTTTGATTTTGGTGATGTCGTCATGTTTCTTCCCTAAGAGGTTTCGAAAAATCCGAGATGAGACATAGTGAAGATCACTTCGCCTCTCTCTTAAATATTCATCCTCGATCGCCTTAAAGGCCGTGTCCAGCTTTTCTAACGTGAGATCCAGAGCCCATTCCGAATTCACCTGTTTCTGTCGAATCGTATCCACGGTGTCTTGAATCAGCATTTCATCATTCAGGATCATCAAATGGACATCCAAAATAAAAGCATGCTTTCGCATCTGTGGATCCAGAATTTTTTCTTTAATTTCGGTGAGCTGGTCCCTTGAATCTTGAATCGCATTGAGGAACCTTTTCACCTCTCCTTCCACTGCTCCTTCTTCGATTCGTTTCTGAGGAAGACGGACTTTAAATCGTTCTACCAGATAGGCTTTCCCAATGACGATCCCTGAGGAGGCTCCGATCCCCTGGATGAACTTATTGACCTGCTGCTGAACCGCCATCTTTTATTCCTCACCAAATTTATTCTCAAACAATTCCGATAGGGTTTTCATCGCCAGAACCGAATCTTTTCCATCTGCCTTCACTGTTATTTTCGAACCCTTAGAGGCCGCCAACATCAAAATGCCCATGATCGATTTTCCATTCACCTCTAAACCATCTTTCTCAATGACGATCTCTGAAATAAACCGATTGGCGGTCTTCACCAAAAGCGCTGCAGCACGTGCATGGAGTCCTAAACGGTTTCGAATCGTGAAGGTCTGAATTTCCATCCCAATCAAAAGTAGGCTCCCACGGGAAGGGTAACGATGCCCATATCGTCATTCGGTTATGTCTGGTTCTAAGAATTTAACGTCACCCTCTCCGCTAAACCAAACGGGCTTCGTAACCATAACCTTTACCCAAAAAACAGAATTTCAACCTTAGCTTTTCTTCTTTTCCACTCTTTTTTTCAATACCTCACTGGCAAGGTTGATATTTCTTTGACCGTAATCGGTAATGAAGGCGGCCAATGCTTCGAGTTCCATATCGTTCTGGTAGGTCGCTAATTTTAAGAGCATGGGGAGGTTGACCCCCGTGATCACTTCGATCTTTTTATCCTCCAAGAAGGAGAGGCTGATATTGGAGGGAGTCCCTCCATACATGTCCGTCAAGATGAGTACCCCTTTTCCCCCTTCCACCTTTCGGATGGCGGCGATGATTTTCTCTCGTATTTCTTCCGATCCCTCCTTGGGGTCGATGGAAACAGGCTGAAAGTGTTTCAACTCTTCCCCCACGACTAATCGAGCAGCGCAGATCATCTCCTCCGCCAAGTGGCAATGTGTCACGACCACGACCCCCACCATCTCTTTCCTCATCCCTTCTCCGCATCGCGGTGTTGGACGGACAGAAAAACTCCTCTTTTTATTAATTCATCTCGGAGCATCTCTGCCAATCGGTTCACAATGACAATGGACCGGTGTCTTCCGCCGGTACATCCCACAGCAATGGTCAAATGAGTTTTTCTCTCCCGCTCATAGAGAGGGAGAAGAAAACGAATGAACGCTTGAACATGTTGCAAAAAGACTTTGGTTTCCTCCCATTGAAGGACATATTCTGCCACTTTCGGATGATCCCCCCTCAATCGCTTCAACTCTTCTACAAAATAAGGATTGGGTAAAAACCGAACATCCATCAGGAGGTCCGTCTCGAAAGGAATCCCAAAACTATAACCGAAGGAAAGGAGGACCACGGTCATCTGACTTCCGCTTCGTTCCTCCTGGGCATATTTTTGGATTTTTTCTTTGAGTTGGTGGACATTTAATTGAGAGGTGTCAATGACCTGATTCGCCATATCCCGAATCCATTGGAGTCGTTCTCGTTCTAATCGGAGCCCTTCGCGAATCGATCCTCCTAAGGCTAAAGGATGCTGACGACGGGTTTCACTGAAACGCCTCATCAGGACGGGGTCAGAGGATTCTAAAAAGAGGATTTCGATCGGATACCCCTCTTGTTTCAGATGTTGAATGATTGTCCTCGGATCCTCTAAAAAATTCGTCTCCCCTTGAGGGAATTCTGATCGCCCTGAACCCACCTGATGGGAGGGCTCACGAGAAGATGGATACGTTGCCTCTCCTCGGATATCCTCCACCACAGCCACCTTGGATATCCTTCCCCCTGACTGTTCAATAAGTTCGATGAATTTGGGTAAAAGGAGGATGGGAAGGTTGTCAACGCAATAAAAACCAATATCCTCTAAGGCCTTGATGGCCGTTGTCTTGCCCGACCCTGAAAGCCCGCTGATGAGGATCAACCGTATATTCTTCACTCCACTTCGCCCTCGATCTCAAGGGTATCTCCCCCTCTTTCTTCCATTTTACGAAGTAGCTTTTTCTCAAACTCCAACGCCGAGTCATACCCCATCCCTTTCAATAAGTGGTTGCGGACAGCCACTTCGATGATGGTCGTCAAGTTCCGAGCCGGTGTGACGGGGATCCTCAGCATCGGAAGATCAACCCCCAGGATAGAAAATTTTTCTTCCTCAAACCCCAAGCGATCATAGTCTCGATGGGTATCCCATTCCATGAGCTCTAAGACGAGCTCCACTTTCTTCCGCTCCCGGATGGCCTCCACGCCAAACAGGCTCCGAATGTTAATGATTCCCAAACCCCGGATCTCCATATGGTGTTGGATCACCTCAAAACCGCTTCCGAAGACTGAGGAGGGAGACCGTTTCTGGACATGAACCATATCGTCTGCGACCAATCGGTGCCCCCTGAGAATAAGATCCAATGCACATTCGCTTTTTCCAATTCCGCTCTTTCCGAGGATGAGAACGCCCACGCCGAAAATATCCATGAGCACTCCATGGAGGCTACTGGTAGAAGCCAGCTTTTCTTCTAAATATTTTGTGACTTTCTCAATAAAATCAAAGGAACGGAGGTTCGTTCGAAAGACGGGGATTTCCTTTTCATCGGCGTCTCGGAGAAGAAGCTCCGGGACCTCTAAACCCCGAGTGATCACTAAACAAGATAACGGAAGATTGCAGATTTGGTGGATCACTTTTTCTTGCATCTCTGGGGTCAAGGTATTGAAGTAAGCCATTTCTGTATTCCCGATGATCTGAAGACGCTCTGGATTGACGAATTTTGTAAAACCCGTCAAAGCTAATCCCATCTTCTGCACTTGAGAATGGGTGATTCTCTTCTTCAACCCCTTTCGCCCCGCTAATAGGGTGAGCTCCAGACGATGTTCTTGACTCTGCTCCAACTCTTGGACGACGAGATGATTCATGGGTTAGTATTTCTCATCCTCCTCGGCGATGATCTTAAAGAGTTCCTGACGGGAGGGAGCTTCCAACAATTTCTTCTTGAGAGAAGGTTCTTTTAACAGCGTGACAATTCGGCTCAGAAGTTTTAGATTTTCCACTGCCGAATTCTCCGGGGCCATGACCAGAAAGAAAAGGTGGCTGGGTTTCCCATCAATGGAATCGAAATCGATCCCCTTGATGGACCGACCAAAGGAGATCACAAACTTTTTCAACTTTTTCAAACGGCCATGAGGAATAGCAATCCCATCGCCAATTCCTGTCGAACCCAACTTTTCCCGTTCGAGAAGGATTTGAAGCAACTCCTCCGCAGAGGTCACCTGGCAAGGTTGGACCAAGGGGTTGGACAATTCTCTCAGAACGGATGACTTGTCCATGCCCTGCAAATCAGCGATCACCCACTCCTCATTCAAATAATCCATGACCTTCATCGTTCCCTCTCGATGACTCCCTGACGCTTCACTTGGGATGGGGTTCCACCCATTCAATACTTCCGTCTTTAGAGCGAGTAACCGCATTCATCAATCCAGAATCCGAATTGATAAATATCAAAAAATCTTTTTTAGAAAGCAGGATTTGAGAAACGGCCTCCTCAAGAGACATGGGTTTGGCAATAAGACGTCTTTTCCGGATCAATGTCGAGAGCTCTTCCCCTTCTTTTCCTCCGCTCATCTCTCCCATCTCTTGAAGGGAGCTCTTGAGAGAAGAAGGATTCCCCCTCTTCCGTCTGACCTTTTCTCTCCGTTCCCGAATCTGGCGTTCCATTTTTTCCACGCTCTGGTCGATGGCAGCGAAGAGATCACTATCCCTCCCCTGACTATTGAATGCCCCCCCATTCCCGATCATCGTCATGTCCGCAACATGACGGAATTTCTCTGCTACCAAAACGACATGAATCTCTCTTGGGTTCTCAATATATTTTTGAAGTTTACGCACCTTCCCTTTGACATAAGCTTTGATGCCTTCGTCGGTTTCCATATGTCGAAATGTCACCGCAACCTGCATGTGTCCACTCCTTATGTTTGAATGTATCTGGATGCATGGCATCCCCCTACCGATCCCCAATGTTGGTCAGGGTCAAACGATCTTCCTCCGCTCATTAGAGGATAGGATCTTCATCATCTCACGATATTTCGAAACCGTCCTGCGGGCGATGTGAATGTTCATCCCTTGAAGGATCTGAACGAGTTTTTCATCGCTATAAGGTTTTCTTGGATCTTCTTTGGCGATGATCTCCCGGACAAGATTTTTGACGCTTTCCGATGCAAGGGTCTCCCCTTGAGTTGAAGTGATCCCTGCATTGAAGAAGAATTTTAATTCATAAATTCCTTGCGGGGTGTGAACATATTTATTATGGGTGACGCGACTGATGGTAGATTCATGCATTTGAATATCTTCTGCCACATCTCTCAAGACCAAAGGTTTTAGAAATTGGATTCCCTTATCTAAAAATTCTCTTTGAAATTTTACGATGCTCTTCGTCACTTTGTAGATGGTCCTCTGGCGCTGATGGATGCTTCGAATGAGCCAAAGGGCAGACCGAAGCTTTTCCTGAATATACTTCCGGTCTCCTTCCGGTGTGAGATGACTTCCGTTGAGAATATTTCGATAAAGGGAATTGACCCTGAGCCTTGGGATCCCTTCGTCATTCAGATAGATGACATAATCCCCCTCGATTTTGTACACATAGACATCTGGGATGATCTCTTGGATCACGTCGCCCCCAAAGGCCCTTCCGGGCTTGGGGTCCAATTTTGAAATGAGCTGGGCAGCGCGATTCACCCGGTCTAAGGATACCCCTAATCGCTTAGCGATGGCTGGATAATTTCTATTTTTCATTAACGACAGATGCTCCGATACAATTTTTTCTGCGATGGGATCCCGAGGGGAAACCTGTTCCAATTGAGTGAGAAGACATTCTTTTAAGTCTCGGGCCGCCACCCCGATGGGATCGAATTGCTGAATTCTCCGCAAAACGCCCTCTACCACCTCGGTTGGGAGATGCGTTTCCGAAGAAATATCCTCCACGGAAATCTTTAAATATCCATCTTCATCCAGATTTCCAATGATCCATATCCCGACTTCATGCTCCTCCTGATTGAAATGGGAGAGTTGGAGTTGCCATTGAAGATGATCCGTAAGCGTCGTCCTCTTGGCGAGAAAATTTTCAAACGAGGGCCTCTCCTCTCCATCCTCCTGACTTTGTCTCTGGAAGGGGATGAGATTGCTATTTTCTAAATAGTTCTCCCAATCGAAGTCGTCGGTCCCTTCCCCATTTCCTTGTACCTCCGGGGTGCGCTCCAGCTCGAGGGGAGATTCCCCTTCTCCCTGCTCCGTCATGGGAACGTCTCCCTCCGGCGCCTCTTTTCCCTCTTCCACCTCCTCCAAAAGAGGATTCTCCTTCATCTCTTGGCTGATCATATCAACCAGTTCAAGGCGTGTGAGTTGGAGAAGCCGAATCGCCTGTTGTAGCTGGGGGGTGATCACCAACTGTTGGACAAGTTTAGGTGCCTGTTTGAGCTCTAAAGCCATCTCAATCCCATAACCTCCCCTGTGCAGGGAGATCTATCTCTATTTTCTCTTCCTTTTTACCCCGACGTCTTCGTCCCAACTCGAATTCTTCTCCTAAATAGATCTTTCTTGCCTTCTCGCTTTGAGCAATCTTCTCGGGAGAACCTTCTTCTAAGAGTTGTCCTTCATTGATGATATACGCCCGATCACAAACGCCCAATGTTTCTCGAACATTATGATCTGTAATTATAATTCCAATCCCCTTCGATTTCAATTGACGGATGATGGCTTGGATATCCAATACGGCAATGGGGTCAATGCCTGAAAAGGGTTCATCTAAGAGAATGAAGGAAGGGGAAAGCACCAAGGCTCGAGTAATTTCCACCCTCCGTCGTTCTCCTCCCGACAGAACATAGGCTTTTTGCTTCCGTAATGCGGAGAGCCCCAACTCATTCAGAAGTTTCTCCAAGCGGGCTTTGCGTTCTTCTCTCGAAAGGGGAAGCGTCTCCAAAATCGCCATGAGGTTTTCTTCGGTTGTCAGCTTTCTAAAAACGGACGGCTCCTGAGGAAGATATCCGATCCCTTTCCGTGCCCTCAAATACATGGGAAGGGAGGTGATCGGTTCGTCGTTGAGGTATATCTCCCCGCTGTTGGGTTGATACAATCCGACGACCATGTAAAAGATCGTCGTCTTCCCAGCCCCATTCGGGCCCAATAATCCGACGACCTCTCCCCCTTGAACCTCAATATTTACAGAATCGACCACTTTCTTGTGACGAAATGACTTAGTCAAATTTTCACATAAAAGATGAGACATGTTTATTCCCTCAATGAAGAGTGATGAATCATGAGTTTAGGGGTTTCGTTTTAATTTTAATTCGAACCTATTTTTTCTTTTCCTCTTTCGGCTTTTCCTCTCTCAGCTTCCCTTCTTTCGGTTTTCCTTCTTTCGCCTTTTTCTCTTCCCCTTCTTCTTTGGGCGGAGGGGTAATACTGGTGCTGACCCGCCCTCCCTTCGCCGGCTCCACAACGCTTCTTTCTTCATCGACGTAATAGGTAATTCGTTCCCCTCTGATCACATTGGCCCCTTCTCGAACCACTGCCTCTCCATCCATAATCACCTTATTTTTATCTTGATCAAAGGTGGCCTTTTGGCCAGTAGCCCTGCGATCCAGTTGAACGACCTTCACGTTTCCAACCGCTACAATCTCCTTCAGCTTTTTGGTATTGGGGTCATAGAAGATGGTCAGGGTATTGGCATAGAGCGTGGTGTCTTCTTGCTTGGCGATCACATTCCCTTTAAAGATGACCGTGTTCGTCTTTTGGTCGGCTTCCACCGTATCTGAGGTGATGTCAATGGGCGCGCGGCTGGCGGTAAATCCAAACCCTTTGTCTGCTTGGATCCCTTTCTCTCCGCCTTTCTTCGCCTCCTTTTTTTCCTGAGCTCCTACGGAAATAAAAGAAAGAAAAAGTAAAAATAGAATGATGATCGGACATATCCCCTTTGGTCGGCTCATACTCTCCCTCTCCCCTTCAATTGAGTTTTTACTTGGCTAAGAATCTTAAAGGTTTTGGCTTCGATATTGACTAACATCCCCTTGCCCGTCAGTCGAATCTGCTCCCCTTCGATCTCTACCGGGTCTTGAGTGCTCACGATCTTATCTGAATGGCGATAGGCAATCGAATGGGTCTTTAACTCATATCCTTCGTCTGAGGTCAGCACCACATCACCCACCAAATCCACATTTTTTGAATCTTGATAAATCTTTCCTTGCCTTCCAGTGAGGAAAAAGGTTCGGCCCTCCTTTGCATAAAAGGTCACTTTAACATCTTCTAAAACCACGATATTCTGATCTTGAAATTGCTGAGCCGATTTCGCCTCCAACTCCCAAGTCTTGTGACCGTGCTTATCTTCAACAAATTGGATCTTTTCCAATCGCATGTCTGCGCCCCCCGTGGAGATCTTGGGAACTTTCTCCTCTGCTTCCGAGGCCTTTTTTTCTTGGAGGTTTCCCCAGAGGGTGACGAGCACAATCCCGACGATGAGCACGATAGAAAGTAAAATGGCAATCTTAGCTTTTTTCACAATAAAACTGGAATATTGGAATATTGAGTTTATATTTCGGCCCACTCCACTATTCCAACATTCCATTCCCCCATTGGTTTTGGTTCACACGACACCTGCTTTTAGGAGATCGTGAAGATGAATAATCCCCACTGGCACTTTATCCCCCGCCTGGTTAAAGACAAAGAGGGACGTAATCGAGAACTCCTCCATCCTCTGCACCGCCTTAGCGGCCAATGCGTCTTTTTCGATCCATTTTGGATTTCTGGTCATCACCTCTGACGCCTCTCGGTTGAAAAGATCGCTGAATTTCTCCAAGGCTCGTCTCAGATCCCCATCGGTGATCACCCCTACTAAATGTCCCTCATTGTTGCAGACCCCAGTAACTCCTAATCGTTTCGAAGTGATTTCGAAAATGGCATCCTTCATCAAGGTCTTCTCCGATATCATCGGAAAAGATGTCCCGACATGCATCAGGTCTTCTACTTTGAGAAGGAGCCTCTTCCCCAACGTCCCCCCTGGATGAAGAATGGCAAAATCCTCTTCTTTGAAATCTTTCTTCCCCATGAGAGCAATCGCTAAGGCATCTCCTATTGCCAGTGTCGCGGTCGTGCTGGCGGTAGGAGCCAACCCCAATGGACAGGCTTCTTCCTTCACGCGAATATCAAGGTTGACGTCCCCTGCCCTCGCCAGGGTCGAGTGAATATTTCCGGTAAGGGTGATCAAGCGATTTCCATATCGTTTGATGAGTGGCAGCACTTCTAAAAGCTCACGAGTCTCCCCACTGTTGGAGATGGCGATGATCACATCTTCCTTTGCCAACATCCCAAAATCTCCGTTCACCCCTTCTGCGGGGTGAAGGAAAAAGGCAGGGGTTCCAGTGCTGGCGAAGGTGGAGGCTATCTTCCGACCCACCAAACCTGATTTTCCCATTCCCATGAGCACCACTTTCCCCTTGCATCGATAAAGTAGCTCAACGGCTTGCGAGAACGTTTCGTCAATCCGTTCGGCTAAATCGAGGAGGGATTGGGCCTCTACTCTCAACACTCGCTTTGCCTCTTTGACGATATCCAATGACTCCTATCTCCTTCCCACCTGCACTATCCAAGGTGCAGGGTCGCCCTGAACCAGAAGGGGTCCACCATCCTCTCACCCTTCCTTTATCTTTCCTTCCGTCCTGGTAGCCCGTGTCCTTTTTAACTTCCTTTTCCCACGCCGAAGCGAGGCCCTGATGAATTCCCTAAAAAGAGGATGAGGGTCCATGGGCTTCGATTTAAATTCAGGATGAAACTGACATCCCAGAAACCAAGGATGGCCTTTCAGCTCAACAATCTCAACCAGGCCCTTATCCGGAGAGAGACCAGTAAATTCCAACCCTGCCTTTCCTAAACTATCGATATAGGCGTTATTAAATTCATAGCGATGCCGGTGACGCTCATAAACCATCTTTTTATTATAAGCTTCAAGAGCCAGACTTCCTTCTTCCAGTCGGCAGGGGTAAGCACCCAGCCTCATGGTCCCTCCTTTGGGCGTATCCGTCGTTCGTTTTTGAGCCACCTGATCACGATCCATCCACTCCTCTAACAGGTAGATGACAGGATAAGGAGTATGCGGGTCAAATTCAGTGCTGTGGGCTCCCTTCAGACCAGCACAATGCCTGGCGATTTCGATCACAGCACATTGCATCCCCAAGCAAATTCCAAAGTATGGAACTCTTTTTTCCCTCGCATATTGAATCGCTTTAATTTTGCCTTCGATTCCCCTTGAACCAAATCCTCCTGGAACCAGGATGCCATCGGCCTCTTTGAGAAGATGTCCTGGCCCTTCTTTTTCTACCTGCTCTGAATCCACATAGGTCAGACAGACCTTTGCATCATTCGCAATCCCTCCATGGATGAGAGCCTCTGTGAGACTTTTATACGATTCGACCAGACCTACGTATTTCCCCACCACAGCGATCGTGGTCTCGAAACGGGGATGTTTGATCTTCTTGATGACCCGTTCCCAACCTTTCAAATTGGGTCGCCCTGTCCAGATATTCAGTTTCTCGACGATCTTTTCGTCCAACCCTTCCTGATGGAAAAAGAGAGGAAGTTCATAGATCGTTTCCACGTTCTTGGCAGTGATCACCGCCTCTTTCTCCACATTACAGAAAAGGGCGATTTTTGCTTTAATCTCTGGGGAAAGTAATCGGTCGGTCCGGCAAAGAAGAATGTCCGGCTGGATGCCAATCTCACGCAGTTCCTTGACGCTATGCTGGGTGGGTTTGGTCTTTAACTCGCCAGCTGTCTGGATGTAGGGAACCAAGGTCAGGTGAATATAGAGGGTGTTTTCTCTCCCCACGTCTCCTCGAATTTGTCGAATAGCTTCAAGAAAGGGAAGGCTTTCGATATCGCCCACTGTTCCACCCACCTCAACAATCACAATATCAACATCTTGGGCAAGGTCAAAAACCTTCGATTTGATCTCATCGGTGATATGGGGGATTACCTGAACCGTGTTCCCCAAGTAATCTCCTCTCCGTTCCTTAGAAATAACCGAATCATAAATCTGTCCGGTCGTAAAATTATTTTTCTTCGACGTCTTGACATTCGAAAACCGTTCATAGTGTCCTAAATCGAGATCTGCCTCAGCCCCATCATCCGTCACATATACTTCTCCGTGTTGAAAAGGATTCATGGTCCCTGGGTCAACATTGATATAAGGATCGAATTTCAAAAAATTGACCTTCAACCCCCTCAGCTCCAAAAGGGTACCAATGGATGACGAGGCTAATCCCTTCCCCAAGGAAGAAACGACACCTCCTGTCATAAATATATATTTTGTTCTCGTATTCACCATTTCTCCCTGCGCCTTTATCCCGAACTATCAGGATTATAAAATCTCTCGATCAGTTCAAATCCTCTTTCGATGCAAATACCTGATTGACCGGCAGAAACCTCGTCAAATCTTCGATGCGGGCAACTCCTTTTCCCTTTTTCATTGGAATAAATGACATAGGGAACTGGATCAGCAGTATGTGTTCTGACAGAAAGGGGAGTAGGATGATCAGGGAGGACCAAAATTTTATATCTTTCAAAATTTCTCATTCCTTTTAATATGGCCCCCACAATCTTTTGGTCAAACACCTCAATGGCATCGACTTTTAATTGAAGGTCTCCCATGTGTCCTGCCTCATCAGGGGCTTCCACATGGACATATACAAAATCCTTCTTTTTCAAACCCTCCAAAGCGTACTGAGCCTTCCCCTCATAATTCGTATCGAAATATCCTGTGATGCCTGGAACTTCCAAGACTTCCAAACCTGCTAAAATCCCTATCCCCTTGATCAAGTGGACAGCCGAGATGACAAATCCATCCATCCCGAATCTCTCTTTCAATGTAAACATCCGAGGAGACCGTCCCTGCCCCCACAGCCAGATCGAATTTGCAGGGAGGAGCCCTTTCGCCTCACGAGCCACATTGATAGAATGATGTTTGAGGAATTGTTGAGACCGGGTCATCAAGTCGAGAAGAGGGTCATTCATTTGAGGAAGAAAGGCCGTTATCTCCTTGCCAATAATATCATGAGGAGGAGTAAGCTCTACCTTTTCGAGATTTAAAAATTTAGCTGCCCCATTTCTCAATACCATTAAATGGCGATAACTCACGCCTGGGAAAAATTGTATCTCTTTCGTTCCTATCTCTCTGTTTAAATCGAGAATGACCTCTCTCGCCTCTTCGTCACGAATGTGGCCGGCGGAAAAATCCTCCATCACCACCCCATGATCTTTGGATTTCAAGGTGACCAGATTACATCGGAAGGCGATATCATTATCAGAGAGGTGAACGCCGAGACTGGCGGCTTCCAGGGGCCCTCTCCCTGTGTAATAGCGGATAGGATCATAACCAAAAATGGAGAGGTTGGCGATTTCACTTCCTGGATTAAAACCTTCAGGAACTGTCCTGACTAACCCGATCTCTCCCTCGCTCGCCATAAAATCCATGTGGGGGGTTTTAGCCACCATTAATGGGGTCTTACCTCCGAGGCTCTCGACCGGGTAATCCGCCATCCCATCTCCAACAATGATGACATACTTCATCTTTTCAGACATTTATTAATATCCCTAAAAGTTCTAAATATACCAAAAACTTACAAATGTCAAATCAAAAGCGAAAATTGAAAGCAAAAGGTATGCCAAATTCTTAGAATCGGGAAGTCAGGTGGATTAAACCTGTGGGTTAAGAGGCCGCCTTGTACCGTCCCAACGACCTAACCTGCCAACGAAACCGGCACCCCTCCCTGCGCCTTTTAATGGGTGCCTGCCGGTAGGCAGGGTAGGCAGGCTCACCTCAACCCCTAACCTAACAATTTTTACACCCAAGGCTTGGCAAGATAGCCACTAAACTTTATCTTGATATCAAATTATTTTCAAGGTCTTTGGGAACTTCTTTTATTGTATCAATAATTACTATCTATTCTAATGGCGTTAACACCTAAATTGAGGCAAGGGATCCCGCTTAAATTATAGCAAAAGAAAAAACGTTGCTTGTGAAATTTATTTTATTGACAGACCCGAAAAAATGACTAACATCAAAAATAAAGGCAGACCGAATACAAAAAATCTTTTTCCCATTTAAGGAATAATCCTTCTTTATCTGGAGAAAAAATGGTGGGCGATTTAAAAAGCCTGGTTTCCAAAACAATGAAGCCAGGCTTTATTTTTTGGGTTGCGTTATGTAATGATTTGCTGTAGCGGTGGAGTCGAGGGAACTTCCGGCGGTGAAGAGGATACTGGCCCAGGTGGAGCCGGAGAGGATAATCCGTATAGTTTGCCATGTGTTTAAGGTGGAGAGGGGGGAGATACTGAGAAAGGGGTACAGGGGGGTAGGCAGAGGGGTATTGATGGAGATGTTGTATCGGTATGGGGGGATGAATCAGAGGGAGATAGGGGAGTGGATGGGGGTGGATTACAGTGCGGTGAGTGTGATGAGGAAGAGGGTTTCTATATTACAAGGGAAAGATCCGAAGCTATTGGCGTTGATTGAAAGAGTGAAGAGGGAATTACCTAAAACTCAAG
>JACAEV010000214.1 GCA_013388645.1 Syntrophaceae bacterium | reverse complement strand
GGCAGTTGGGGATTCTGGAGAAAAAAGAAAGTTCCTGCAATGCCAATGGCAAAGGCTACGGGCATCCCCATTATCAGAAAAATAATAAATAAGATAAAGACCAACAGCATCTTCCCAATCCTCCTGAAATCAAAATTCTCCTCACCGCATCATTAGTAATTTTCCCCTGATTTTAAGTATTGTGGTGATCACCATGAGCATACTTCCGATTGGCACACTTATGGTCACCCAGGTATAGCTAAACCATGGAATTCCCTGGAAAGCTCTGAATCGGGTCGTATAGGAAAGCTTAGCACCATATCCTATAAGTGCCATTAGGAATATGAGTATAATGAAAAGATTGATGAGTTCGATAACATTTCTATTTTTCACTGGCAGTTTGCTGACCAGGAATTCCACATTCATCAGCTTGTTATTTCTAAAAGCGACATCACCACCTAAGAAAGTACACCATGCAAAAAGGCATACCGCCATATCCACCGACCAATTAATGGGGTAACCAGCATATCGCGTGGCAGCAGCAATGAACACCAAGGCCACGAAGAAAACCAAAAAAACCTTAATTAAAAAGGTTTCCCCTTTGCAGATATATTCATATAACTTCTTCATCGTTCACCCTTATCTTCCTCAGGGTAATAAAATATCGACGGAAGTCTGAAAAATTTCGTCCTTGTCATCCTGAACTTGGTTCAGGGTCTCTAATACCCCCCACCCTCACCCTCCTCCTCAAAGGGGGGAGGGGTGGAGTGGGGGTGATTAATTCAGTATTTTCATCCTTCGTGATGCCTTTTTAGGGCATGTGGGTTTAGATGGTTAAGCAAGTTCAGAATGACCAATTGGGCTATTATCGATTTTCTCAGCAGCCTGGTAGCCGATGAGCCGGCCCTTCAACGAGAGGAGCCGGTTCATAGACCCTTCCTACTTCTTAAATCCGAGCTCCTTGTGGACTTTTTCCTTTACGTCGGCGATTTTCAAAACCTCGTAAGCTTTTTCCCCAGCCTTTCTGAAAGCCGGTAAATTCACATTATCGACGATGATCATCCCTTTCTTGATCAGATCTGCCTTGACTTCCTTTTCGAGCTTCTCGATGATGAGCTTAGAGGTCTCCATCCCGGCTTTATCACATTCCTCCACAAGAATTTTTTGGTAGTCAGGAGGCAAAGCATTAAACCACTTTGCACTGATGACCTCGAAATTAACCAGCATGATATGTCCTGTCTCGCTCACGTACTTGAGGACCTCATAGAAACGTCCGGCAGGTATGTTGTTATAGACCAGCTCAACTCCATCTACTACTTTTTGCTGTAGGGCCGGATACATTTCTCCAAACGCAAGGGCGACAGGGGTTGCGCCGAGGGCGCGCACAGATTCCTGCCAGATCGGGGCAGGAGGGGTTCTGATACGTTGACCCTTTAAATCTTCCGGGCTTCGGACTGGCTTATGCGTAAAAAAATGTCTGTAACCCTGGACCCAACCAAATGACAGGACTTTAAAACCAAATTTGTTGGCTAGTTCGTCAAGCCAACCCTGTACCGTTGGCATCTTCTTCAATCTTTCCACTCCGCCGAGGGTTTCCACAAAATACGGGCCATTCATAACGGCTATGCCTGGGACATAATTACCCATGCGCGCTGAGTCGGTGTTTTGGCCTACATTGGCGCCTGCCCTGATTTGTTCCAATATATCCTCTTCCACGCCAAGTTGGGCGCTGGGAAAGACTTCGATTTTAAGACCGCCCTTTGTCCTCTCCTCAACCGCTTTTGCCCATTTTTGAAATCCAGCGTGATAGGGTTCTTTTGGACCCAACACATGGTTAAACTTTAGGACATACTTCTGCTGTCCTAATGCTGGTGATCCATAAAAAGCTATGGTAAAAAATAAAACTGTCAACACAGCTGCCAACTTAGAAAAATCCTTCAACCCTTTCATTTTTCCTTCCTCCTTTTTTTAAAAATTCCAAATTCCCGATTTATAATTCATTACTCATCACTCATAACTTTTAACTCTGAATTACCTCTTTTCTTGATAACCCAATCTCTGAGAAATCTTGAAAGCCGTCTCCATCACCTCCTTTTTCAAGCTTTCCTGAATAACCTTTTTGGTGACTCGAAAGGCGGGAGCTGAAATACTAATGGCAGCCACCACTTTACCAATCTCGTTATAAAGTGGGGCAGCTACACAACGAACTCCTTTCTCGTTCTCCTCATCATCAATGGCGTATCCCTGGGTTCGCACCGCCTTTAAATGTTCTTTCAACTGAGTAAGATCGGTAATGGTATTCTCCGTTCTCTTTGGTAGGCCTCTCTCTTTAATCAGGCTGTTCAATTCCTCTTCGGGCAGGTGAGATAGAAGAACCTTGCCTACGGCAGAGCTATGGGCAGGGTTTCGGAGGCCGATCCGGGAGGCCATTCTCAGACCACTGGGATTATGATCAAGTTCCACCTTATCGATATAGACGATCTCACCTCGGTCAAGAAAGACCATGTGAACTGTCTCCTTTGTTCTTTCAGCAAGGTCTCTGAGGAAGGGTTCGGCTTCTTTTCGGAGATCCAGTTGGCTAAGGAGAAGATTACCCAGTTCCACTAATTTAAAACCAAGAAAATAGTTTCTCGTTTTAGAATCCTGGCGGACATAACCGAAATAAGAAAGAGAAGATAGAAGACGGTGAGTCGTTCCCTTGGGAAGGTTCATTTTTGAAGATAAGTCGCGGATACTAATTCCCTGGGGGCTTTGACCTAAGATGTCAAGGATCAAAGCAGCTCTTTCAATCGTCTGAACAAGATTATTTGGCTTAGATGGGTTTGAGATGGTCATAATGAGCGTTCCGCATTACGAAATACTGTTTCATTATTTTACACCAATTAAAAATCTTGTCAAGCTTTTTTCAAGAGATTTCGCGATGCCTCATTGATTGATTAGGAAGGTTTAAGATCCGTCAGGAATTCACACGAAAATCTGATCAAGTGGATGATTTTTTTGAGAGGAAGGCGATATCCGCCCGCCTGTAGGGAGACCTTTAGTAAGAGATAGTACAAGGGGTTATGTCAATTAATTCTGGAGAGAAACCTATCTAAATCTTTCCAGGAGGGAAGAGAAGGTTGAGCACCTAATTTGGTCGTGGCAAGGGCACCCGCTGCGTTTGCAAATCTCAAAACCTCTCGAATGGGTTTGCCTCGAGAGAGGCTATGGGCGAGAGCCCCCATAAAAGCATCCCCTGCTGCTGTCGTGTCGATCACTTTTACTTTAAACGCCTTCATTCGGATTTCTTCCGTCTCATTAAGGAAGAATAGACCTTTTGAGCCCAGGGTGATCACCACATTTTTTGGCCCCATTTCAAGCAGTTTTTGGGCAATCTTCCGAATATCTTTCGCTTCCTTCCATTCAATTCCCGTGAGAAATTGAGCCTCGACCTCATTCGGCACGATGAAATCAACCAGAGAAAGAAGTCGGGGTGAAAGCTTGATGGCCGGTGATGGGTTGAGGAGGGTCAGGGCTTGATGGTCCTTAGCCCATTTCAGACCCATCTCGACCGTTTCAATAGGTATTTCCAATTGGGTGATAAAAATGCCAACTTCCTTCCAGTATGGCGCTAATGTTTTAAGGTCACGGACAGAAAGGGAACCATTTGCTCCCAGAGAGGCGATGATGCGATTCTCTCCCTTTTGGGTTAATTCGATGACTGCCATTCCTGTTGGGAGTTTTTTATCTTCGAGAATCAATTTTGAATGAAGACCTTTTTTAATCAGATATTGACGATAAGATTTTCCATACGGGTCGTGACCTACTTTGGTCATCAAGAGTGCATCTCCACCAAGTTGTTTTGCGGTGATGGCCTGGTTAGCCCCTTTTCCACCAAATACTGTTATTGAATTTTCGCACCGGATGGTTTCGCCCGGGTCATGAAAACGGGGAATTTTTAAAATGAGATCAACATTGGAACTACCAAGAACAAGGATTTTCTTTGCCATCCATTTAACCTAATTTCGTTAGAAAGAGATCGAGGAATCCCTTTGAATCGACTTCTAAACAGACTTCGATGTTCGGGGTACCCTCTGTTTTTAGGATTTGTCCAAAGTGGTCCCCTTCCTCGGTTTCGATATCCAGTGACAATCTTTCTTTTTTCACCAGATCCTGTTTAATAACTACGCCCACAGCCAAAGGGTCGTGAAGATAGATGAAATCCGTTTCTCTTCGAAACCGCCGGGATTGAACGTCATAGCCGATAGCATCGATTGTGAATTCGGAAAAAGGATTGTTCATTGGCATTATTCGCTCTTCGATCAGAGAAGGAGTCAGACAGACCTGATGCGTCACATCAAGAGGAACCAATGTCATCGGCAATCCTGATTTCAAGACCATCTTTGCAGCCAAGGGATCAGAGAAGATATTAAATTCTGCAAAAGGAGTAACATTTCCATTTGCCCGAACGGCTCCTCCCATGATCACAATCTCCTTCAATTTCTTGAATCCCTTTGGATCTCTCAGGATTGCCAGGGCAAGATTGGTCAAAGGTCCAATGGCGATCAATGTCAATTCACCCGGAAATTGATAGGCGAACCTCGTGATCAGTTGATCCGCAGACCCAGCGAAGGATTTCCACCACTCTTGTCCTTCTTCCATTTCAATGGTGGCCTCTCCCAGCCCGCTTTTCCCATGGACTGAATGGGCATAGAGCGGTTGCCCCATCAATGGCCTATCTGCTCCTTTAGCAATAAGTGGTTTTTTCTTAGGTTTGATAAGAGAAAGAACCTTCTGAATGTTTGTGAAAACCATTTCTATAGGGACATTTCCATTCACTCCAGTTACCGCCTCGACTTTTAATTCAGGAGAGTGGAAAGCCAGGATCAAGGCCAAGGCGTCATCTACTCCCACATCGCAATCGATCATTATTTTCTTTGCCATCAACCCTCTCATTAGTTTTTATATAGGGGACGTATATTTAGGGGACGTTGATGAAATCTATGAATTTTTATCCGCCAACTCCATCTTTCGAATTGCCTTAACGACAGCTGATCCACATACCCCCACGTGTCTCGCTATCTCTGCCATCGGTATTCCT
>JACAEV010000188.1 GCA_013388645.1 Syntrophaceae bacterium | reverse complement strand
GGTCTTCTGGGTTATGGAATTACAAGAATTTATATTTTTTATCTCTCAAGAAGGGACGATAGAGAATCTAATAATGCCAAGGAGAGAAAGCAATCGTTTAAACTCTCGTGAGTGAATTTCTTTCTCGGTAGGTCCTCTCCATTTTGATAAAATTCTCGCCGAAGTCAAGGGTGTGCTTTTTCATAGCCGCAGCTGCGGCTTCAGCATGACCAGCCACCACTGCCTCCACCACCGAATGATGCATTCCTCTTGGATGTACGTAATCAGGGTCAGGATTAACAGCTTCAACCACTTTTTTAGTCAATCCCAATAAAGATCTTATGAGCGCTTCAAAGAAGCGATTTCCGCACATCTCGGCTAAAATGATATGGACTCTTTGTTTCCTGTCGATATCAATGGATAGGGTTGTTATAGGAAGCTCTTCAATTTCCAAAGCCTCTTTCAGCCTTTGAGCATATTCTGGGGTAATATTCGATGCCGCCAATCGGGCCACCTCTGGTTCAATGAGAAGCCTCACGTGGTGTAGTTCAGGAATCGAAATCTTGTCGGCGAGGAATAGATCTAAGAAAGCATTTATCAGATATTCGAAATTTAAGTCAGTCACATAAGCACCACCTGTGGCTCCTTGCCGTGTTACAATAAATCCGGCATGCTCTAATTTCCGAAGAGCCTCTCGAATGGCCACACGACTTACTTGGAACTCTTCTGCTAAATCTCTTTCAGGCGGTAGTTTCTCTCCAGGCTTGAAATGACCTGATACGATTGACTGCTTAAGCTGTTCAGCAACTTCCTCTGAGATTCGCAACTGTTTTATGGGCTTAAACTTCGCCATTGGTTTAGAGCACTCCATCCATTATTTGACCAACATCAGAATATATTAAAAAGAAAAAGTTTGCAATAATTTTTTTATTGACAAAATATTTTAATTGGTATAAATATTATACCAAATTATTTTAAAAATACAAATTTCGAATAAATTGTTATATTTCCTCAAAAATAGAGTTTTCCAACTTAAGTATTGACAAAAGTTATTGATTTTGTAATATTAGCCTCTGCTATTCTAAATCTTTTACAAAGGAGGATAGGGTTATGAAAAAGGGGATAATTTTTGGTTTCTTGGGACTTGCATTACTGTTCAGTTTCCCTCTTACCTCACACGCTCAACTGAAGCCTGGCGATCCAATTGTCATTGGCGTTCCAACCGCTCTGGGTTCCATTGAAGGGCGGGACGGGTGGATGGCCATCCAGATGGCGAGGGATGAGATCAATGCAAAAGGCGGTGTACAGGTAGGCAGTACAAAGCACAAAATCGAAGTCTATTCAATCGACACAAGGGAACACGAGCCAGGGATTCCTGTTCATGACGCATTGACAGCAGCGGAAAAACTGATCCTGGAAAAGAAACCCCATGCGATTGCATTGGGTAATTTCCGCTCTGAGGTTCTTCTTTCATCCATGGACCTGATGTCCAAGTATAAATTACCCTACATTTGCAGCATTGCCATGACCCCGCTCATGCAAAAAAAGGTGTCAGAGGAGTATGACAAATACAAATATATTTTTCGAAATTGCCTGAACGCCCCTTACCTGGCTATGTATTTAGGTGGTGTCATGGGGTTTATCAATAAAGAATTTGGCTTCAACAAGTCTTATATTATTACTCAGGACGTATTGTGGGCCAAGGGGACAGGAGGAGGCCTTGAAAAGTGGTTCAAAGAAAATAAATGGGATGTGGCGGCTTTCGATACCTATGCAACAGGGGCTTCTGATTTTTCTCCCTCCATGATTAAAGTGAGGACCCAAAAAGCCCAAGTCGTCGTTCCCATCTTTGATATGCCACAGAGCGGTATCTTGCTGAAACAGGCTCGCGCAATGCAAATTCCGGCTTTGCTTGCGGGTTTTATTAGCCCGATTTCTTGTGAAAATGCTTGGAAGGTCTTTGAAGGAGAAGTGGATGGATTCATAAATATGGTTTACGAAGTAGGACCCATTCCGGTGAAGGCAGTGCCAAAGTCAGTGGAATTTAACCAAAATTATGGCAAAAAATGGGGAGAGAAAGCCAGAACCGAACTCTCCGGTCATGGTCCGGGACCGAGCTATGACTCGATTTATATTTTAGCCAGTGCATTTGAGCGCGCCAAAACCGTTGAACCTGATGCAGTAGTTAAAGCTCTTGAACAAACAGATATGATGGGTGCCATTGGTAGGATCAGATTTGGAAAAGATCATCAGGTTATATTTGGCAATGACCCTAAGGAGACGGCCTTAGGAGTTGGTTTTCAATGGGTGAAGCCTGGAAACAGAGTCGTTGTGTACCCAGATATCGTTGCAGAGGGGAAGATTAAACTTCCTCCTTATATGAAGTAAGAGAGTCTTTGAAATTTTTTGGGGCGATCTTATGATAAAAGGTCGCCCCTTTTATTAAATAGAAAAAATATGCTACCCAGCATTATTATCTATGGTTTGGTAAATAGTGTTATTTTAGCTTTGACCGCTTTAGGGTTTAGCCTCACTTTTGGCATCAGTGGTGTAGCTAATTTCGCTTACGGAGGATTTTATATCTTCAGTGGATTTGTCATTTGGATACTCCTCAATTATCTTAAGTTTCCTTTTCTTCTTGCCATCCCAATAACGATAGGCGTGGTTGGACTTCTTGGGTTTGTCACTTACTGGGTCATCCTTTTAAGGGTAAGAGGGATACCTTTGTCCGAGGTGATTGCCACCTTTGCCTTGGGGGTAGGAATACTGGAGCTCTTTCGCTGGATGGGATTTGTTACCTACGAGTTTACTCTTCCCTATTTGAAAAAGGGGATGATTATGGTCGCTGGCGTCCCCCTCGATTATCAAAGAATTTTCATCATTGGGATCGGTCTGGGGTTAGTCCTCTTTCTTTACTTCTTTACCCATCACACAAGAATTGGTTTGGCCTTTCGAGGAATCGCCCAGAATGAGCGAACAGCGATCTCACTTGGTATCAAATCAGACCGAACTGCTGCCATCAGTTTAGCTTTCGGATCAGCCATGGCCTCAGTGGCTTCAATCGTCATTCTTCCTCTTGGCATCATATCGATTAATACAGGATATGAGGTTTTGCTGATCGCCGTTGCCGTTGGAATCGTCGGAGGGTTGGAGAGCGTTCCTGGAATTATTGTGGCAAGCCTCATCCTCGGATATGCTCAGATCATCGCTGGAACCTACTTTAAGCCCGAATGGATGATGGTCGTTTATCTGGCAGCGATCGTCTTAGTGCTTACGATTAAACCATCAGGTCTGTTTGGAAAGTTTAAAGAATTGGAGGAAAGAGTCTGAACAACAACGACGAACGATGAACCATGAACCTGGAACTATGAACTATGAATTGTTCATCGTTTAACGTTTATCGTTCATCGTAGGCTTGAGAATCTATGAAATTCAGAAGAGAAAGGCTGGATCGGGGGATTAAGGCGAGATGTGAGGATATTTTTGCCCTTTCCTCTTATCGGGAAATATTCTATCTGATGTTTCCAAGGGTTTTGCCAGTCCTTATCTTGCTCATTCTTCCACTCTTACAAGGGGTAATTGGATTATACTGGGAAAAGGTTTTGATGATCACCTGTATGATCGCCTTGCTCGCTTTAAGTTGGGATTTAATGGCCTCCGTGGGATTGATCTCGTTAGGCCAGGCCCTGTTCTTTGGGACGGGGGCATATATCGCAGGTTATTTAAATTATGCTTTCAAGCTTCCGCCTATTCTAACTATACCTCTTGGCACTCTGGGTGGTGCCCTTTTCAGCACCTTATTGCTCCTTCCTGTTTTGAGATTAAGGGGGGTATATTTCGCCATCGTCACTTTGACTTTTCCATTACTGCTTGCCAGATTTATCGAGACGACAAAAATTCTTGGGGGAACAGAGGGAATGAGTGCCCTTTCGCCCCTTCCCAACATATGGGTTGAACTTTATGTTCCCGTTTTCGCACTGCTGATCTGCCTATTCGGTTTTCGCAGGTTGATCAATGAAGATTATGGGCTGGTTTTGCAGGGGATCCGCGATAATGATCGGGCGGTCATGAGCGGAGCAATTAATATTTACTGGTTCAAGGCCCAAGCTGT
>JACAEV010000201.1 GCA_013388645.1 Syntrophaceae bacterium | reverse complement strand
TCGCACCATCACATGGTGAAGTATTCCGGGTGCGTCTAATCTCGCTTGCCGAGGCATAAACACTTTCTACCACAATTACCAAAGGATGTAAAGTGATTGTTTTCATCAACGTCCCCTTTTGGCAACTCCAAGTGTTGAAGGTGTTCGTCAGATCAAACCTTTTCCTACCACACTTATATTGTCAGGAGGCAAACTGGAACAGAAGAACCACTCCTTAAAGGTTTTTTGCCCGCGGTTAATAAAAAGGACAACATAAACTCAGGGGTGGAAGAGCCCACCCCCTCTGATTTCAGCTAAACATTGCTCAAATGACAGGTCTTGTTGAATCTCCCACCATTTGCCGGTATGGCGCATGTAGGACAAATTAAACCGGCTCTGTCGACCTACACCGCCGGAGTATTCCAGGCGAGCAAACCCTATTTCAAAAAAAGGCGACAGTGCATTTGGACCCGGACAGGCATACCTGGCACAGAAATAGAAATAGTTACGATGCCATTTGGTGTAAAGGTCAACGATATAGTTCCACTTCACATTTTTGGGCGGGGGCTTAACGTGTTCCGGCTTTAGGACAGTGTTTACCAACTCCGTTGCCTTTGCTTCTAATTCCGCCTTGACCGCATCAGGCACTTTTGGCTTTGGTGGACTGTAAACCCATATCTTCTGTCTCATCGAATTTTAAAGGCAAACCCAAAACCTTTTAATTCTCACCCTATCTGTTGTTTACAAACCAAACAGAATAGTCATCCAATAGCTGATAATTCTTTGATTTTCTATCAGTTGATTTCAAATCTGCCAATGCAATTACGAATTTCTTCTTATCAGATACACGCTCGACATCAACAAAAATACCATCGTAATAGTCGTCAATGTCATCTACAAATTTAATCAGATTAAATTTATCTTTATAGGATGGCTGGGTCTTTTTTAACTCCTCGTATTCTCTCTTGCTTCCGAAACCAAAAACGTAGGCTTCCTCCCATTCAAAGTCTTCGATACCTGTGAGCTGACACGGAATCTCAACATGGTTTTTAAGGTATTTAAGATAGGTGCTCAACGTCTTTCTGGTCACATCAAGCTTTTTTGTCCCAAGGATTGCTATTATTCTTTTTTCTTGTTTCTCAAACTCATCCATCAATGCCTCCCAAATCATTTCTCCTGAGATGATTTTCTCACCTGCTCGCTAATCCATTGCTGAAGATTGGCAATGGACTTGGTGGTTGAAGCGCCCTCAATTGTCTTAACGGCAATCTCCTGCACCTGTTGGTATGCTTTCTCTAATTGTTGAGTGAGTTTAGCATTCTGTTCACTCTGTTCTTTTACGATTTTCTCAAGAGAATCGATTCGCGTGGTGAGGACGTTCTTCTCGCCAACAAATTCTTTCTTCATCAACTCCTCTCTATTCTTCGCTTCCAGATTCAGTCTCTCTGTTGTCTCTTTGATGGCTTTGGCAACCGCTGCCTCAACCTCCTTCGGGAAGACACTGACTTTCTTGCGCAATTCATTCAATTCTTCCTCTCTTTCGGCAACTACTTTTTCTCTCTCCCCTAACTCCCTTTCCATCTGCTCTTTTTTAATCTGTATCTCTTTTTCCAATTTTGCCTTCTCATCTTCAAATTTGTCCTTGGCTAACTTTTGCTCCCTTTTAAAAGAATACTCGTATTCTTCTTTCTCTCGGTCACGCCTCTTTTTTTCAGCAATATCCCGCTCCTTCACCATGGTTTCATACTCATTCTTCTCTTTTTCCCGCTCGGCACGGAGTGTCTCAATCTCCTGGCTTAATTCTTCCTTCTTCTGAGCCATCTCGATTTCAAATGTCTGCCGTTTCTGATTTTGAGATTCAATTAAGGCCGCCAGGGTTACAGCCGATCTCTCAATCTCATAAAGCTCCTGAAGCTCCTTTTCTTTCAATGAGATCGCACTTTGAATCGCTCTAAATTTATTGACCTCTTCCTCCAGCCGGTCAGAGATCTGGGCGAGTGTTTTTGATGCCTCTATCTTCAAATTGCTGATCTCCTTAGCAACTCCCTCGGTTGACAAAGATTCTGCGACCTGAATCACCTCCTTGGCCTTTTTCTCTTCCAGCCTTTTTTCGGGTTTCAGCTCTGCCTCCCTCTGGGCTTCCAGTTGTTTCAAAACCGCTTGATAGGCCTCCAGCATCTCCTGTTTTGTATTGGACAAAGTGAGCTTTTTAGGTTGAAATTTTTTCTCTTCCATGGTCTTATCCTTTCTTTTTCATTTATGTCTCATTAGAATAATCATTCAATAAGCCAAGTTTTTTCAAACCAAAAGGAACCTGAAAAGTGCTTTTGCTTTCGATTTTAAATCTTCGGTCCAGTATGATCCTTTAATTCCGTAAGTTTATTGAATTTGGAGGAAGAAGTCAAACAGGAAAAAAATGCAATAAGAGGGGAATCCCTTTTATAAAAAAAGGCTTTTAAAAAAGTTTATTTCATTAACGCAACAGGCCCGACATTTCCAATATCCGTTCTGACCACAATCTTGCTTTTTCTGATACAGTATTTCGTTCTACAGGATCATTCCAAATCCTTTTCCAATTGAGCTGCCAACAGGCAAGCTGAAGTTGTAACTCAACCAATTCTGTTTGTATTTCTAACTTAGTATCCAAGGCAGTCCATTCGATAAAGTATTTACTTTCATTCAAGAGACTCTCAACCACATCATAATGACCGGGATGGTCTGAGAATGACTTGATGCGGGCCAGATTGGCCGCCAACCCACCCAGCCGAATCGGTAGGTTGTTGCGTAAATATCGCTCACGGATGGTCGTCCAATCTTTCACACGTCCTCCAGTAGGCGTTTAACTATCTCTGTCACCCGATTACGAATAGTGGGATCAAGTATTTCCATGGAAAGATTATTCTGATGTGGTCGAATATTGATCAGTGCTTCGTATCTTATCTGCTGTGTTGAGGGAATCCAGTCCGCTCCCCAAATGTCTTCCTGCTGGCTCCCGTCATTGAGTAAAACCGCTTCGCAGTCAGCGTGAAGAGCCCCGCCTCCAGCAAGAATATCCCTATTTATGTCAACTGCTAATTTGATATATACGTCAAGTTCTTCTGCCATCTCTTTCAGCTGTTGTTTGGTTGCATGAGACCTTAAAAGATGAATCATCTTCCTTAACCTGATATCCTGCTTGGACTAATTCAAAAAAGTTTAATCTATTTGATAGAGAGGAGTCAACTGAGATCAAACAAAGTGTCATTTGCAAATTAAAAGTGCACCGTTTTTTTAGATTTTCATTTTAAAAGTGCACACCTCGATTTCGTGATCCTTTGAGTTATCCATAGAGGGTAGAGAGCGGAGAGATTTTA
>JACAEV010000192.1 GCA_013388645.1 Syntrophaceae bacterium | reverse complement strand
TTAGGTGAGGTAAAGTTTGAAGGGAAGGATATTACCTTCACAGAGCCTGATGAGAGAGTTAAAAAAGGGATCGTCTTAAGTCGAGAAAGACACCCGATCTTTCCCGACAGCAGTATAGAGGAAAATTTGAAGATTGCAGCCTATCTGAGGAAGGATCCTGAGATAAAGAAAACCTTTGATTTTGTTTATTCTGTTTTCTTTCACTTGAAAGAGATTAATAAAAGAAAGGCTGGATTCTGTAGCGGGGGAGAACAACAGATGCTTGCCATTGGCATGGCTTTGATGACCAAGCCCCGGCTTCTGCTGATGGACGAACCCTTGCTTGGGCTTTCCCCGGTTCTCCAGCGGGATCTGAGGCGAGCGATTAAGCAAATTCGGGGGGAAGGGGTCACCATACTGGTTACAGAACAGTTCGCCAGGCCCCTGTTACCGATCATTGATCGGGGCTATGTCATAGAAAATGGAATACTCGTCCTCTTCGGAACAGGACAGGAGCTGATGAATAACCCGGAGGTAAAAGCAGCATACTTCGGAGTGTAAGCTTTATTGTACTGCTGTTATGCAGTTTTGCAGTGTTGCTGTTTAATCCAAAACTGCAGCAGTGCAGCATCAAAATACATGCTAAGAGATTATGGTGGTGGAGATAACGGCCAGCTCAATCTATGAGCAGTTTGAAAAAGTCTCTCGAGATCACCCGGAGAAGCCGGCACTCATCTATTTGGGAATGAAATACAATTTCTCTCAACTTCGAGAGGCAATTGAAAGCCTGGCAGTTAACCTTCATCGTATGGGAGTAAACAAAGGAGATAAGGCGGTTCTCTATCTACCAAATTGCCCCCAATGGATCATCACTTGGCTTGCCTTAATGCGGATCGGTGTGATTGCTATCCCAATTTCACCGATCTATACCCCCATTGATCTTAAATATATGGCTAATGACAGCGGAGCCGAGACCGTCTTCTGTCTGGATACCAACTTCGGGTATGTGACACAAGTTCTTCCTGAGACCCGATTGAAAAGAGTTATTGTTACCAATTTAGCCGAGCTTCTCCCTTGGTGGAAGTGGTTGATTGGAAGGGGCTTTAATAAAATCCCGGTTGGAAAGTATGATTCTGGAGAGAATATCTTTCGTTTTAAGAATCTACTAAGAGGTGGGCCTATTTCAGATCTGCCATCTTTCAAAACAGAGCCTGAAGAAATGGTTGAAATGTTATACACAGGTGGCACAACCGGTCTTCCCAAAGGAGTTCCCTTCACAAATATTCTTTTTCTTGAGGCTGCGGCTGAGCAAAGGGCAGTCAGTGAGCATTTTATTCCAAAGGGAGAAGATATCGTCGTTCAAGGAGGGCCGCTTTTTCATATTCTTGGTCAGCAAGTAGGTTTGGGAGGAATCCTTGCAGGGGATACCGTGGTATTACTTCCACGAGTAAATTTGGATGGGCTTTTCGAACATATTCAGAGATACAAGGTTCTGACCTTCTTTGGCGTCCCTGCTATGTATCGCATGATTCTTGAACACGACCGAGTGGACTACTACAATTTGAGCTCCCTCAAATACTGTTTCTCTGGGGGAGATGTGCTTCCCTCAGAGGTCGCTGAGAGATGGCTCAAAAAGTTTGGGCATCCCATCTATCAAGGGTATGGGGCGACGGAGACCTGTGGTCGTGTCTCTTTGACACCCATGGGTGAACAAGCTCCAGCTGGAAGCGCAGGCAAGGTTACACCTCTTCAAGAGGTAAAGTTGGTTGACCCGGACACACTTGAGCCTGTCCCTCGAGGTGAACCTGGTGAAGCTTTGGTCTACTCTGAGCATATGGTTAGAGCTTACTGGAATAAACCAGAAGAGACGGCCGAATGTTTTATCGAGATGGACGGAAAACTTTGGTACAGGACTCGTGATATTGTGAGAATTGATGAAAATGGGTGGCTTTTTTATTTAGATCGGTCTGTGGACACGCTCAAGCACAAAGGCTATCGTGTTGCGGTCTCAGAGATAGAAGCCGTCCTGCAGGAGCATCCCGCAGTGATCTCTGCTTGCGTGGTGGGCGTTCCGGATGAGAAGGTAGGTGAAAGAATTAAAGCCTTTGCTGTTCTGAAAGAAGACGTGAAGGGGGTGAGTGCCTACGATCTTCTCAAATGGTGCCGAGAGAGATTAGCCCCCTATAAAGTTCCACAATATATTGAATTCCGGGATATGCTTCCCAAGTCGAAAGTGGGCAAACTTTTAAGACGAGAGCTCAGAGCAGAAGAACGAAAGAGATTTGAAAAAACGGAGTAAAGTTTTGAGTTCGGAGTTCAAAGTTCGTAGCAAAAAACCTGTTGACTCCGAACTACGAACTAATTACTCCGAACTTTCACCCCCTTCGTTAAAATGAAAAGATAAAGGGACAGATGGACGAGAGGCTCAAAGAAGCTTTTCACAAAATTTATGAGGCCGAAGCAAAAGCCGCGCTTCGATTAAAAATATTTGCTAAGAAGGCAGAGCAAGAAGGTCTTCCCCAGATTGCTCAACTTTTCCGAGTCATTGGTTTCAGTGAAGAAATTCACGGTGAGCGGGCTCTTCGGATGCTCAGGGAGATCAAAGACACTGAGTCCCATCTCAAAGAAAGCTTTCAGTCGGAAACCAGCGTGGCAGGGGTGGCTTACGACCATTTTATTGAGCTTGCTGAGAATATAGGAGATGTTGCAGCTTCGACGATCTTCTCTAATTCTCGAGATGCAGAAGAGGGTCACGCCAAACTTTATAAATATGCGATCAACCATCTGATCGGAGAGCGAGAGACCACCTACTATGTTTGCCAAGTTTGTGGTTATGTGTCGGATGGCGTCTGGCCTGATACCTGTCCAATATGTTCAGCTCCCAGGGATCAGTTTGTAGAGTTTAAATGAAGGTTCCACCTCTTTTCTCCAATGTTTCCTCTTCCTGTGGAAATTTTTTACAAAAAGCTTTAAACTCTGCTTAAATAAATTCATTTGGTTCTCAGAAAAATTTTCATACTTTCTGAAAAAATCTCTTAGATTGCATTCTGACTTGGTCTAAAGCGATTCGGAACCGTGGAGAAATAATGAATGTCTCAATTGGAAAAGGAAGTTGAGGTTCGTAATTTACAGCCGGGCGAAGAGGAAAAGATCGTCGAGCTTCTTAAATTGGTCTTTGATGGATGGCCAAAGTTTGACCTACTCTGCAGCCCCTTGGAGCATTGGCGGTGGAAGTATCAAGCCAATCCCCTTAAGATGAGTCAGATTACATTGGGGGTGAGCGGTAGTACCATTATCGGCTGTAACCATTCACTTTTTTCAAGGATAAAGATTGGCAATAGAACATTTCTCAGTTCCCAAGGAGGAGATGCCGCAGTCCGCCCAGAATTCATGGGGAGGACTATTTTTAGAAAGATGATGGATTTGAAAATGAAGAAGGGAAAAGAATCTGGTGCGCAAATGCACTATTTCTTAACTTGGAACCCGATATTAAGAAAAAGCTTACCGAAATTTTTCCATAAGTTTCCACATGTTGTAATGAACCTTTTCAGAATTCACGATGTTGATTTACACTTAAGGAAACGACCTATTAGATATGGATTTATTAATAAGTGTGGTTTTTACTTATTAAAACTGGCCAGTCGATGCAGAAATACTCTACGGGTCTATCACTCATTCCCCCGCGAATTCCATATTGGGGAGATAACCCATTTTGATGAAAGGATCGAATCGTTCTGGGAGGAGATCAAAGATCATTATAACTTCATTGTTGAAAGGAGCGGGGATTATCTTAATTGGAGATATTGTGATCCTCGGGGTGGAGATTATCTTGTGAAGATAGCACAGATGGATGGGAAAATACTCGGTTATATGGTTCTGAGGATCAATAGTCACCAAATAGACTATCCGATCGGATACATCGTCGATCTGCTAACCTTGCCTAATCGGTTTGATGTAGCCAGTGCACTGGTCGAAGAGGCGGTAAGTTATTTTGATGATCATCAGATTAATATTATCCACAGCCTAATCGTGAAGAGTCATCCCTACGGGGCCATCTTTGATAAAAAGGGGTTTATAATAAAAAGAGAAAGAATTCCCCTTTTTTACAGGGGGTATTCGGAAGTCGAAGAATTTAAACAGCTTGAATCAAGCCCTCCAAGTCGCATACACTTTGCCTACGGAGATTTAGATGTTATCTAACCCCACATAGAACCGTTCCATTTATCTTTTTATAAAGCAGACGATCTCGTTTATTTTTTCTGAAAAACCAATCCCTTCTTAAATAATATCAGGTAGTTTCCAGATTCCAGACTTAGGGATGCTTAGGAAACATCTTAAAAAAAAGATCGAAAGGTTCTCCTGATTTCTTGCATTTAAAAAGGGATTCAATCTCAAGGAGATCAAACCCTGAATAGTTTTTAGGATCAAGGGCAATGCCATATTGTTTACTAATTCGATTAACCATATACTCTCGCAACGCTGAATCGTAATTCAGGTAAGCGGGGTCTTGAGTTCCCATGTAAGATTTTCCGGCATAATCCAAGAGTTGGGATTGAGAAGAGCCGTCCTTTGCGTTGGCTGTAGAGCCAAAAAAACAAAACCATAAAAAAAATGTTAAAATGAGGAGAGAAAGCACCGTCTTTTTTGTAAACATTTTATTTACCTCCTTTTATGATGAAAGTTTAATCAGTCGGTGATTGATGAATATCCCCTTTACTTTTATTACAAACTCAGGATTTCTATGCAGACTTTACAAAGTCGCTTCTAAGTCACCCCTCCATATTCCCGCCGTGAGGGAGGGAATTTTTCTTTATTCTTAAATTTGAAACCTCCTTCACCTTCGGTCTGGAAACCGGAGCTTACAGGACGAAGCGGAGTGAATAAAGATGTCCTTGTAAGATCTGGATGTCTTTTATCATTCTGCAAATGAACCACTGGTTTTGATCTTTTACAATTTCCTCTAAGATCGCTCCATTTAAAATGAGCGATGAGCATCCCTTTCCTGAAGAGAACAAAGATATCCAGTTTTTCGTAAATCCAGGCAGTAAAGGTTTCGTTACCCAGAGTATCATTATCTAAAGGAAGAAAATCAAATTTAAGAAATTCTCGGAGATTTTCGGTATTAATATTAAATTCTGGCTTCCCCCAATGACGAAGGAATATCTCTTGATTGATTCCTGAGAGCATCAAATGTTTCGATCGAGGCTTACATAAATTGGTGATGAGATTTAAGATTTGGGATGCCATATTGAAGCCCGAATTGCTTCGGCAACCCGGCTATCCCAAGGGGACCCGTACCTGTATACCCTATTGCCTGTGAATAACATGCAGGGCTAATAGGTTTCTCGGAATACAGGCACTCCTGCGTTTCGTCATTCCTCCATAGTAGCACTTCTATGGGATGAACATATGCAGGCGTGGTTTTCCGTCCTCCAATTGCTCGGAGTTAGGCTTTATCGGCAAATTTTATTAATTAATAAAAAAGCAAATCTAATGCCAAGAAGTGAATAGGTTAACTATTTGATATTTGGAGCAAATATCTAAAATTAATTTTTTGATAGGCATGAAATGTGACAATTTTTGATTCGTTACATGACATTTAGTCTTAGCTAACCTGAGATGGGGCGTTAAAGAGAAAGCTCTACAAGGAAATTAATTCGATCAGACCCGCTCAGCCAAGAGCGGGATAGTTAAGGTTGAAATACAAAGTACTATGAGCGATCATACATTACCGGTAAGGCTCGCCCTGTGAACGCGGAACTTCACTTCATTCCTTTTGCTTTTTCTTTTAGAACCGGAATGACATTTTGAAAATCATCCACAATCCCGTAATCGGCCACCCCAAAGATGGGCGCGCGCGGGTCTTTATTGATGGCAATGATCGTTTCAGAACCCTGCATGGCCGTGACATGTTGAAAGGCGCCGCTGATGCCAATGGCAATATAGATCTTCGGTTTTACGGTTTTTCCAGAAATCCCCACCTGGCGCTCTTTGGGTAACCAATTTCGATCGACCACTGGCCGTGAACAGGCGATCACTCCGCCTAAACTCTTTGCCACTTCCTCGATCATCGGAATATGTTCAGGGCCTCCAATCCCTTGGCCGACAGAAACGATGACCTCGGCTTGGGTGATGTCTTCTCCTGTGATCGGGGCCTCAATGTATTCAATAAATTTTTTTACATCCATCGTCCCCTGAAGGGGGGAAGACTCCATGGCAATCCCTCCCTTTTTTTCGCTGGGAGGCCTAGGGCTGAAAACGCCCGGCCGAAGGGTAGCGATATATCCTTTGGATCCCCTCACAAACAGATTGGCATTCACCTTTCCTCCATAAATGGAGCGTACCGCTTTTAAACGATTTTCTTCAAAAGAGAGACCGATACAATCTGTCACCAAGGGAAATCCCATTTCTACAGAAAGACTGGGCGCCAGGTCCATCCCAAAAGCCGTGTGCCCGATCAGGGTTAGAAGGGGTTGATATCTTAGGATGATAGAGGAGAGGACTTTTTGATAGAGGATAGAATTAAAATGTTCGAGTTGTGCATCCTCCACAACCAGGACCTTTGATGCCCGTGATGTCAACTCCTCGGCCAAATTTTTAACGTGGTGACCTAATAATACGGCTGTAGATGAAAGCCCCTTCTGAGATGCAAGTTTCTCTGCCGCCTGCAACATCTCGTAGGTGATGTCACGAATCTTATCTTGTCGATGCTCCACTAATACGAAAATTTCACTCATCCCTTTGCCTCCTTTATGATAGCCCTGTAGTGATGGGGTCCTTTACCAAAGTTCAAATACTGAGATGAAGGTTGAGGTTAAGGTTTAGGTTCAGGTTTAAATAATAGAGTCCTAACCCTTAGCCTTGGCCTTAACCTATGATCTGAATAAATTAGCTTCCTTTTTTCTTTTT
>JACAEV010000162.1 GCA_013388645.1 Syntrophaceae bacterium | reverse complement strand
TTAGAGGCGTATGATTTTTTTGATAATGCCTCAGCAGGCTCGAAAAAAATTGCATTTCCTGACTGTGGGGGCAAAAGGACGAGAGGACTTCCCTGTCTCCGGCAGACCAGGAAAACTTTGAGGTGCACATCTTCGGTTCTATTCGTATCCATTTTTCTCTTGACAAAAGATGAATATTTGTTAAACTTTCGCCGTCTAACTTGTTACGGAGGGAGTTAATTAATCATTAGAAGAAAGGGGGTGAAACATTCATGAAAAAAGGGTTGATTAGCATGGGGGTTCTGGCTGGCTTTCTGTTTTCCATTTTGATCGTCAGCGGTATTTTTGCAAAAGATGTGGTGGAATACAATCCTGCCTATGGGAAGGTGACATTTACTCACAAGAAACATGCCGAAACACTGAAAATCGATTGTGTGAAATGCCACCACACCTGGAAGAAGGGAGAAACCACCGGCAAACTTTGTAAAGACTGCCATAAGGCTACCAAAGAGGCTTCAAAAGATGGAAAAGGTATAGCAGCAAAAGATGCCTATCATAAGGATTGTAAAGGATGCCATGAAGAGGCAAAGAAAGCCAACAAACCTTCTGGGCCAACTGGATGCACCACGTGCCATGTGAAAGCCAAAAAGTAGTCAAAAACTTTTGATAGAACAGATTGAAAAGGGGGTAGTTCCAATGAAGGAATTACCCCTTTTTGTTTGATCTCATCCGTGATTACCCTTGCTTTCCAGAGCGGAGATAAAAATCATTTTGGGGATCAGTCCGAAGGTACTTATAATTTATGTGGAGTCATATAAATCGAAGGAATATGAAACAGAAGAAAAGAGTTGGAAGTGTTGACATGAAACGAGGTGATATGTTAAAAATTTCAATTACTTCCCTGCCTACCCTGTCTTAGTGCAGTTTAGGGTCAGCCAGCAAGTAGACCAATCTTTCGGCGAGAAAGTCTTCTTGCTATGGGAGGATAAATATTTCTTAAGGAATAGAAGGAATCAATTAAAAAATTGAAAGAACCGGCTAACTCAAAGGAAAGTGGATTTTTTACGATTCTTTATGATCTTTTCCGATCACTTAAGTTAACGATCTTTCTCCTTATTTTACTTGCTATCCTTTCCATCATCGGGACGCTGATTGAGCAGAATGCCAGTCATACGGAATATGTTCAGCGATACGGGCCGGGGCTTTATGAGGTCCTGAACTTTTTCAACCTTTTCGATATGTATCATTCATGGTGGTTCAGTGCCATCCTTTTACTCTTAGCGATCAATGTGGTCACCTGTTCTATTCAGAGGCTTCCCGGGGTCTGGAAACAAATTTCCTATCAACCCAGCACGAGCGGATTAGAAGACTCTATGTTAAAAGCTCTTCCGTACATAGAGAGAATTCGAGTTCAAGGTCAGGCGAAAGCCAGTACGGAAGAGAATATCCGTTCCGGTTTAAAGAAGTGGTTTAGGAATCAAAGAAGGATGGAGACCGAGTCCGCTATTACCCTTTATTCAGAAAAGGGGACATTCTCGAGATTGGGAGTCTATATCACTCATTTAAGCCTGCTCATCATTTTAATCGGAGGTTTGATCGGGTCGCAGTTTGGATTTAAAGGTTTCGTCAACATCTTAGAAGGGGAAACGGTCGATCATATTTATGAACGACGAAAAAACGGGGAGATTTCGAGGCCCCTCCGTTTTTCTGTGCGCTGCGATGAATTCAATATCACTTATTATGATCTTGAGCGACCAGAGAAGCATGTCAAAGAATATACCAGTATTCTTACCATTCTTGAAGATGGGAAAGAAGTTTTGAAAAAGGATGTTCGAGTCAACCACCCACTTCACTATAAAGGGTTGGCTTTCTATCAGTCGAATTATGGAAAAGTCCACGACATTACATTGGGGATTCAGTGGGGGAATAAGAAGGAGAAAACTACTTTTCAGGTTCCTGAGGGCGTTAATATTCCTGTCCCGAATTCCAATGGCTTCATCAGAGTCTTGCAATATGCACCGCAGGTTCACAACTTTGGAGAAGGAGTTCAATTAGTTCTAATCAAACCCAACCAAGACCCTCGACCTTTTTGGTTGTTGAAAAACTTCCCAAAATTAGACGAGCGAAGAGGGGATGAGTTCACCCTCACCTTTGAAGGAATATCTTCTAAGGAATACACAGGACTACAGGTGACAAAAGACCCAGGGGTTTGGGTGGTTTGGACTGGATGTGGCCTAATGATTTTGGGCCTCATTATCTCTTTTTTCTTTTCTCATCAGAGGATTTGGGTGCGAATTCCGAAGGGTCAGGGAGAAGAAATCGTCTTGGCTGGCTCCACCAATAAGAATCGATTGGGTTTTGAAAAGACCTTTGACCAATTGGTGGAAGGAGTACGTAAAAAAAGTTAGGAGTTTAGAGTTAAGAGTTATGAATTTTAAAAAATCACGAATTACTAACACGAGTCACGAACCAAGAAGGAGTTGACCAAAGAAAGAATAGGGCTTGCCTTTTTTAGAAATGCGGTGCAATATATTTGAAATTATTTAATTTGACCCCTCTCCGCTTTAGAGGAGAAGGGGAAGGTCCGCCCGCTATTTCACAGGGGTGAGGAGGAAGGGAGGAGCTATGAATAAGGCGGAACTCATTACGAAGGTCTCTGAGAAGGCGAATGTCACACAAAAAGTTGCCAAGGTCATCGTGGATACTCTCTTCGATGGGATGAAAGAAAGCCTTGAGAAGGGAGAACGAATTGAGATCAGAGGATTTGGGAGTTTTGTAGTGAGAAATTATGGGGGCTACAAAGGCCGAAATCCAAAGACGGGTGAGATCGTGGATGTCCCACCCAAAAAACTTCCATTTTTTAAGGTTGGAAAAGAACTGAAGGAGTTGGTTAATACAGGGGGGGTCTGAAGCATCACTGCTCGAAAATAAAAATGAAGGCAAGGTTGGAGATGTCCGTTTCGTGCCGTGGTCGGGTCTTACCGACATTCGGTTACATCGTTCGTCTTAAGAAATCGGCGTAACCCATTCGCTTTAAACTGAACGGGCTTCCTAACCGTAACCCTTACCCATCAACTTTAAAAAACTACAGGTTTTTCCAGTAGGGTTTTTGTATTTCCTTCAATTGGGAGAGGAATTTTTCAATTCGAGGATAATTCGCTTTTTCTTTTTCAATGAAGTCTTTCTTATCAAGGGGGGAGACTTGGGCCAGTTCTTTTAATACGGCTTTTACAGACCGGCTCTGTCCTGATACATCGTATCCTCCTTCAAGGGTGATGGCCAGTTTCCCTTGAGCGGTTGCCTCTGCGATCTCCATTAGAATTTGGGTCATTCTCGCAAATCCTTTTTCGGTTACTTCCATCCCGCCAAGAGGGTCGTCCTGATGGGTATCGAATCCTGCCGAGACCAAGACCAGTTGAGGTTGGTATTCTAAGGCAATGGGTTTAAGGAATTTTTCAAAAATATTTCCATATTCTGAATCGCTTCCCCCAGTTGAAAGAGGAACATTAACGGTAAATCCCTCTCCTTTGCCTTTTCCCACTTCTTTGGCCCCCCCGGTACCAGGATAAAAGAAGCCATATCGATGGGTAGAAAAATAAAGGACTTGGGGGTTTTCATAAAAAGAGTTCTGTGTCCCATTCCCATGATGGACATCCCAGTCCACGATTAAAACCCTCTGAAGTGAGAAATTCTTGAGGGCATATCGGGCACCAATCGCCACATTGTTGAAGAGGCAAAATCCCATGGCCCGGTCGTATTCTGCATGATGTCCAGGCGGTCTTACCAATGCAAATCCGTTATCCAGTTTTTTTTCCATGACCGCCTTGATCAATTCCAGAAAGCCTCCTACTGCCCATAAAGCGGCTTCGTAGGATTTGGCACAGGTGGAAGTATCCATATCGAGTCGATAGTAGGGTTTTCCTGCCGTAGAGGCTACCATACGGATATAGGAGGAAGCATGGACCATTTCCAATTCCTCTTGGGTGGCTCCTCGAGGAGTTACCATTTCGAAGAGCCCCTTCATCTCGGGTTCTTCGAGCATTTTGTATATGACTCTGAGTCGCTCTGGGCTTTCCGGATGACCTGGGTCCATGACATGTTCTAAATATCTTTCATCCTTTACAATTCCGGTTCGTTTCATTTCTTCTTCCTCCAACTCAAATCCAATCAGCGATCCATGACTCATTCAGCCTATCTTTTTTGTTATGCATTGTCAAGATAACAAAGCAGTTCTTCCGGGGGTTGATTTTTATTGAGGGACTGAATAGAATATTTTGATGAGGGAAAAATGAATCTCCGAAAACTTGAAGAGCTTTTAAAAAAGGTGAAGGCGGGAAAAACCACACTTGATGAAGCCATGGCGCAACTTAAGTCGCTTCCTTATGAAGATTTGGGATTTACCCGAATTGATCACCACCGAAGTCTTCGAAAGGGTTTCCCAGAGGTGATCTGGGGGGAAGGGAAGACCCCTTTACAGATTGTCTCGATCATGAAACAGTTGAGGGAAAAGGGACAGAA
Organism: Syntrophaceae bacterium; assembly: GCA_013388645.1. Taxonomy (GTDB): domain Bacteria; phylum Desulfobacterota; class BSN033; order BSN033; family UBA1163; genus UBA1163. The sequence continues at coordinate 8,398 of JACAEV010000162.1, read as the reverse complement.
CATTCTCATCACACGTCTGGAGGGGAAAAAGGCCAAAGCAATCCAGAGGGTTTTTCCAAAAAGCCGATACTATCCAAGGGCAAACGTCTTAACTTATTTCACCCATCCGGTCAAATTGGAAGGGAAAGGAACCATTCTTGTCATCACCGCAGGGACGACTGATATCCCTGTCGCTGAAGAAGCGGCGATCACAGCGCAATTCATGGGGAATCAAGTGGAGACGCTTTACGATGTCGGGGTTGCAGGGATTCATCGACTCCTTTCTGAGAAAGGAAGGTTGGAAGCTGCTCGTGTGCTCATCGTGGTGGCTGGTATGGAAGGAGCCTTGCCCAGTGTCGTCGGTGGATTGGTGGATCGTCCGGTCATCGCTGTCCCCACGAGTGTCGGATATGGTACAAGTTTTGGAGGAATCACAGCGCTTCTGGCCATGTTGAATTCATGTGCCTCGGGTGTGGCAGTGGTCAATATTGATAATGGTTTTGGAGCGGGCTATATGGCTAGCCTGATCAATCGATTGTAGCGAAGGGCTGAAGGATGAACGAGATACTTTGGATCAGGGTGATCAACGAGGTGATTCCCTTGCTTCTCCTCACGGTTCTTGGCGTTGTGATTTACCGAGGCCTTAAAAGGAACCAAACCCTCCTTTCCGAAAGAGAGGAGTTGTTAAAACGCTATCTTCTTTTTCGTGGGGACAGACAAGTTCGTTTGAAGATTTACGGAGGGGATGAGAAGATCTATCTGGATCTCTTGAAGAACATTTCGAGCAGTTGGAAGAATTTTAAAAAGGTCTATGATGATTGCCTCCACTCCTTAGCTCAGAATACTACGAGGACAAAACGTTTTTTGCAGCTCATTACCTTAGGCCTCTTGATCAACACCGTGAGGCTTTTCATAGAAAATTATTACTTTTTTGGTTTCGAGATTCACTTTATTTATACCCTGGTAAGAGAACTTTCCAGTTACGTTCTGGTGGTCCTCAGTTTCTATCTGTTAAGAAACCAGACCCAAAAATTCCTTACTTTGAAAGGAGAGGTTGTAAAGATGGATCGGGAAATCCTTTTCTTCCCGAACAACCTGGAGGACCACCAAAAACACGAGGGTCTTTTTAATGAATTTGATCCACTCGAAACAAGAAAGGGTGAAGATGGGAAAAAAGATCAGAATCCTGGTGAGTGACCTAAAGGTCGAAGCTGAACTGAACGAATCGAAAACCGCACAATTGATATGGGAGGCTTTACCCATTGAGACAAGGGGTAACCTCTGGGGCGAAGAGATTTACTTTGCCATTCCAGTCAAGACTGGACTGGAACCAGGTTCGAGAGAAGTGGTCTCATCGGGAGAATTGGGATATTGGCCAACGGGACATGCTTTCTGTATCTTCTTCGGCCCCACTCCAGCAAGCCGGGGTGATGAGATTCGAGCCGCCAGTGCGGTCAATATCATCGGAAGAGTGTTATCCGATCCGAAGGCCTTCCTGAAGGTCAAAGACGGTGCGAAAATTAAACTGGAGAAAGTCTAATAGCTGAGGTTTAAATTCCAAATCCCAAATTCCAAAACCCAAATAAATACCAAGCACCCATGGCCTGAACTTGTATGAGCGAAATTTTCTATTTTGGTGATTGGAATTTATTTGTGATTTGGTGCCTGTAATTTGGTGCTTGCAACGAACTCCAACCATCGCATTGCTTTCTTCGAAAATTCTGCTCCTTATTATGATTTCCTTCTCAGCCTTTTAACCTTTGGACAGTACGCGAAGTTTCAGAAAATGGCAGTGGAGTTCCTCGCTCCTCAGCCGGGGGAGAAGATTCTGGACCTTTGCTCAGGGACAGGGAGGGTCGCCTCGTGGACAGCCCGTGCAGTAGGAAGCGGAGGCGAGGTGGTGGGGATGGATATCTCTCAAAGGATGGTGGAATGGTCGAGGAAGCGGTATAAGGAATTAGAGAAAACACAATTTCTTCAAAAAGATGTGACCCAGCCATGGGAATATCAGAATCATTTTGATGGAATTTTCGTTTCCTTCGCCCTCCATGAACTTCCCGAGGAAAAACGTCTGACCACCTTGGAGTATTCCTTTTTGGCATTAAAAGAGAAAGGGAGGATCGTGATCGCAGACTTCCATCCACAAGTTTTGGGCATAGGCAAAATGACCCTTCTTGTTTTCTTCAAGCTTTTTGAAAGGGATAACCTCAACTTTTTTTCATTTGATCTGTATGACATGTTGAAAAGAGTGGGGTTTAAAAGAATTAAAACTTTTCTGGTTTTGGCTGGTCTCTTTCAGATCACCCTCGCCCACCGAAGTGCAGATTAGCCCCCTCATCGCATAAGGGTTCGATCTCATGGTGTGAAGGTCTTTGAAGAAAACCAGACTCTTACCTCCAGACCTTTTTTAAATTTTTTTGCGTGATTTTTCTAATTTGGCACTTTTAATCAAGACCTCTCGAAGGCCTTTCTTGACACTCTCATCTTCAATCCCCTGAATGATTCGGTCAATCTGATTCAAAGTCGATCTGTTGAGTTTTTTATTTTCCGACGGGGGTTCCTTTGAAGACGTCGAAGAAGGTGGAGAGATCTTTCCTAATCGGAATCGAATGTCCTGAATGAGGGGTTCTCCTAAATAGATATTTATTTTTTCAAGAAGGGTGGGCTTAAGAAACTGGAGCTGCTGCATCCATGTAGAATGGGAGACGTCAATGAAGAGGATATGGTTTCGAATGGAACGGGGTTGAGAATGCTCGGCCACTGACTCACCAACGATTTTGTTCCATGCCCCCCAAATGGAGTAAGTTTTCAATGGAACATCAATCTCCAGGGACTTTAAGGTTTGATCAAGGATGGAACGAATGGATTGGGGCTTTTTCATAGGAAAGTAGATTTTAGGTAATAACCTACCTCTTTGAAGAGATTCTCTTCCGTGTCATTCCCGTGACAACGGGAATCCACTGTTGGAAGGGATAAGGCCTGGATTCCTGCTTCCGCAGGAAAGACAGGCCGATGCGCTTTCAGCCTTTAGCCCCTTTGCGCTATGCGCCTTGCGAGATCTTGGAAGGATCAATCCTCGGAAATAGAGGGCTGGGTTTGGTCACTTTTTTTCCTGGTTTTAAGCCTCCCCATTTTCCGTTTTCCTTTAAATTTTGCTCCCAGAGATTTTCCTCCATTCCGAGCTGGGTCCACATCTTTTCAGAAGTGGAAGGCATGAAGGCAGCGAGCAACAGAGCAATGAGACGAAGGGATTCCAGCGTCTGGTAAAGCACCGTCCCAAGGCGAGGCCGATCTTTTTCTGCTTTGGCCAATGCCCAAGGCGCGGTCTCATCAATATATTTGTTCCCAGCGCTGACGATCTCCCAGATCGATCCCAAGGCCCTATGGTAAGCCAGATCCTCCATCTGTTTTGATATTTGGAGAAGGGCTTTTTCTGAAAGTTCTTGAAGCCCTCTATCTACCTCTTGTAATTGGGAGGGGGGTGGAATGAGACCCTCAAAGTATTTGACGACCATACTAAGAGCTCGGCTAAAAAGGTTTCCAAGATCGTTGGCCAGATCGCTATTGATTCGCTGGATCATGGCAGGATGGGAAAAATCACCATCCATTCCGAAAGGGACTTCGCGCATGAGAAAATACCTGACCGCATCGACTCCATAGGTGTCGATCAGACGGTTGGGCTCCACCACGTTCTGAAGGGATTTGGACATTTTTTTTCCTTCGATCGTCCACCATCCATGTGCGAATACCATTTTGGGAGGGGTCAGACCAATTCCTTTAAGCATCGTTGGCCAATAGACGGTATGGGTGGTGAGAATGTCCTTTCCGATAAGGTGAATTGCCTCGGGCCAAAATTGAGAGAACGGACTTTTCTCGAAACCATATCCAATCCCGGAGACATAATTGATGAGGGCGTCAAACCAGACATAGGTGACGTAATCTGGATCAAAGGGGATTTCAATTCCCCACTTTAATCGTTTCTTGGGCCTCGAGATACAGAGGTCTTCCAATGACCCACGGAGAAAACCCAAAATTTCATTTCTTCTCGACGGCGGGAAGATGAAACGGTCATTTTTTTCGATATGTTCAATCAGCCAAGATTGATAGTGGCTCATTCTGAAGAAATAGTTTTTCTCGGAGATCTCATTGACCGATCGGAGGCAATCCGGACACTTCCCTTCGATCAAATCTTTCTCGGTCCAGAAACGTTCACAGGGGATACAATACCATCCGTCATAATTTTCCTGATAGATTTCTCCACGGTCATATAGATCCTGAAGAATCTTCTGAACCACTTTTTTATGACGCATTTCGGTGGTGCGGATAAAATCATTGTTGGAAATGTTCAGTCGCTTCCAGAGGGATTGAAATCGTAATACCATTTCATCGCAGTGTGTTTTTGGATCGACCCCTCGTTCTTGAGCGGCTTTCTCCACCTTTTGGCCATGTTCATCTGTTCCGGTGAGGAAAAAAACCGGATAGCCTTCTAATCGTTTGTAGCGGGCGATGATATCTGCCGCAATGGTGGTATAGGCATGGCCGATATGGGGGACATCATTCACGTAGTAGATAGGAGTGGTGACGTAAAAGGATTTTTCAGAGTTCGGACACATGGATGGTAATTTCCCCCCCTTCCTCAAGTTCAACGGTCACAGTTTGGCCAAGCACATTTTGGCGGATGACCTTTCCTTTTCCAGAGCGAGTATTGATATATTTACCCATCTTAGGGAGGTCCTTTTTTAACTCGACATAAGTGGGAAATTCGTAAGACAAGCAACACATCAAACGGCCACAAACTCCTGAGATTTTCGTCGGATTGAGGGCCAAATTCTGTTCCTTGGCCATTTTGACAGAGACCAGTTCGAATCGATTCATGAATTTGGCGCAACAGAGTTCCCTTCCACAACTCCCGAGGCCACAGACCAATTTGGCTTCATCTCTCACCCCGATCTGTCGCATCTCAATCCGTATTTTGAACTGGGAGGCCAGGTCTCTGACCAGCTCCCGGAAATCAATCCTCTTCTCGGAGGTAAAGTAAAAGAGGGCTTTGGAGCGGTCCAAGAGGACTTCTGTTTTGACCAGCTTCATGTTCAAGTTCTTCTCCCTGATTTTCTGGAGGCAGAATTGATAGGCCTCCTTTTCCAGCTGTTGGTTTCCTTGAAACTGCTCTAAGTCTTCCGCATGGGCTTTTCGGATGACTTTTCTTGGGGATTTCAGGAAAAAGCGTTTTTCTTTTTCGTGAGGGGGGGAGAGGACCTTTCCCAAGACCAATCCTTTTTCTGTTTCGACGATGACATCTTCCCCTGCTTCGAGGGAAAGTTGAGTCGCATCGAATTCTTCCGTTTTCCCATTGGGTAATTTAACAAAAACCAGTCGAATCATTTTCTTTATCCTTCAGCCCAAGACAGCATCATCGCTTCGAGGGCTAAGCTCGTATTGGCATTGCCTTTGATCGCCAGGACCGTATGATGAAGGATCTCCATCCTTTTTAAAAGAGAAGGTAGAGTCCAATTCGCAGCCAATGGTTCCATCACTTGAAGTAGATCCGAATGAATCAGTGGTGGGATCTCTTTCAAGGTTTTCATCATGACCAAGTCTCTCAATAACGTTTTGGTCACCTCCAGCACCAAAATGAGGTTTTCTCGTTGAGAGGGTAAGGATTCAACCCAACTTCCTATCTTTTCAACTGAAAGCGATTTCAGTCCCACCCAGTCCGTTAAGAGTTCTTCTCTTGGAATCTGGGAGATTTCCTCTTGGATCTCCCATGCCTTCCCAGGACTTCCATCTGAAAGAGAAGCAAGGAGGTGGGCCTCGGTTTCATTGAGGCCTTTCTCTTCGATCAACCACCGAGAGACCAGAGAGATGGACAAGGGGTTAAATCGAATCGTCTGGCATCGTGAAAGAATTGTGGGCAAGATGAACCTTGAGTTATTGGCCAGTAGGACGATGACGGTATGGAGTGGAGGTTCCTCGAGTGTCTTGAGGAGAATATTGGGTATATCATGAGCCATCCGATCTGCAGCGGTGAGGATACAGACGCGACGTTTTCCCTCGTAGGGTTTGTAAGCCAACTCTTTCTGCATTTGGAGGACTTGCTCTTTCTTGATACCTTGACCGATGGGTTCGATGAGCAGAACATCAGGATGAAGAGCACGATCAATCTTTTTGCAGGAAAGGCAATGATCACAAGCATCTTTTCTTTCGGTTCGCTCTTCAAGACAGTTGAGGGCCTTTGCAAATTGAAGGGCGACGTATTTCTTGCCAATCCCCTCGTTTCCCAAAAAGAGGTAGCTATTCATCACCTTTTCATTTTCAATCGCCCGCTGTAACATCTCAATGGGTCTGGAATGGCCTAAGACGTTTTTAAAAGACATGAGCTTTTCTTCGAAAAGAGTTTACAGTTCGGAGTTTTGAGTTCGGAGTTTTTATTTTTATTAAATGATCCACGATTTCACGTATCTTCTCAAAGACTTTATCTTCCCCGACTCGGGTGTCAATGACCTTTACCCGAGAGGGTTCTTTTTTGGCAAGGGCGAGGTATCCTTTTCTCACTCTTTGGTGAAATTGGATTTTCTCTTTCTCAAATCGTTCCTCATTCTCTTGTTTTAAGGTTTGGTTCCTTTGAATCGCTCTTTTTAAGCCAACCTCAGAGGGACAATCCAGAAGGAAAGTGACATCCGGTTTGATCCCGCAAGAAGAAGCTTGATTAAGGCGTTTAATCCATTTCAACTCTATCTTACGGCCGTACCCTTGATACACTACCGTGGCATCACTAAAACGATCACAGAGAATTGTACCTCCCCTTTTGAGAAAAGGTTCAATGACCTCTTTCACATGTTGGGACCTGGCTGCTTCGTAAAGGAAAAGCTCACTCATTGGAACCATCTCACGATGTTCTGGGTTTAAAAGAATTTTCCTTATCTTTTCACTAATCGGGCAGCCCCCTGGCTCTCGAGTTACTTTGCAGGGGATACCTTTTTGAATGAGGTATTTTTTCAGGCGTTGGATTTGAGTAGTTTTTCCGCTTCCTTCCACCCCTTCAAAAGTAATAAAAAGAGACAAAGATCCCTCCACTAAATATTCGAAATCAAAATAAAATATATGCCAGAGCCTCATCGGTTGTCAAGGGCATCCCATGTGTGTTAAAAGGAAAAATCTCACTATATACGTTAAGTGATAACAAGACTTGCTTATTTCACATCATCCATATATATAACTAAACACGGTTATAGGACAGATTGGCAGAAATTATTATAAGGAGACTGATATGGAAGAAGTTGGGAAGATAGTAGATGGATTTCGGTTCCTTCCGCCTGGTTTAAAAGCCTGGGTTAAAACCTTCATCCCAGATGAAGATTTTAAGGGATTCATTCCATGGACACCGCTCATTAAGCCTTTGAATCAAACGACGTTTGCTTTGGTGACCAGTGCCGGGATCAACCTGAAGGCCGATCCGCCTTTTGATATGGAAAGGGAAAGGAAAGAAATCTTTTGGGGTGACCGTTCCTATCGGGTCATACCAAGAGGAGCCACCGAGAACGATATCGACGTCAACCATCTTCATATTAATACAAAATACATTAAACAAGATATCAATGTGATGTTGCCACTTTCACGCATGGCCGAATTTGAACAGGAAGGGAGAATCGGGCAACTCGCTCCTTCCTCTTTCTCCTTTTATGGTTATCAATGGGAAAACACGGATTTCCTGAATCAAGCCATTGAGCCCATTTCCCAAAAGATGAAAGAGGAAAAGGTGGAAGCTGTCCTGCTAACCCCTGCGTGACCTTTCTGCTGTCAGTCCGTGGGGCTGGCCGCAAGGTTTTTAGAGGAAAGGGGGTTTTCTACAGTGGTTTTAAGTCCGACCTGGGAATTCCATCGAGCCGTAGGCATCCCAAGAACCGCTGCGATTGAATATCCTTATGGAAGGCCAGTGGGGCAGGTAGGAGACCGAGAAGGTCAGAGAAATGTTCTGTTAAAAACCTTTGAGGTTCTTGAAAGGGCAGAAAAGCCGGGAGAGGTCTGGCATCTGCCTTTTACCTGGCCCGAGGAGCCAAAAAATACAGATTGGCATCCCCCCGAGATGTCGCCTCTCATCAAGTTTTATATAGAGGAAATCAGAAAAGCCAGAAAAAACCAATAAGATTACCCCCAAATTTTTAAGTGAGATGTTTTCATTTCCCAATGAATTGATCACAATTATTTCTTAAATTCATATCCAAACCATTTGAAGATAAATTGGAGTCGGTAAAAGAAGAGAAACAGATTGAAAAGTTTAGGGATTCCTGGTAGGGTTAAAACAAAAAGAAGGGAGAACGGTGATGATAAAGTTCTTATTAGGAGTAGTCGTTGGCATCCTCCTCTTCTTTTTCTTTATCTTTTTCGGTGGCGGGACGACAGTGAAAAAAATCGGAGAGGG
>JACAEV010000200.1 GCA_013388645.1 Syntrophaceae bacterium | reverse complement strand
TTAAACAGGATGTCTGAAATTCCCTCAGGGGTTTTTGGAAACGGATGAAGATTAAAATGAAATTGCTGATTTGTCAATACGAAATTTTGATAGGCCCAACGAGTTGAAACCTCAAAATTCGGATAAATGAGCACATACCACAGGCTTGGAAGTTCTTTTTTCTTTAATTGTTCACCGATCCCTGAGCCAATGGCAGCACCATTCGTAAAGAAGAATGGAACATCTGCTCCAATTTGCAATCCCATTCCCATCAATTCTTTTTGGGGAAGGTTCAATCCTAAAAGTTGATTCAGTGCTCTCAATGTGGTGGCAGCATTGCTGCTCCCTCCACCAAGGCCAGCCCCGATAGGAATTCTTTTTTTTATTTCAACATGGATTCCGCCCTGATAACCTGATTTCTTCAGCATGGACTGGATAGCTTTATAAACCAGATTGCCCTTCCCGGTCGGAAGGTCAGGATGGTCTGTTTTGATGGAAATCCCTTTCTCTCTTCTTAAAGCAAAAGAGAGGGTATCGTGGAGGCTGATCTTCTGAAGGATGGTTCTTATCTCGTGGTATCCATCCTCTCGTTTCCTCAGGATCTCCAGCCTCAGGTTGATCTTTGCAGGGGATTCTAAATGGAGTGTTTCAGTCATTTTGATTTAAACGATTTGTTCTTGGGCTAACATCAGCGTTATATCGTACTTTTTGAAAAAATCACTGAGTTAATGATTTACTTAACCCCTTGAATCCCTGCCTACCGGCAGGCAGGCTTGACCACTTGAACCCTTTGACTTGTATCATAGGAAAGCCCATCCTTTTTTTCAAGTGGTTTTTAATAAATTATTTGGAAGAAAACAGAGGGTTTGTAATGATTTCGTTTTAAAAAAATGATTGACTTGAGAAACCCATTTTTATAATATATCAATGATTTTGGGCTTATGTCTTAGTGATCGTTGACGGTGGGGCGAAAAGGCATGAAAAGCCCTTTTAACCATTTTAAATTTATCAAATTCCAACCTTTTATAAGTCTCTTAGATTGTAGCGACTATATCATCTTTAAAAACCCCGCTTTTAAGATTCTTATCTTAGACTTTATCAAGGTCATAAAAGGCTTAGAATCCCATATAAAAAACCAAAGGTTGTCAATAAGTTACACCAAAAATTTAGCAAGGATGAAGAAGCTATTAGCTTTAATTTCCGTTTTTATTGTGCTCATGGCTTTGCCGGTTTCATCTGCCATGGCCGATGAGTATATTGTGTTGGCGAGGCCACTCAATCTTTTAGGCTATGTCACTCAGGGAGGAGCTTTCAGCCTCAACGATAAGAATAATTATGGCACAGAAAAAGGTCTACAATCCGCACTCATGAACCTTTTTGTAGAAGGAGATTACAAAATCAGCAGCGAATTGAAATTCTATGGTTCAAGTATGCTTACGGTGGATTGGGCTTACCAATTAAATGCTGACAGGGAGTCGTGGCACGAAAAGCTATTCTCAAAATCGAAGGATCACTTAAATGTTGATAACAAATATTGGCAAGTGTTGAAAGAGGCCCACCTCACCTGGACTCCTGGCAACTTTATGTTCAGGATCGGAAAGCAAATCGTCTCCTGGGGAGAAATGGATGGCATCAGGCTTATGGATCAGATCAATCCTTTAGACCAGCGCAGAGGGTTTGCCGACGTTGAGTTTGAAACAACCATCATTCCAATTTGGCTCATCAGAGCCAATTATTCTCTGCCTGTCCATTTGGGTTGGTTGCAAGATCTTGGATTTGAATTTATCTTTAATCCCAATGCAGATTTTATTCCCAATCAACCTATACGAAGTGGCAATGATGAGGGCGGGATCTGGGCTCCGAATATTTTGATCCCTGGCCCGTTCCCTTTTGGAGAAGCTCATCTGGGGTCAACCATTTTGAATGTCAAAGAGCCGCGCCGTTTTAATTCCAATGGATTTGAATACGCTTTCAGGGTTAAATGTATCGTATACAATTCCATCATCACCTTGAACTATTTTTACGGTCTGGATAATGACCCTGTGGTGAGGAGTGCCGGGCCTCCTATTATCACTCAAGCCTCTGATGGAAAGTTGATTATCCATCCCTTTCTCCAAGGGAAATACCCTCTCTTTCGTTTCATTGGCGCTACTTTTTCTAAAGACATCACTCCTCTAAAATCTGCCTTGCTTGGCGGTGTTTCTCCTGTTGTGAGGTTCGAAACTTTATATGCCTTCAAGAATATTTTTGTCACCACAATCAATACTTTTGATAAGTCCGATGAATTCCGATGGGCGATTGGTATCGACTGGAAAATCAAAATTCCTCTTTTGAACCCAAGAGCCTACTTCTCTGTATCGCCCCAATTTTTCCATCGAAAAATCATGGACTACCCCTCAAGATATGATTTGGCCGATCTTGGAAAAAACACCTATGCGGTGACACTCCTTATCAAAACATCCTATTTCAATGCCAAATTGGTTCCTTCTTTCTTCTGGCTCCGAGATATCACGTCACAGTCAGACTTCTTTAAGCTGGAATTATTATACGACTACACGCACAACTGGCGTTTCACGCTGGGAACATTGCTCTTTCATGGCGAAGAAAAGGGGAAGGGTTATCAACGATTTGACAACAAAGACCAGATTTATTTCAAAATCACCTACAGGTGGAGCTAACGGGCGCAGCGTTGAGGAAGATCAGTGTTTTTTCACCCTGAACTCGTTTCAGGGCCTTATAGCTTATGAAACACAGGATGGTGAAGACCCAAATAAGGAGAAAAAATGAAAAGGATTAGAATGGCTTTCACAGAACTGATCGTTTTTTCTATTTGCATTTCCTTGTTCATTTCATACTCATGGGCCGCCGAGGAATATAACGTCACCTTTGAACGGATAGAAAGTCACAAGACTTTTTTTGATGATCCGACACCACTTTTTAAAGATTTGAGTTATAAGAAAATCTTGCCTCCCGAGGTCTACTCTAAAATGACTTACGATGTTGAGGCAATGAAAAGGACATGGCCTGAAGTGGTTGGGTTTAAGGCTCCTGATGTGGTGGGCAAGATTGCTCCGGAGATTAAACCAGGAATCTATACCTATCAAGACAAGGAAAAACACCCTGGGCTTAAAAAGTCGATGATCCCACTTCATTACGAAAACTTTTTCCAACCCGGTGGGCCGCCCCATGCTGGTAATTTTCCGGAAATTGAAATCGTACCAACCCGCCAATATTACTATGCCCTGCCAATCGCTAAGGCGACAAAAAGGCAGATGAGCAAAACCCAGCAGAATGACCAGGGCTACCTCATCCCTGAAAGCTACGAGGCAGGATTTCCGTTTCCGAGACCCTCAGGAAAATTTAAGGCTCAGCAGGTTATGTACAACTGGGAGAAACGTTACATCGCCTGGGATAATACTATGGCGCTGCAACATCTTGTGGGGTTTAACAAGGATTTGAAAATGGATTTCGATTCTTCCTCAAGCGCATGGATGCTTAGATTACATGGACGCGTAATGATTGAGCCCTATGGATGGTATGACGAACGGGCTCGTAAATTGGGTGAGATTCGAATTCTTAACTTTATGAACGTCACCCCGCGTGATTTTTATGGAAATGTGATAAATTCGATTTCTTATTTAGATTCTCATAAGATTGACCAATTGACAGCTTACGTGAACGTCCTGAGAAGGACACGGAAACTATCCGGTACGGATTTGCAAGACCGGGCAGTTGGACAAGATATCATCTTAGATGATTCTGAAGGATTTAATAGAAAATTTTCTCCAAAGCGCTACCCATGGAAATTTGAGTTGATCGACGAACGGGAGTATTTGGTCCCGGTCTGTGATCAGGATGGATCAACCTATTTCACGAAAAAAGGCCTTGAGTTTCGTAATATCAAGTTTGAGCGGAGGCCCGTTTATGTGGTCAAACTTACCCAGACCGATCCAAACTATATTTACAGCTCCACGATCCTATATATCGATCAAGAAACCTTTTTATACCACCATATTGAGAACTTTGACCAAAAAGGGCGTTTGTACCGAACAGTCACCAATATCTGGTCAAACTTTCCTGAAATGGGTATGCACACCATGTGGCAAGGGGTGCTTCGAGACTACATCGATCTTCACAGTAATCTATCGTTCGTTTATTCGTTTCCAGCAGTTTGGATAAATCGTGAGCATGTTAATCTGCAGAGCCTAATTAAAGGAGTGAAGTAGTGGATTTTATGAAAATCTCCTCACCCCCCTCTTTTACAATGAGGGGGGATTCCTCCCTTTAGCAAAGGGAGGTTGGGAGGGATTTGATCGGGTCAAAGGTATGGATGATAAACATGCTTCAATTGCCAAGATAACCCGGCCAAAAATAACAGGGGTTTTTCCAAGAAGAAGGTTATTTCGACTTCTTGACGCTAGTCGAAAATACCCAGTGATCTGGATATCAGGTCCTGCAGGCTCAGGGAAAACCACACTTATCTCAAGCTATCTCGATGCGAATAAACTTCCCTGCCTCTGGTACCAGGTGGATGAAGGAGATTCCGATATCGCCTCCTTTTTCTATTATTTTGGACTCGCTGCTAAGAAGGCAGCTCCCCATTATCGGAAGTCCCTTCCTCTCCTCACCCCTGAATATCTGCAAGGTATTGCAACTTTTACTCTGAGGTATTTTGAAAATCTCTTCAGCCGGCTTAAGGCCCCTTATTTCCTTATCTTCGACAACTATCAAACTGTCCCTCCCGATTCAAACTTTCACGACGTGATAACCAATGGACTCAGCGCAATCCCTGATGGGGTAAATGTCGTTCTCATCAGCCGCCATGACCTTCCTCCAGCCTTATCCAGATTGCATGCCAATGGCTTAATAGGAATGTTTGGATGGGATGAACTCCGTTTATCCTTGGATGAGTCGGGTGGAATTGTAAGATCGAGGAAAAAGGGCAAAACGTCAAAGGAAATGATAAGGCGTTTACATGACACATCGGAAGGATGGGCAGCCGGACTTATCCTGATGTTGGAGAGTGCCAAAAGAGGCTTGGAGGCTCAATGGCCTGAAAAGATTTCTTCGAAAGAGACCCTTGATTATTTTGGGAGTGAAGTTTTTAGTAAGACGAATCAGGAGATAAAATACTTTCTTACAAAGACTGCCTTATTGCCAAGGATGACCTCGAAGATGGCCGAGGAACTGACCGGATTGTCTAAGGCGGGTGACATTCTTTCGGGGTTGAGCAGAAACAACTATTTTACAGAGAGGCGCTACTATGCGGAGCCAGTCTATCAGTATCATACGTTGTTTCGGGAATTCTTGATATCCCAAGCAAGGGAAGCTTATTCTCCAACTGATCTATCCGGTCTGCGTCGTGGTGCCGCGTCGCTCCTTGAGGAGGCTGGGCAAGTTGAGGATGCTGTTAATCTGTTTCGTGATGCTCAAGACTGGGAAGGGATGATTCGGTTAATCATGAAACAAGCCCCTACAATGCTTGAGCAGGGGAGATATCACACTCTTGAAGAATGGCTGGACAGCCTTCCCAAAGAAATGGTTGAAAATGATCCCTGGCTTCTCTACTGGAAGGGGACATCCCGGCCCCCATTCGATCCATCTCTCGCTCAACCTTTTTTTGAGCGCGCCTTTGAGAAATTCAAGACTCAGGACAATTTAATGGGTATCCTTCTTGCGTGGTCAGGTGTCGTGTATTGCATGTTATACAAGTTTCAGGAATATTTTTCCCTTGATCGATGGATTCACCTGTTTCCGGAATTGCCGGACAATCCTGAAAAGATCATTCCTATGGAAGCCTGGATGCAGGTAGTGGGAGGGATGTTTACCGCCTTGACCTACCGACGTCCCGGATCTTCAGAAACCGATGCCTGGATCAGACGTGCTGAATCAATCGTGCAAGGGCCGGGTGGTCCTGTCGCCAAGGCACAAATTCTTTTACAACTGGTTCATTATTATTTGGTCGTCGGTGATTTTGAACAATCATCAATAAATGTCCGGCTATTGCAGCACTTGGCGCAGTCGAAAGAAGCCTTGCCCCTTCTGATTATCATGACGAGGCTGGCAGAAGCGATGCACTACGGTTTAACAGGTGATGACCAGAAGTGTCTCCTGGCGGTATCCGAGGGCCATAAGACCTCAGAGGGCACTGGCATTTTTCTTCTGGATTACGTCTCATTATTGCATGGCGTAGCGAACTTTCAGAACGTTGGAGACCTTGGAATGGCCCAGACAATGCTTGAAACGGTTGTTTCTTTATGGGAGCGCCTCAGACCATTTGACAAGGCTCTGTATCATCTTATCCAGACACGCCAATTCCTTTTACGGTCTGAGTTAAGCGCTGCAGTCGCCCAAGCCGACTTGGCTTTGAAAACAAACCTCGATGTCGGGGCGTATGACCCCATATGTCTGAGTCATCTCTTGGCAGCCCAAGTCATGCACAGACTCAGAAAGCAATCACAGGCATGGAACCATCTTCATGAGGCTTTCCACATTGCAGAAATGATGAAAAGTAAAATATTCGAATATTATGGCCTCATGATAGAGGCGTACTTCCATTTTGAGGAGGGAGATGAAGCTTCAGGACTGGCCTCGCTTCGAAAGGCTCTCACCCTCGGCAAGGAAAGAAGCTTTATGAATACGTTTATCGATCAACCGGTTGTCACTGCAAGGCTCTGCGTTAAAGCCCTCGAAGAAGAAATTGAAGTGGCATATGTACAGGACCTCATCCGGAAACGGAGATTGACCCCGGAGAAGCCACCCCTTCATTTAGAGAAATGGCCGTGGCCTTTAAAGGTCCATACCCTCGGGAAATTTGCAATATTAAGGGATGATAAACCACTTCAATTTTACAGAAAGGTCCAAAAGAAACCTCTGCTCATGGTCAAGGCAATGATTGCTCAGGGAGGAAAGCTTGTTAAAGAAGAACAGCTTGCCGATATGCTCTGGCCAGATGCAGATGGAGATCAGGCATACAGTGCGTTTAGAACAACTGTCTCGCGACTTCGCAGATTAATCGGTGAGAAAGCCATAGAATTTCATGAGGGAAAGACAACTCTCGCCCCCCGTTATTGTTGGGTGGATTCGTGGGCTTTTGAGAGGGTTTGTGATCAGGTTGATTTGGAATCTAAGAGAACCGGAGAACATGAGACACGGAAGCATAGTAAAGACGAGAAAATCATGTCATTGATTAGGAAAGCCATCAACCTATATAAAGGGCATTTCTTAGTTGATGATTCGGAAGTGTTTTGGACGGCCCCTTATCGCGAGCGTTTACGGGCAAAGTATCTCCGCCTCATCACAAGACTTGGAGATCATCTGCAACAGACAGGGCAATGGGAGAAGGCTGTAGAAAATTATCAAAAGGCTCTTGAGGTGGATGAGCTTGCGGAGGAATTCTATCAACGTTTGATGATTTGTTACAGGCACCTTGGCCAGAATGCGAAAGCAATTGAAGTTTACCGAAGCTGTAAAAAGATGCTTTCCGCAGTCCTCGGAATCGAGCCCTCTCCAAAGACTGAAGCGATTTATAAAACGCTTGTCGGGAAAGAAAAAATAATACAAACGCAATAAATCATGATACCCCTCACCCATCCCTCCCCCTCAAGAGACTGTGCCGTAATATGAAAGAACTGTGTCTCCCCCTTTGCTTGCGATTATGACACAGCCCTCAAGTGGGGAGGGTGAGGGTGGGATGTCAATTAATTTAATGCGTTTGCATCAATTTAATTTTCACGTTTATTCGTGTTAGACGTAGATAAGTGAATATATTTAAGTATCAGGAGGGCATTTATAAAACAGAACATTACCCTTGCTTTGGATAGAGAACTGCTTAAAAAAGTGAAGGTCCTTGCAGCAAAGAAAGATACTTCTGTTACCAGAATGCTTACAAAACAATTGGCCAGGATTGTATCTGAGGAGGACCATTATGAATCTTCAAAGAAAAGGGCTTTGGCAAGGCTGAAAAAGGGATTTCATTTGGGAGACCGAATCCTTGCACAAAGGGAAGAACTTCATGAACGAAGATAAAATTTTTGTGGATACCAATATTCTTGTCTACGGACACGATGCTGATGCAGGCCAGAAACATGGAGTGGGACGAGGTATTCTGCCGGAACTTTGGGATCGCCGCACGGGAGTTTTGAGTGTTCAGGTCTTACAAGAATTTTATGTAACCATGACTCGGAAGGTATTGCATCCGTTACCGTCTAACAAGGTTCGAAATATTCTCCAAGATTATTTTAGCTGGCATATAGAAGTGAATGATCCCCTGTCAGTCCTTGTACCATCTCGAATTGAAGGGAATTATCCCATTTAATTGATTTTATTGATTATTTTCCTATCTCTTATCCCTTTTTCTCCCATCTCCTGATCTCCCCATTTTCTCATTTCCCCATCTCTCCATCGATTCATCTTTTTTCTCAAAAAGAACGAATCTGTAACAGATCTGTCACACCCTATGTGATATGGAAGGTCCATATTTAAAGGGAGGAATTTTGGATAATTATATTCTTCGAATATATCGCCGTAAGAAGAATAACCCTCGAATCCTTGTGGGGATTGTGGAGGAAGTCGGGTCGAAAGGCAAGAAAGCCTTCAGAGATCTGAAGAACTCTGGACCATCCTGAATTCGTCGAAAGCAGGGCGAACTTTAAAAGGCACGTTATGAGAAGGGATATTCTGAAATTGCCACTATGCCGCCTCCAGGGGAATTTATATTTCCCGTGGAGGCGATAGATTTTGGTTTAATTGGGCATGATTTTTAAGATTAGGGCGAAGGGTTAATTCTTTTAGTAAAGCGGGAAAAATTATGATTACCAAGAAAAACGATGAATTGCTGAAGAAGGGAGGGAGTATTATGCTCAAAAAATTTGCGTTATGCATACTCTTTATAGTTATTGTCCCAGGAACTACAATAGCACAAGATCAATGGATCTCCATTCCATCTGTAGGCACACAATTGGTCCATTGCATTGCCGTTGATCCTAGTAATTCTAACATTATGTATGCGGGTACACAGGAAAATGGTATCTACAAGAGTACCGACGGAGGAGTCAGCTGGTTTCGACCAATTCAAAAAACACAACCATTTACCTGGGTTGATAAAATTCTTATCAACCCAGAAAATCTTCTTTATGCTGCAGGATATGGCGGATTTGCTATAAGCAGAGATGGAGGATATTCTTGGTTGGGAACCTTTTCTAAATTTACCCATGCTATTACAATTGATCCTGTTGAGCCTAACATCATTTATATCGGCACAACTGGAGGCGTCTACAAGAGTTTAGACGGAGGCATGAATTTCTCGTGGAGTGGAAGTGGAGTCTCGGGTATCGTCACTGAACTCCTTATAGATCCCCATAACCGGAACATCTTGTATGCCGGCACGGAGTCGTTCTGTATATTCAAAAGCATGAATGCGGGGGGGAGCTGGACACCCATATACCTTCCACCCTCCTATTGTCCCTATATCAACGCTCTTGATATAGATCCTGTTAACAACATCCTGTATGTCGGGACCGATCAGGGACTGTTCAAGAGCACGGACGAGGGGGCCACCTGGAGTCAAAACATTTCCTATACTTCAGATGTCAGATCTTTTCTCATTAATCCCGGAAACCCAGACGTACTGTATGTCGGGACATATAATCATGGCGTATTCAAGAGTACAAACAGAGGAGCCAATTGGAGTGCGATGAATAACGGCTTGCCCACCAATAAAGAGGTTCATACCCTTGTCCCCAATCTTTATAACCATTTTTTGTTTGCCGGTACATTTGGTGGCATGTATAAGTCATTTCTTGGTAACCTACCTCCGAATGCCAACGCGGGCCCCGACCAAACAGTAAAAGCAACTTCATCTGCGGGTGCAAGCGTGACATTGAATGGAAGTGGCTCTTGGGACCCAGATGGGGATCCTCTGACTTTTAATTGGTCAGGACCATTTGGGACAGCAACAGGTATGAACCCTACGGTTATCTTACCGACGGGTAATAATACAATCACGCTAACTGTAACCGATACCTTGGGAGCTACCGGAACTGACACCGTGGTAGTGACTGTAGTTCCTAACAATTCGCCTGTCCTCGATCCCATCGGGAACAAGCAGGTAAATGAGGGGCAACTTCTGCAGTTCACCATCACGGCATCTGACCCCGATGGAGACGCTCTCACCTACGAGGCGAGCAACCTGCCAACGGGCGCAACCTTCGATGGCACCGCGCGGACCTTCCAGTGGACACCAGGATATGACCAGGCAGGCAGCTATCAAAATGTGCTCTTTAGAGTCACCGACAGTGGAACCCCTCCTTTAAGTGCTTCGGAAGCCATTACCATAACGGTTGGTAATGTCAACCGTCCGCCTGTCCTCGATCCCATCGGGAACAAGCAGGTAAATGAGGGGCAGCTTCTGCAGTTCACCATCACGGCATCTGACCCCGATGGAGACGCCCTCACCTACGAGGCGAGCAACCTGCCAACTGGAGCAATATTTGATCCTGTTTCGCAGAAATTTAGCTGGATACCAACTTATGACCAGGGTGTAAAATCTTACACGGATATTGAATTCACAGTGACGGATAACGGCAGTCCAAACGAATTAGATTTTGAGCTCATTAAAATCACGGTGGGAAATGTCAATAGAGCACCAGTGTTTTCCCCTGTGGGAACACAGGGGATACACGAGAATCAATTACTTCAATTTAACGTCACAGCAACAGATCCTGATGGGGATGCCATTACCTATTCCACAGGTCCTCTTCCCAAAGGAGCGTTCTTCGACGCCAGTGGCGGGCTATTTTCATGGACACCGGACTCCACTCAGGCTGGGATATATACGGTCGCTTTCTATGCAATGGATAGCGGATCGCCACCCATGACAGGAAATCTTAACGTTAGTATTAACGTTGGAGAGGTGTACACACCCTGTGAGTTGGCAGACCAGATCATCCAGATAGTGATCAGTTTGAACCTGCCGAAGTCGGTTGAAAACTCGTATATGGCAAATCTCAAGAAAGTCTGTAAATTTGTTGAAGAAGGGCAGACCACTCCGGCAATCAATCAACTGGAAGCCTTTATCAACAAGGTCAGAACCGACATTACAAAAGGCAATATTAGTGAAGTGGCGGGGAACAATCTAATCAACATGGCAACTCAGTTGATAAGCATCCTCAGGAGCTGAAGAACATAAACGAGCAACTTTGAATGAGAAGGGGGTAAGGTCGAATTACTGACCTCCCCCCTTTTCATGGGAAAATTGCTCTAAAAGCAGTCTTGTCCAAATTAGGTTTAAAAAAAAATAGGCCCTGAGATATTTTGTGATAGAGTAATTTCCACCAAGAAAACTCATCACAAAAGGAGGGCCTACGATGAATCGATTTAGTAGCA
>JACAEV010000026.1 GCA_013388645.1 Syntrophaceae bacterium | reverse complement strand
TATATTGATCTCCCTCTTTTTCTTTCTCGTTGCGATCTTCATCTTCCTCTTCCGCCTCTCTCGAAGCTCCCTGAATCGCATCGGCTTAAAAAGAGAATGACAGTCTCATAAAAAATTCTTGACAAGCCAGTACCCTTGGCGTATAAAGAGGTAAAGTCTGGATACAGTATACAATATTATGATGAAAAGGGGAGGTTTTATGGAAGCTTCATTAAGCAGCCTTCGGGTTAGTAAAAAGAAATCCCTCCGGGAAGAAGTCTACGAGTCATTAAAAAAATCCATTCTCCATGGAAAATTAAAAGCGGGGCAACGGCTCATCGAGGAACAATTGGCCTTTCAAGTGGGAATTAGTCGTACCCCTGTCAGAGAGGCGTTTCACAAATTGGAGAGGGATGAGTTGGTCACACGACTTCCTAAAGGAGGATTTGCAGTCAGGCAATTTACCCAGGAAGACGTGGAGGAGATTTTTGGAATTCGAACCGCCCTCGAGAGTTATGCAGCCTATCTGGCCACGATCCATATCACTTCAGATAAGATCTCTGCCCTCGAGAAAAAATTGAAGGAATCCGAAGAAGCTTTAGAAAGGGGGGAGGATGAGAAGGTCGTACAGCTCCATACCGAATTTCATGATCTCCTTTATAAATCCTCCAAAAGTAAAAAACTCGTAGAGATGATCAATAACTTCCGTGATTATTTTTATCGATACCGTTCCGCCTTACTTCACATAGAAAATGGTATCAGTTATTCCAACCGAGACCATCGTCAAATGTTGGAGGCGATGAAAAAGAAAAATGCGAGATTGGCAGAGAGATTGGTTCGAAAACATCTGGAGAGAGGGAAAGATTTGGTTCTGAAAGAAATTGAAGAGGGGAGGATGGTCCCTTAAAAGAGCATCCTGTAATTTTAGGGGAATTTAAGCGTGGAGCAAAGCAGTGGAGAAAAAAATTCGAATCTTAGTGGCGAAACCGGGGTTGGACGGACATGATCGGGGGGCAAAGGTAGTCGCTCAAGCCCTTCGCGATGGGGGAATGGAGGTCATCTATACGGGTCTTCACCAGACCATCGATCAAATCATTCATGCAGCCATCCAAGAGGATGTGGATGTCATCGGCCTATCCATCATGTCAGGGGCTCACCTACCGATCTGCGAGAAATTGAAGAATGAAATGAAAAAAAGGAAGGTCGACGATATCATGGTCATCGTCGGTGGTGTCATTCCTAAAAGGGACATTCCGAAATTACGACAAATTGGGATTGAAGGGATCTTCCCAGGGGGCACCCCTTTTGACGAATCGATCCGATGGATCAAAGAACACATAAAAACCCGATAGAGGGAGGAGGATCATTCGCCTCGCTCACTTGAGGATTGAGGCAAGAGATTTTAGCCTCAAACCTCTTACCTCAAGCGGAGTGATCCTCCAACGATCTAAGGAGATGACTATGGGGGTCGCGAGATATATTAAAAATGAGAAAGATGAGATCCAGGAGGTGATCCTCCAGTCAGGGATCCACCTCAAACCCCTTTACACAAAAAAAGATTTAGAAGAAATCGGTTTCGATCCTGAGAAAGATTTAGCGTTGCCTGGAGAATATCCTTTTACACGAGGGATTCACCCTCTGGGGTATCGAAGCCGCGAGTGGACCACTCGACAGTATACCGGTTTCGGAACACCCAAAGAGACCAATGAGCGGTTCAAATTAATGATCTCTCACGGACAGACCGGACTCAATGTGGCCTTCGATCTCCCGACCCAGATGGGTTTAGATTCCGATGACCCTTTGGCGGAGGGCGAAGTGGGAAGAGTGGGAATGGCAGTCGATTCCCTCCGTGATTTTGAAGTGGCTTTTCAAGGTATCCCTCTTGATCGAATTGGAGCTGGCCTCACGATCAATGCGGTGGCAAGCATCATGTTGGCCATGTTTCAGGCCACCGCTGAAAAATTTGGTTTTAAAAAAGAAAGGGTCAGTGCCACGCCTCAAAACGATATCCTGAAAGAGATGATCGGACGAGGGGCATGGATCTTTCCAGTCAAACCAGCCGTCCGGCTCATTGGGGATACGATCGAATATTCGATGAAGGAACTCCCACGAACCAATCCGGTCAGCGTCTGCGGTTATCATATTCGTGAGTCAGGCTGTTCTCCGGTCCAAGAAATTGCCTATGCTTTCCAAATTGCCAACACTTATATCGAAGAAGTCCTCCGTCGCGGTCACAACATTGATGATTTTGTGAGAGGCTTCACCTTTAATCTCAACGTCTTTGGAAACCTTTGGGAACAGGTGGCTAAATTCCGAGCGGCCAGAAAACTTTGGGCGATCAACTTGAAAGAACGTTATGGCGCGAAGGATAATCGATCCCTCCTCCTCAGAGGAATCTTCGGAGGGGGCGGATATGGAATGACGAAAGCGCAGCCTGAAAATAATATCATCCGAGGCGCCTACTATGCCTTAGCGGCGGCATTAGGGGGAGCTCAGACCACTGCGCTCTGTTCTTTTGATGAAGCCTATACGATCCCTACTCCCAGAGCCGCCCTGCTCTCTCTCAGAACCTTCCAGATTTTGATGGAGGAAATTGGATTGAGAGATACGGTTGACCCGTTGGCCGGATCCTACTTCATCGAAACGCTCACCAAACAAATGGAACAAAAGATCGTCGAAGAGATGAAAAAAATCGATAACCTGGGCGGAATGATCAAGGCCGTCGAGTCCGGCTATGTACAAAAGGAAGTGGCCAGGCAGGCTTATGAATTTGAGAAAGGAGTTCAAAAAGGGGAATTGATCAAGGTGGGGGTGAACAAGTATACTGAAGGGGAAGAGATGGAGGTCGAACTCCATGAATACCGCCAGGAATCGGTTGAGGAGCAGATTCAACGCCTTCAGGAGGTCAAACGGGAAAGGGATAATCGGAAAGTCGTCCAATTATTGAAAGATCTTGAAAGTGCTGCAAGGGCTGAAAAAAATATCATGCCCTACCTCCTCGAATGTTGTAAGGCCTATGCCACCGTGGGTGAGATGACGAAGGTATTTAAAGAGGTATTCGGAGAATTCAAAGAACCATCCATCTTCTAAAAAAACCTAAAGGGTGAGAAGTAAGGGGTAAGGTGTTTACGCTTTGCCCTTCACGTTTTACGACTTACATCTTTCAATTAAAGGGAGGGAATTATGGCGTTTACAATGTTTGGTCGAAGCATTCACAAGATTGGCGTCATTGGTTCAGGAAACATCGGTCCCGATATTGCTCTTCATTTCAGTCAAAATCTTTATGTTTACGGCGTCCCTGTCGTCATCGTCGATATTATTCAGGCGGCGCTGGAAGCGGGTTCGAAGAAGGCCGAATCTAAAATGGCCAAGGCGGCCGAAAAAGGAATTTTCAAAAAAGAGGTGGCCGATGCCATCTTCAAAAACATGCTCTTTACCACCGATTACGGGAAGATTGCCGATGCTGATTTTGTGATCGAAGCCGCTTTTGAAAGAGAGGACGTCAAGCATAAAATCTTTGACCAGTGTCAGTCTACCTGCCCTGGCAGTGCAATCTTTGCTTCCAATTCTTCACATATGGAACCGGAGGTCATTTTCCAAAAAATGAATGACAAGAGTCGTTGCTTAGTCATTCATTATTTCTATCCCGCAGAGAGAAACATCTTGGTTGAAATTGTTCCCGGGAAAGATACCGACCCTACGTTGATCGAATATCTCATGAAATTATACGAATTCATTGGAAAAGCCCCGATCAAAGTAAAGAGTCGTTACGGCTATGCCGTCGATCCCATCTTTGAGGGACTCTTTGAAGCGACAGCATTAACTGTTGAAAAGGGACTGGCCACGGTCAAACAGGCAGATGCCATCGTTCAAAAAGCCCTGGGCATGGGCGTGGGCCCTTTTACCGCCCATAACCTTGCGGGTGGAAATCCGATTACCCAACACGGTCTCAATGAGATGCATACAAAGATCATGCCCTGGTATCAATCGCCAAAGATTTTGGACGATCAGGTGAAGTCTGGGAAACCCTGGGAAACAGCAGGAAAAGGCGAAAAAGTCGAATTTACTCCCGAAACCTATGAAGCTGTTTCAAGTAGAGTCATTGGCGCCTATTTCGGAATGATTTGTGAGATCGTCGGAAGCGGTATCTCCAATATTGGCGATCTCGAGTTAGCCATGGATGTGGGGCTGGTTTTAAATACACCTTTTGCCATGATGAACAAAATGGGAGTAAAGAAAGCCCTCGAACTCGTTGAGGCCTACGCCAAAGAAAATCCTGGGTTCAAGGTAGATGACCTGTTGAAAAAACAAGCGGCTTCAGGACAGCCATGGAAGATCCCGGTGGTCTTCAGAGAGGACAAAGGAGAGGTGGCCATCGTGAAGATTCGCAGACCCAAGGTCCTCAATGCTTTGAATGGAGAGGTCTTTGAACAACTGAGGGAAATTGTTTTGGATATCCAAAAAGATCCTAAAATCAAGGGGGCAATTCTGACAGGGTTTGGCACAAGGGCTTTTGTCTCAGGAGCGGATATTGGAATGTTGGCTGCTCAAAAGACTCCTGAGGAGGCAGAGGCTTTCTGCCTGAAAAGCATGGCTGTACTAAATCTGATCGAAAACCTTGGAAAACCGGTCGTCTGCGCCATGAACGGGCTGGCTTTTGGAGGGGGAAATGAAATGGCCATGGCTTGCACCGCTCGGATCGCCACCAAGGGACAGAAAGTTTTTGTCTCCCAACCCGAACCCCGGCTCGGCATCATCCCTGGAAATGGTGGAACACAGAGGCTTCCAAGGTTGATCGGGATGGAGAGAGCTTGGGTCATGCTGCGAAATGCCAATCCCATTTCCTCGACACAGGCTAAAGAGTTTGGCTTGATCCAGGAAGAAGTGGAAGGCGATCTCATGGCCAAAGCAATCGAATGGGTTCATAATATCATTGAGAAGAAGGTCCAGCCCCCTGCCATTCCAAAGGGTCCGATTCCTATTCCCTCAAAACTCCCCGAGGTCGATATCGGTCATCTGAGCCGGAAGATCGATTCCTTGCTTCAAAGAGCAGCTTTGGAAGGGGCGAAGATGACTCTCGAAGAAGGATTAAAATTAGAGGCAAAGCTATTTGGAGAGTGTTTGCTAACCGAAGATATGAAAATAGGGATAGAGAATTTTCTTAAGAACGGAGCCAAGGTCAACGCACAATTTGTGCATCGTTAAACGAAAGGGAATAAGACGATTGGAATGCTGGAATGATGGAATAATGGGTTTGGAAATGGCTTTGGATATTTTCCGCTATTCCACTTTTCCAATATTCCAGGATTCCATATCTGAAGGGTTTCATGATCAATATCGGTGACTGGATAAAAAAATGGAGCTTTCTTCAACCTAACAAACGGGCTCTCATTTTTGAAGATCGTCCCTTTACCTACCAGGAGGTGAACCAACGGACTAATCAACTCTGCCATTTTCTTCTTCAGCTTGGGATCCGAAAAGGAGACCGGGTCTCTGTCCTTCTCTATAATTGCTATCAATATTTTGAAATCTTCTTCGCCCTCTCAAAAATAGGTGCCATTCTTGTTCCCCTTAACTGGCGATTGGCTGGGCCCGAACTCGAATTTATCATCAAGGATAGTGGTTCGAGAATGCTCATCTTTGACGATGAGTTTGTGGATCGGGTCGCTTTCATTCGTCCCAATCTAAATCTTTCCAATGGCGATTACGTGAGTATTGGAACTGCTTGCCCCGATTGGGCCAAGGAGTATGAAAGGGGGCTTTCAGAATGTCCCGTCCAAGACCCTTCCCCTCTGGTTCCCGCTGGAGACGAAGACCCCCATATCCTCATGTATACCTCAGGAACAACAGGGATTCCGAAAGGGGCAATCCTCTCTCATCGAAAAACTTTCTTTAATGCGTTGAATGCGGATATCTTTTATAACCTCACTTCTAAGGATATCATGATTGTTTCCAGACCGATGTTCCACTCTGGAGGACTTCTCGTTGAAGCCGCACCGATTCTTTATAAAGGTGGAACCCTCATTTTGAAGAAAAGATTTCGACCTTATGAAATTTTAGAAACCATTCAAAAGTATCGAGTGACCTTGCTGGAATTGCCTGCGACGGTTTACCAATTCATCCTGATGGAGTGCGATTTGAGACAGTATGACCTGAGTTCGGTCCGTTATTATTTTACGGGAGGCGAACGGGTTCCAAAAACAATGTTGAGGGAATATTATCGAAAGGGGATCATCATCTCTCAAATTTTCGGTCAGACGGAAGCCTCCACAATTACGTTTCTTTCCCCCGAAGATGCGATCTTAAAAATTGGATCGGTGGGACTTCCCGTCTTTCATGGCGAAGTAAGAATTGTGGATAAGAACGGGAAAGAGGTGAGTCCAGGAGAAGTTGGCGAAATCATCATTAGAGGGCCCACCCTGATGAGCGGTTATTGGAACCGTCCGGACTTAACCGCTGAGACTATTCGAGAGGGGTGGCTCTACACAGGGGACTTAGCCAGAACGGATGATGAAGGATATGTTTATATTGTAGACCGAGAAAAGGATATGTATATCAGCGGAGGAGAAAATGTCTACCCAGCCGAGGTGGAAAAGGTCCTCCATGCCCACCCAAAGATCTTTGATGCCGGAATCGTCGGAGTTCCAGACGAGAGATGGGGGGAAGTGGGGAAAGCCTTTATTGTCCTCAAGACGGGGGAGACCATGAACAATGGTGAAGTCTTCGAATTCTTAAAGGGGAAAGTAGCCAAATACAAAATTCCTAAATACATCGAATTTATTGAAGAACTCCCAAAAACAGCAAGTGGCAAGATTCAGAAGTTTGTTTTGAAAGAGTGGCATCAAAACAAGTTATGAGTTCGGAGTTCAGAGTTCGGAGATTTAAATAAGAAAACTCCGACTACGAATTAATGACTCCGAACTAAATGGAGGAGTCCATGGTTGAAAAGTTTTATCGATTAGGCTGTGATATTGGCGGCACATTCACCGATTTTGTTCTCCTCAATGATCGGACAGGTGAATTAAAAATTTATAAGTGCCTGACCACTCCTAAAGACCCCTCTGATGCGGTTGAGCATGGCATCCGAGAGATGGAAAAAAATACGCCTGGTTTCGTTGAAAAAATGGATGAGGTCATCCATGGGACAACATTAGTGATTAACTCGATTATCGAACGAAAGGGTGCTAAAACTGGCCTCATCACCACCAAAGGCTTCAGAGACGTCTTAGAGATTGGAAGAGGCATTCGTTATGCCCCTTATGACGTATTTGCTGAATTTCCTAAGCCCCTGATTCCAAGGCACCTTCGTTTCGAAGTAGACGAGAGGATTCGAAGTGATGGGACCATCCTCAAACCCCTAGACCCTGAAGAGGCAAGGAAAGTGGTCCGCACGCTTCTTCAGTTGGGCGTTGAATCGATCGCCGTCTGTCTGATCAACTCTTTTGAAAATCCGACACATGAGCTGATGCTCAAGGAGATCATCGAAAAAGAAGCTCCTGGAGTATCCATCTCCATATCCTATCGGGTTTTGCCTCAGATCAAGGAATATGAGAGAACCAGCACGACCGCGACCAATGCCTATGTGAAACCCCTGACCGGTCGATATCTTTCCAGATTAGCAGGAAGGTTAGAATCCATAGGTTTTAAGGGAAAGCTTTTCATCATGCTTTCAAGCGGAGGAGTGACTTCGGTGGAAACAGCGGCTGAGTTCCCAGTAAGAATTATTGAGTCGGGCCCCACTGCAGCGGTCATTGCAGGTCAATACTACGGCAAGCTCTTTAATATTTCAGAAATGTTCTGTTTCGATATGGGGGGCACGACCGCCAAGTCATGCTTAATCCAAAAAGGAGTAGCCGGAGTGGTCCCGACTTTTGAAGTCGGCCGTGTTCAGAGGTTCATGAAAGGGAGTGGCCTCACCATTCAGGTACCCGTGGTGGATTTAATGGAAATCGGCGCAGGAGGTGGAAGTATCGCAAAGGTCAGCCGAATGGGAACGCTTCAGGTGGGACCGGAAAGCTCTGGGGCAGACCCTGGACCCATCTGTTATGGGATAGGAGGCACAGATCCCTGCGTGACCGATGCGGATCTTTTGTTGGGCTATCTGGATGAGAATTATTTTCTTGGAGGAGAGATGAAACTGATTAAGGAGGCAGCCAGACGGGGTGTGGAAGAGAAGATTGCCAGACCTCTGGGGGTCTCATTCATTCACGCTGTTTGGGGAATCCATGACCTCATCAATGAGACGATGGCGGCTGCAGCTAAAACTCATATTGCTGAAAAAGGAGGAAATCCCAAAATTGTGACCATTGTGGCCTTCGGAGGAGCGGGGCCGGTCCATGCCTATGGCTTGTGCAAAAAACTGGGAGCGCCTCGATTGCTTGTCCCACCGAATGCCGGGGTGGGCTCTGCCCTTGGTTTTTTCACTGCCCCTCGAGCCTTTGACCTTCTCAGAAGTCACAAGGTGTCTCTGGGCGCTGCTGACTTTAATGAAATAGAAAGGATCTTCAAGGACCTCGAAACAGAGGCAATCAACATATTAAAAAAAGAGGCAACAGAAAAACATATTAAAATCGAAAGGTCCCTGGATATGCGGTTTGTCGGCCAGGGATCAGAGACCAATGTCCCGTTCGCCGGAAGAGATTTTACAAAAATGAAGAAGGACGAGGTCCGCCGACGCTACGATGAAGTCTATGAAAAGTTATATGGGAGGACCTACCCTGACTCCGAGGTCGAATTCATCAATTTTAAAGTCAGGGCAAGTCTCCCGGAACGACTGATCCATTTTCCAAAAATTGATAAAAAGGGGAAATCCCTCCACCAGGCAATCAAAGGAAAACGCAGGGCTTACTCTCCTTTGGCAAAGGATTTCATCCCCTATACGGTCTATGATCGTTATCACCTTTCTCCCAATACGAAATTCAAAGGCCCCGCTATTATTGAAGAAAAGGAATCGACGGTCATCGTGGGCGAGGACGCCTCGGTCTTCGTTGATGATTTTGGATTTCTATGGATTGATATTAAAGGCAAATAAGACGAATGAAAACGAATATCCCCCAATCACGTGATTCGGTAGATTCGTTCTCATTCGGTTCATTCGTATTTTTTAGGGAGGCATGAAATGGGACAAAAAAGACGTAAATTTGACCCCATCACCTTAGAAATACTCTGGCGAAGATTGATTTCCATTGTGGATGAATCGGATAGTTCGGTGGCCCGAACCGCCTTCTCAAGTCTGTTGAGAGATGCCCATGACTACACCTGTATGTTCACGGATCAGAAGGGGCGAGAACTTGCCCAAGGTTCATTTGCAACACCCGGGCAATCGGGAGCCATGGCCCTGGGCGTTAAAAATCTCATCACTAAATTTCCTTTAAAAATGTATAAACCGGGCGATATCTTCATTACCAATGACCCCTGGGCTCTGGCGGGTCATCTCAACGATGTGTGTGTCTTGAGTCCAATCTTCTACAAAAATAAAGTAGTGGCTTTCACTGCCTGCGTCTTCCATCACTCGGATATTGGGGGGCGGGTCTCCTCAGATAACCATGATGTCTTTGAAGAAGGACTCTTCATTCCTTTCGTTAAACTCTATGACGGAGGGGAGCTCAATCAGTCTGTGATGGAGATGATCCGTTGGAACGTCCGGACCCCTGATGAGGTGGTCGGAGATATCCGTTCTCAGATCGCCGCCAATCATGTCTGCGCGGAAAAGATAAGTCAGATGCTCAAAGAAAATGATTTAGAGAATCTTGATGATCTGGCAGACCAAATTATCGATCGGACAGAAAAAAGCATGAGGGAGGAGATCGAAAAAATCCCGGATGGCGTTTACCGAGCCGAAGGGGTCATCGAACAAATGAAGGGTCAACAGGATGTGGTTATTAAAGCGGCGGTCGAGGTAAAAGGGAGTGATCTCCTTGTCGACTTGGATGGATCTTCCCCTCAGGTCAATTGGGGGGGCAATGTCGTCTATAACTTTACCTATGCCTATGTCTTCATGGCGATGAAGAGCATGTTTGGTCCGGATATCCCGAATAATGAAGGCTGCGCAAGGCCGATCAAAATGAAGGCCCCTGAGGGAAGTGTGGTCAACTGCAAATTTCCTGCAGCTGTCGCTGCTCGGTTGGTCATCGGCCATTTCATCACAGAGATCATCTACCGAGCCCTATCTGGAGTGGCCTCCAACAAGGTGATTGCCGCAAGTGGAGGCACCCCGGCGCAGATGAATGTTTTTTACGGAAGAAGGAATGATGCAAAGCCCTGGCATTCTGTCATCATCCGAGGGGGGGGGATGGGGGCCAGTTCCATCAATGATGGTAATTATGTTTATATTTTCCCGGCCAATGGAGCCAACACACCCGTTGAGATCTTTGAAAGTGACACGCCCCTCCTGGTCGAAAAAAGAGAACTCCTCACGGATTCTGGAGGACCTGGAAGGATGAAGGGAGGTCTTGGTCAACGAGAAGTTTTTAGAATACCCGATGACCATTATGCTCCCCTCCCGCCCGTTAATCTTGGCATCCAAGCCGGAAGGCATCTTTATCCCCCAGAAGGTCTTTTCGGTGGTAAACCTGGAGCAAAGGCTCAATTCTTGGTAAATGGAGTTCCTGGAAATCCGTTTGGATTAACACAATTGAAACCCGGAGATGTGGTGACGATTGATGCGGCTGGAGGAGGAGGCAATGGAAATCCACTTGAGCGTGAGCCTGAGATGATTGTCAGGGATGTGCTCGAAGGATATGTCAGCCTCGAAAAAGCAAAGGAGGATTATGGGGTGGTGATTCACCCTCAAACTCTCCAAGTGGATGAGCAAGAGACGAAGAAGTTGAGAGAATTTTTAAAAACCACCATCATGACATCTAAGGACCATCAAGACAGAAATTAAAGCGATGATATCCCTCATAAAAAAGAGGCCATGGAAATAATATTGATTCAGTGATTCACGCCACACTCTTTCCCTGATTGAATAAATCGGAATGAACGATGGGATTCAAGATCGGAATCGATGTAGGTGGCACGTTTACCGACTTTCTTCTCACCCACGAGGACGAAACAGCTCAAATCTATAAAGTTCTCTCAACTCCAGAGGACCCCTCCATTGGTTTGATGAAGGGTTTGGAGGAGATGTCGAGAGACCGAAATCTCCCTCTCCCAAAATTTATAAAAGAGGTAGAAACCATCGTCCATGGAACAACGGTTACGACGAATGCCGTCCTCACCTATCGAGGGGCAAAGACCGGACTATTGACCACCAAAGGAATTCGGGATGCCCTGGAGATGAGGAGGGGAGTCCGTGAGGAACAATATAATAACCGCTATACCAATGTCGAACCTTTAGTTCCTCGATTTCTCCGTTATCCTGTGGAGGAACGGTGCGATTATAGGGGGGAAATTCTCACTTCCATCAAGAAACAGGATGTTCATGATGCGGTGGACCGCTTTAATGCGGAAGAGGTCGATGCCGTCGCCATCTGCTTTATGAATTCCTTTGCCAACAAAGAACATGAAGAGGTGGCTGCAGCGATCGTTCGAGAAAAAATGCCGAATGCTTATCTCACTGTCTCAAGCACCCTTCTCCCATCGATTCGCTTTTATGATCGAATTTCTACCACCGTCCTCAACTCTTATGTCGGACCGATCCTTATGAACTACCTGACCAATCTCATCCGACGTCTTAAAGAAATCGGTTTTCGGGGAGTGTTACTCATCATGCAGTCCAATGGGGGGGTAGTTTCTCCTGAGATTGCGATCGATCATGCTGCAGTGACCCTTCTTTCAGGTCCGGCAGGAGGCCCAATCGCCGGTATCGCTTACACAGCCATTCAAGGATATAAGGATTGTATTACAGTCGACATGGGGGGAACGAGCTTCGATGCAGCTCTGATCAAGAACCAAACCCCATTGGTCACTACCGAAGGAGAAATCAATCGATTACGTCTCGCCCTTCCCATGCTCAACATCGTTACCATTGGAGCAGGGGGAGGCTCTATTGGATGGATTGACGAAGGGGGCCTCCTCAGAATGGGTCCCCACAGTGCAGGCGCCAAACCAGGGCCTGTCTGTTACGACCTCGGAGGCGAACTCCCAACCTGTACGGACGCCGATCTGCTTCTCGGTTATCTGGATAAAGATTATTTTGCAGGAGGGAAAATCCCTCTCAACGAGGAGAAGGCAATTCAATCCATCCAGACCCATATTGCTGAAAAACTGAAGTTAGATGTCATTGAAGCAGCGGCTGGAATGTACCATGTCATCAATGTCAATATGGCCGCTGGCGTGAGAGAGGTCTCTGTAAAAAAAGGGCAGGATCCAAGGGATTTCCCTTTGGTGGTGGCGGGGGGAGCGGGTCCTAACCATGCCTGCATGATCGCATTGGAGTTGGAGATCCCTGTCATGATCATTCCAAGAGAATCTTCTATCTTTTGCGCGGCGGGGATGTTGATGAGTGACCTTCAGCATAACTTTGTTCGAACTTACCCGATCTTTCTCGAGGATTTGAATCTGAAAAAATTTCAATCCTTGTTCGAAGAGATGGAGCAAGAAGGGAGGCTCCTGCTGAAGAGCGAACATATCCCAAAAGATCAAATCAAAATGATCTACTCCATCGACATGCGATATATCAAACAATATCACGAAGTCAATGTGATCATCACCCGAGAGGATATCTTCAAAGGGAAACGGACCTCCATCGCAAATAAGTTTCATCCTGAGCACAATCGGCTCTATGGTTATTCCCTGGAAGAAGTGGGAACCCCGATCGAGGTGATCAATCTAAGGCTCAAATGTATCGGAGTGACAGATAAACCGAAATTTTTAAAGATGAAATATAGGGGTCCAGATCCTTCCAAGGCTTTCAAAAAAAAGAGGCGGGTTTACCTCCCCGACAAAAAGACCTTTCAGGCGGTTCCGGTTTATGATGGGGATCAGCTCCGGTACGGTCACGAGATCGAAGGGCCGGCTATCATTGAGCAGGTGAACACGACGACCTTTGTGAGCCCTGAATTTTCAGTCATCTGTGACGCCTATGGATCCTATACCATGGTTCTCAAGTCAAGGGAAAACGAGTTTAAAAGTAGAGTGGTCCAATAGGGGTCCCCTCCTAAGGCAAAGGAGATTGCAGGGCGGAGGTGGGAATGGTGTCGATGATCTTTAGTCAGATTTTAGCTTTCTCGGGAGCAAGCAGCGGGCTCATCCAATCAGTGGTGAAACTGAAAATGCCTCCCATCCTGATATTGATCAGTATGCAGATCACCATTATCTTCCTCGGTTGTTTTATGGATAACCTCTCCATTGCGGTGATCGCTGTCCCAATCTATATGCCGATGATTAAAGCGTTGGGATTTAATCCGTTATGGGTGGCTGCCATGACACTCATTAATATGGACATGGGCAATCTCACGCCTCCTTTTGGTCTCCAATTGTTTGTGATGAAGGGGATGCAACCTTCCACGCCGATGGCCGAAATCGTTCGCTCCGCCCTTCCCTTCCTTTTTTGCGAAGCAGCGACGCTCATCTTAATTATGGTCTTTCCTGATATTGCACTCCTTTTGCCTGAACTCATGCGAAAAGGGTGATGAGATGCTTAAGAAAATAAACCACATCGGGATCGTGGTCCAGGACATCCAAAAAGCCTTAAACACCTATGCCAACGTTCTCGGAATAAAACTCGAAAGAATGATGGA
Organism: Syntrophaceae bacterium; assembly: GCA_013388645.1. Lineage (GTDB taxonomy): Bacteria > Desulfobacterota > BSN033 > BSN033 > UBA1163 > UBA1163. Next base: position 3,868 of record JACAEV010000026.1, on the reverse strand, counting down.
GATTCCAGATGTCCAATTGAAGATCGGTGTTTTAAAAATGGGTGATCTGGAGATCGAGCTTCTCGAGTATGGAGATCCTGAGCTCCCCATTGCCAAATCTCTCAGAGCGGATCAGTTAGGTCTGAATCACATCTGTTATGAGGTGGAGGCCTTTGATAAAACATTGGAAAAAATGAGAGAAAAAGGATTTGAGCTGATACAAGGTTTTCCGAGAAGAGGAGTGCATGGAAGGATCGCCTTCTTCATTCCCCCTCATTCCACCAAAGAGCGAATCGAAATCTTAGAGGTAAAACCAGAAAATGAATAAATCCTGGAAAGAACGAAAGCTCTGGAACGAAAAGATTGAAGCCATGGCAGAAGGGGAAATGAAAGTCCTTCAGTGGAGGAGACTCAAAAGACAACTTAAATATGACTATGAAAACTCCCTTTTCTATCAAGAAAAATTTAAGGAGGCAGGGCTCACCCCAAGGGATATTCGATCCTTTGAAGATTTTCAGAAAATTCCTCTTACGACCAAGGATGAACATCGTCGGGCCCAACAGGAATCGATTGAACGGTTTGGTCACCCTTATGGACTCATCACGTGTGCTCCCATGGAGAAGATTGTCCGAATCAGTTCTACATCAGGCACCACTGGGGTTCCCACCCTTTATACATTGACCAAACATGATGTCAACGTGTTAAACGAGATGCATTCTCGGAAATATTGGAGGGCGGGTCTCAGGCCAGGACACATTGTACTTCAGGCTCTCTCCCTCAGTATGTTTACGGGCGGACTTCCCCTCTCTGATGGAATTCAAGCCATGGGCCTTTGCTGTGTGCCCGTTGGAATGGAAGGTGGGACGAAGCGAATCATCGATTTCCTCTCCCTGACAAAACCCCATGCCATCATCGCGACTCCCTCCTTTGGAGAATATCTGATTGAAAAGGCACCCTCCTTAATAGGGAAAGAAGCAAAAGATTTGGGAATACGATGGTTTTTTTGCGCTGCCGAACCGGGTGGAGGTATTCCATCGGTCAGAGAGAAACTCCGGAAGGGCTTTAATGCGAGGGTATTCGACCATACAGGGGGAGGCCATGCCTTCCATGGGATCTGCTGTGGAGAGGAGGAGTATCGTGGCATGCATTTTATTTCTCCGGATCACTGCATTCTCGAATTGATCGATCCCGAAACAAAAAAACCAATTGAGACGGTGGACGGCGCTATCGGAGAAATGGTTTTCACCTTTATTGGCTGGGAAGGAGGGCCGTTCCTTCGATATGTTTTGGGAGATATGCTCCAAATCTTTACGAAACCCTGTGAATGTGGTTTCCCTGGAATCCGATTCAAGATTTTAGGCCGAGGCGATGACATGCTGATCGTGAAGGGGGTGAATCTTTATCCCGCGGCGATTAAGGATGCAATCGCCCATCACTATCCAAAAACCACGGGCATGCTGAAGATTTTATTGGATCAGCCTCCGCCTCTCGTCAAGCCTCCCCTTAAGTTGAGGGTTGAGTGTGATTCAACTCTTTGCCAAGAGGAAAAAGTCGCCCTGAAGGAAGAGTTAAAGCGATATATAAGGGATCATCTCAGAGTCACCCCTGACATTGAGTTGGTACCCTATGGGTCCATCCCCATTGAAACAGGAGCAACAGGAAAAGTGAAATTAATCGAGATCGTCACGGAAAAGGATAATAAAAATTGAAAGTAAAAAAAAGAAAAAAAAGTTCGAACATTGATCAGATCCTCGTCTCTGTCCTGCAGCGGAGGTTTAAATCCATTACTGAAGAAATGGGCCTTACCCTTCTTCGAACGACCCGCTCCCCGATTTTGAACGAAGCAAGGGATTTTGTGACAGGTCTTTATGATGCAAAAGGTCGCATGCTTGAGCAAACGGAATATATCCCCGTCCTTGCCTTTGCCCTTCAACCGGTCTGCCAATATATCGTTGAATATTTTGGAGACGAAATCTATCCAGGGGACGTCATCCTTCATAACGACGTCTTCACTAAAGGAAATCAACTCGCCGATATTGCCGTCTTCAGACCTATTTTTTATCAAGGAGAATTGACAGCTTGGGCGGCATGTAAGGGCCATCAAGCGGATGTGGGAGGGGCGGTCCCCGGAGGATATAATCCTCAGGCACGAGAAGTTTGGCAAGAAGGTTTAAGAATACCCCCTGTCAAAATCTATGAGAAGGGTATTCTCCGAAAGGATCTGTGGAATCTCATTTTTGCCAACATCCGATACAATATTGTCGAAGAAGATATTCGCGCAGAGATGGGGGGATGCGTGGTTGGAGAAAGGGGAATTCTCTCCCTTCTTGAGCGCCATGGAAAGGAGGTCTTTCACTCCCATATTGAATACCTCTTTCAATCTACGGAAAAGATGATGAGAAGGGAGATCGAGGCCATCCCAGATGGAATCTACCATGGACAAAGCTATGTCTATTATGATGGTTTTCGCGAAGGATCTCGTTTCAAAATCAATCTGACGATTGAGGTGAAAGGAAGTGATATCTCTTTCGATTATACGGGGACGGATCCCCAAACAGAAGGTTTTGTCAACGCCCCTTACGGAGCAAGCGTCTCCGCTATCATCTTAACATTCCTCATGTTGGTCAATCCGGAGATCCCCCACAATGAGGGAATCATCCGACCCATTCACATTCACATTCCGGAGGGAACATTCTTAAATGTGAGGTTTCCAGGTGCCTCAACTTTTGGCAATAGCATTACCGGTCCTCATGCCGATGCGATTCTTAAAGCCCTCTCAAAGGCCCTTCCGCAAAGGGTCACCGCAGGATGGAACCGAATGCTGGCCTTTGCGATCTCAGGAAAAGACACAAGAAAGAACACCCCCTATGTCGATATCCTCTTCAACGCCTTGAAGGGGGGATCCGGAGCGATTCATGGAGTGGATGGATATGACCATATTGGTTTAATCAATTGCGCAGGAGGTATCTTGGCACAGGATCCGGAGATGTTCGAACTCACCACTCCGCATCTTCTCATGAAACACGAGTATGTGACCGATTCTGCTGGAGCCGGACAATGGAGAGGAGGTTTGGGCGTTGAAACCATTTTTAAAATCTATGGGGAAGAGGTAACTGGAGTGACCTTTGGGGATGGAGTGGATGAGGAAGCAAGAGCCTTTGGCCTATTCGGAGGGAAGAAAGGTTCACTGAATAAACTCGAATTGATCTATCCGGATGGACAAATTTATACTCCAAAATCAAAAGAGGTGATCAGGGGAATTCCCAAGGGAACCATCTTCCATGAGATCGCTGGAGGAGGGGGAGGATACGGTGATCCCCTCAAAAGACTCATAGAGAGGATACTCAAAGATGTGCGGAATGGCTTCGTCTCCATTGAAAAAGCAAAAGAGGATTATGGAGTGGTCATCGATCCAAAAACCCTCGAAGTCGATATGGAAAAGACGAGGAGGTTGAGAGGAATAGGATGAATGATGGGCGGTAGATATGGACCTCAGTATTCTGCTCTCCATCTTATGTGCGATGGCCTGGGGCGTTCAATCCATTTTCCTCAAAATAGCAATGAGGGATATGCCTCTCTACTCGGCCATTCTGATGACTTTGCTCATCAATTTTTTAGTACTCCTCCTTTTTATCGGAAGTGGTATCGGAAAAGGGTTCTCTGCCTTCTTTGAGATTTCAGAATCCGTCTATTTTTATTTCATGGTAGCAGGTTTGTTAAACTATTTCTTGGGAAGGACTTTCTATTACAGCAGTTTTCGTTTTATCAGTGTCACCCAAAGTACTTCCATCAGCTCCACCTACCCTCTTCTTTCCATCCTTTTTGCGATCACCGTCCTGGGGGAAAAATTGGTTGCCCATCAATTGATCGGCATTGCATTAACCCTAAC
>JACAEV010000025.1 GCA_013388645.1 Syntrophaceae bacterium | reverse complement strand
TACAGAAATAGCCAATTCTTTCGAATTGAAATCGAGTTTTAGGAGTTGCTTCTTTCAGGCTGGGTTCCACATAGCATGAAGACAGAATTTCCAGCGATTTTGGATTTAAATATTTTGTGAAATCATCTCCTCCTGCCATGGGGTTGGCAATCCGAAAGAGACGGTCATACAATCTTACCTCAGCAGGCAATGAGTGTTCTGCCGATACCCAGTGGATCGTTGCATCCACCTTCCGGCCATCGGGAGCAAAACCGCTCCGGGTCTTTGGATCATAAGTGCAGTGCAATTCGATGACTTCGCCTGTCTTGGAATCCTTAACGACGTTCATACATTTTATAAAATACCCATACCGAAGACGAACTTCTCTTCCCGGAGCCAGCCTGTAAAACTTTTTAGGTGGGTTTTCAAGGAAATCCTCTTTTTCGATGTACAGAATCCGTGAGAAAGAAATTTTACGGGAGCCCATTCTTGGATTCTGAGGATGATAGGGACAATCCAATTCCTCTGTCTGGCCTTCGGGATAATTTTCGATCACGACCCGTAATGGATGGAGGACAGCCATGACTCGTGGAGCCTTTTCATTCAGATCATCCCGCACGCAATTTTCGAGCAGATCCATATCAATGATACTGTCATTCTTAGCGACCCCAATCCGCGCACAAAAGTTTCGGATCGCCTCCGGCGTGTAACCTCGTCTTCTCATGCCGGCAATAGTGGGCATTCGTGGATCGTCCCATCCGCTGACATATCCTCTTTGGACCAGTTCGATCAATCTCCGCTTGCTGAGGATCGTATAGCTGAGATTGAGACGAGCAAATTCAATCTGCTGGGGATGACTTTCTACGTTCAGTTCGTCCAAAATCCAATCATAAAGGGGACGGTTATTCTCAAATTCCAGTGTACAAATCGAATGGGTGATTTTTTCGATGGAATCCGAAAGACAATGGGCAAAGTCGTACATCGGATAGAGGCACCATTTTGTACCGGTCCGGTAATGAGTCGCTCGTTTGATGCGGTAGAGAACCGGATCTCGCATCGTGATGTTTGGCGAAGTCATGTCAATTTTTGCACGAAGGACATGGGCACCGTCCTCGAATTCGCCTGCCCGCATTCGGGCAAATAAATCTAAGTTCTCTTCAATGGAACGATTCCGATAAGGGCTTTCTTGGCCAGGTTCGGTCAAGGTGCCCCGTTGTTCTCTGATTTCATCTGCACTTAAACTGCAGACATAAGCCTTGCCCGCTTTAATTAGTTGAATCGCAAATTGGTAGAGTTGCTCAAAATAGTCAGAGGCATAAAAGAGGCGATCTCCCCAATCAAACCCTAACCAGCGGACATCGTTGATAATGGATTTGACATATTCAAGAGATTCACCAGCAGGATCTGTATCGTCCATCCTTAAATTACATGTCCCTCCATACTGGGTGGCGATGCCGAAATTGAGGCAGACAGATTTGGCGTGTCCAATATGGAGGTATCCATTCGGTTCAGGTGGAAACCGGGTTGCCACACGTCCTTGAAACCGATTGGTTCTCAGGTGTTCATCAATGATTTCCCGAATAAAATCAGTTGAAGGTGGAGCGCCTGATTGAGCCATGATGTTCACTTACCTCCATCTCCTCTCAAGTTGGTATGAAATTCTATGGGTGAGGAATCAGATGATGAGGAGCCCACACCCTATCGTTTCATTTTGAGTGAGGTTTCACTATTTTCTATCATAAGAGAAATTTTCTTTCAATGGGAAGAACCATATCTTGCCATAGGATATCGATGTTTAACACTAAGAGTATTTGCTTAACCAATAATTTCTATTTTATTTAGCCAAAAAGTGGCATTTTTCTTTTTTAGAACAAAATTTTTAATTCAAAAAAACTTATTCATATCAAAGGGTTTTATACAAAAATTGATTTTGGCATTGAAATTGCTCTCATCATTACCAAAACCATCTAAACGGATTTGGGTGATAAAGGCAACCCAAGAGAAATCGGGGGATATCTATTTTAGATTAGGGATAAAAATTTTTTAGGAGAAAGAGAAGTATGAGAACAATTTGGATTGGGACAATAGCTTTAACATTTGTATTAGGAACCGGAATGGTAGCCCTGATGTATATTATGGGGAAAATGATTTTCTCCTACTCTCAGAAAAAATCGATGGATCCCTGCCGCAAATTAACCTACCCTGCATTGATTGAGGCGTAATTCTTCTTATTCCGATCCGATCACTTCCCCTTGTGCTTTTGTCATCTTCTTTCTTGACAAACAACCAACCCATCATCATTTTATATTGTATAAGGTTAGGTAATAATTTACCCCATATCAATGGGGTATATAAAGGTGGTAGATGTTATGAAATTGATGAAGATTTTACTTCTGTATTTAGGATTGGGCCTGATTTTTTTCATCGGATGTCAACAGTCCGACAGGGTTCAGAAAGGGATGAAAAACGAGATGACTCAAGAGGATATAAACTTAAAAAAGGCCACGTTCGCAGGAGGATGTTTTTGGTGCACGGAAGCAGATTTTGAAAAATTACCTGGCGTGGTAAAGGTCGTTTCAGGATATACGGGTGGGAATCAAAACAATCCCACGTATGAAGAGGTCTCTTCAGGGAAGACGGGGCATGTGGAAGCTATTCAGGTCTATTATGATCCCTCTAAAATATCTTATGAGGAGTTGCTCGATTTCTTTTGGAAGCATATTGATCCAACCGATGGAGAGGGACAGTTCGTGGATCGAGGTTCACCATACCGGAGTGCTATTTTTTACCATGACGAAGAGCAAAAGAGATTGGCAGAGAAATCGAGGGAGGCATTAGACCGATCTGGAAGGTTTAATAAACCTGTGGTAACGGAGATCATCAAATTTAATAAATTTTATGAAGCAGAGGGTTATCACCAGGATTATTATGAAAAACAACCGCTCCCATATCATTATTACAGACATGGTTCCGGGCGTGACCAATTTTTAGATAAGGTTTGGGGAAAAGACCAGAAAGCTCCAAAACTCAAGAATGAACAAATCTTCCAAAAGCCTGACGATACCGCTTTGAGAAAAAAGCTTTCTCCCTTACAATATCAAGTAACCCAGGAGGATGGGACAGAGCCCCCTTTTCAAAATGAATACTGGGATAATAAAAGAGAGGGGATCTATGTCGATGTCGTTTCTGGAGAGCCTCTATTCAGTTCTCTCGATAAGTTCGATTCTGGAACAGGATGGCCCAGTTTTACAAAACCCATTAAACCGGATCGTCTTGTTGAAAAAGAAGATCACCGTTTTTTTATGAAGCGGGTCGAAGTGAGAAGCAAAGGTGCCGATTCCCATCTCGGCCATGTATTTCCGGACGGGCCAAAACCGACCGGTCTTCGATATTGCATTAATTCGGCAGCGTTACGATTCATCCCCAAAGAGGATTTAGAAAAAGAAGGGTATGGGGAGTATTTAAAACTGTTTGAAAAAAGGTGATCACCTCTCATTGTTTAACTCTTTGTTTTCTCTTGATCTTCCTCCAAAATAATTCTGGCGTCAACTGCTACTACTCTTTTAGGGTAAGCCAATATGGGGTTCAATTCTAACTCTTTAATTTGGGGGTTTCCCTCGATGAATCGAGAGAGTTTGAGAATGAGATTGACCAAGGAAGAGATATCGGATGGGCTTTTCCCTCGATAGCCTTCCAATAAAGGAAACCCTTTTATCTCTTTAATCATTTCTCGCGCATCGTTTCGTTCTACTGGGATTACTCGGAAAGAGACATCTTTGAGCAATTCCACAAAAATACCCCCTAAGCCGAACATGATGACGGGTCCAAATTGTGGGTCCTTACTGACTCCTATAATCACCTCGGTTCCGATTGGGAGCATTTTTTGTATGGATACTCCGTGAATAAGTGCCTTGGGATATTCTTTTTTGACTTTTCTCAAAATTTCATCATAGGCCTTCTTCACCTCAGCAACGCTTTGGAGGGAAAGCCTGACTCCCCCTGAGTCGGTTTTATGAATGACATCTGGAGAAACTATTTTTAATGCTACTGGAAAACCGATCTTCTGGCTGATGGCAATTGCCTCTTGTTGGCTCTTGGCTAATTTTGTTTCTACGACTGGAATACCTGCCTGTTTGAGGATCTTTTTGGACTCAAATTCTGTAAGAATGAACCTACCTTCTTTTTTGACTTGATCGTATATCGATAACTTCCCCATCATTTTTCTCCCTTCTTCCAGGTTGAATATTGGTAAGCCATGCCGAGGGCTTGTATGGCTGTCTCAAGATCAGAGAATACTGGAAAGCCCAGGTCTTCCAACCCATTGGATAATTTTCGGATGAGAGGGAGACTCGGGCCATAGACCCAGGTGGCAATCGTCTTTTGATCATCCCTCTGCAATGAACTATACAATTTTAAATATTCATCCACGAAGGCTTCAAACGGACTGGTCCAGATGACATTGAAGAGGCAATCGATATTCTGATCCAGCATCACCGTTTGAAGAATTTCAGAATAAATCGTCATGTAATTATTCACCGCCATGGGTGGCCCAATATCCACCACCGTTTTTCCAAGGCCGGGGAAAATATTATCTAACCTATTTCCTATTTCAGGAGAAAGTTTGGCAACCGTTAAACCGTATTGGGTCCCCTCGTCAATAGCTAAAACTCCCACTCCTCCTGTAAAGGTGACGATCCCCAAACGATTTCCCTTGGGCAAGGGTTGAAGAGAGAAAATTTTTGGTAACTCAAAGAACTGACGAAATGTTTCGATACGGAGGATTCCCGATTGTTTACAGGCAGCGCTGAAAATCTGGTCATCCCCGGCCAACGCCCCTGTATGGGAGGCAGAAACTTTAGCCCCTTCTTTAGTCCGGCCAGACTTCAAAATAAGAACGGGCTTTTTAGGCGTCACCCTTTTTGAAATGTTCAAGAACCTTTGGCCATCTTGAATGCCTTCGAGATACATCGTAATCACCTTTGTCGCTGAATCGCCTTCAAGATATTCAAGGAGATCACATTCGTCCACATCACATTTATTGCCATAATCGCATATCTTGCTCACCCCATAGTGAAGGTCCGCATAGGGAAAGGCTTGGGGATTAATCATCCCTGTTTGGGCACAGATCGCTACGGCCCCTGGTTTTACTTTCTTATATCCAGGTTCGTATGGATCTGGGATGAAGCCATTTGCTGAATTGACAACACCTGCCGTGTTGGGTCCAAGTATCCGAATTCCTGCCTCTCGGCCAATCTTGACAATTTCTTTTTGCAGCTCTGCCCCTTCTTCATCTCTTTCTGCGAACCCATCTGCCACCACAATCACTGCCTTAATCTCTTTGGCTACGCATTCTCGCATGACCGTGGGAACCGTCCGGCGATTAATCATGATAAGGGCTAAATCGATTCGGTCTGGGATTTGCTGAATGGATGGGAAAACTTTTAAGCCATGGATTTCCTGATAGGAGGGATTTACAGGATAGATTTTTCCCGTAAACCCAGCGTTTAACATGGTTTTAATGACCACATAGCCGCCAAAATATCCTTCCCTCAGCGACCCCACCACCGCCACACCTTGAGGCTCAAAAAAAAGATTGAGAACATTTTTCATGGAATCAGGACATCCATTTGCCATCTTCGCCCCCTTGTTTTACCTACCCAAGCACTCACGAAATCAAAGGTAACAATTTTGACGGCTGATTTCAACTTGATTTTTCAATTGACATCCCATTCTTCCTCTTATAACTTTTGATAACAAGGTAGTGTCACCTCAATGGGAAAAAACAGCACTCGTCATTTGGGTTGGTTCATCGTCGGCTTCAGTTTTATCACACTCGCCCTCGTCTATGGAGTTTGGTATTCTTTTTCTGTCTTTTTTGTTGCTCTCTTAAAAGAATTTGGATGGAGTCGGTCTGTGGGGGCAGGGGCTTTTTCCATCTTCATTATTTTGAGTGGGGTAATTGGTCCTTACGCAGGAAACAGAATGTATTCCGTTGGCCCACAAAAGGTGATCCTTGTGGGTTCGCTCCTTCTGGGGGTTGGGCTCGCCCTGTGTAGCATAACAAAAACCTGGTGGCAATTTTATATCTTCTTCAGCCTCATCACAGCGATTGGTTTAGGGACCAGTGGGTGGGTCCCCAATGTGGCTCTCATCCAACAGTGGTTTAAGGAGAAGAGGGGATTACCTTTTGGGATTATTTCTTCTGGAATTGGAGTCGGGATTTTAGTCTGCGTCCCTTTGATTCAATCTCTGATCACGTGGGTGGGATGGCGCATGGCTTATCAAATGATGGCCATTTTTATTCCTCTAATTATCATTTCGATGATGATGGTCTTACTGAGGAGACCTCCCCCACGAATCTCCTCTTATGGTGGGATAAAAAGTCCATCCATCTATGTGAAGGATCCCTTGATCGTTAACGAACAATGGACCTCACGGTCTTGGACCGTGAAGCAGGCCCTTGGCACAAAGGAATTTTGGCTCCTTGCCTTCTCTGCCTTTTTAGGTAGCTTTATCATTCAGTCGGTTTTTGCACATCAGGTCGCTTTTTTTGTCGACCATGGGGTGGAGGCCCTTTTTGCTTCATACCTCGTCGGTATTGTAGGCATGGTGAGCCTTGGAGGTAAAATTCTATGGGGGACGTTGTCAGATAAAATTGGAAGGGAGATGACGTACACCTTAGGGGCTATTTGCTCCCTACTCGGATTGATTTCGCTCATTCTATATAGTATGTTTTCTTCGCCTGTCTTGACCTATTCTTTCCCAATTTTTTTTGGTATGGGATATGCTTCCACCGCAGCCCTTCCCCCGCTGATTACGGCTGACTTTTTTGAAGGGAAAGCCTATGGGGGAATTTTTGGATGGCTCATGATGGTGGTTGGAATAGGGGGGGCATTTGGAGCTTGGTTTGCGGGATTTCTTTATGACCATTTAGGAAGTTATGTCCCTATTTTTGCCATGATGATGATCGGCGTCTTTTTTTCTTGTCTCAGTATCTGGTGGGCAGGTCCGAGAAAGATCCGTTTGGTTCCAGGAAAAAAGGTTGATCAGAGCACAGGTCATTCCTAATTTTGGTGAGGCTAATCGATCAGGTGAACGTCCAGAAGAAGATCTCCTTGTTCTCCATCTTTCCCTTTTTTACCTAATCCTCTTAAACGTAAATGCGTTCCCTCCTCCACACCAGGAGGGATGGTGACGATGAGAGTTCTCTTTCTTAATCCTTGAGGGATGGAGATCATCTTCCGGGTTCCCAAACGGGCCTCCCTCGGGGTGATATTGATCATCCCCTGAAGGTCAAGTTCGTCTGGGATGGAGAGCGGGGTGAGGGGTTGAATACGCGGGGTTCTCTTACGTTCGGTGTATTGCCTGAGTCCGTCGCTTAATCCTGTCCTGGGAATCCAATCGAATATTTTGATAAAGAAAAGACCTGCTGCAAAACCACCGACATGGGCCCAGAAGGCAACCCCCCCAACATTCTTTGGGGCGAGGCTTGCAGAAAATAATTGGATCAGGAGCCAATAGCCGAGAAAAATAAAGGCCGGAAGTTCAACGAATTGAAAAAAGAAAAAGATCGGTATCAAGGTCAAGATCCTCGAACTGGGATAGAGGAGTAGATAAGCTCCCATGACCCCTGAAATGGCGCCGCTCGCTCCAATGGTCGGGATATTGGAACTCCAGTTCGTCAAGAGATGAACGACCCCAGCCGCGACCCCGCAGAAAAGATAAAAAACGAGATATCGAATGTGGCCGAGCCTGTCTTCGATGTTATCTCCGAAGATATACAGAAACCACATATTCATGATGATGTGAAGAAATCCTCCGTGGAGGAACATGGATGTTAAAAAAGGGAGATATTGTTGGAATCCTGTGAAGTGTGCGGCGAGGGTTGGATCGGAGTACCGGAGGGGGACAATTCCATAAAGGTAAAGAGCCTCCTTTAAATGGGGACCTTGAGCGAGCTGCCATAGAAAAGCAAGTCCATTGATAACAATGATGAGGATATTGACGACTGGAAAGGTTCTTGATCGAATCGCATCTCGAATAGGAATCATACGACTACCCAACCCAATATAATTCCAATTTTTTTTAAAGACAAGGGAAAAATGAAACTCCCCATGCTTCCGCGCGGGGCATTCTGCGCAGGCGGGTAAAAATTCCGATTAAAAGGATGGATCCATAATTAATGCTTGATTTTTAGGGGGGGGTGAGTTACCTTGGACAGGGAATTAGGATAACCAAAATCCAAGCACCCAATAAAAAATAATTACCAAATACCAATAACCAAAATTTTAGTTCCCTCTCCCTTCATGGGAAAAGGGGAGGGTGATAGTGGGGGGTTATTGGAAATTATTTGGGAGTTGATATTTGGTTATTGAAATTTAGTTTACAAAGGGTCCCATCGTCTAGTGGCCTAGGACACCGGCCTCTCACGTCGGTAACACGGGTTCGAATCCCGTTGGGACCATTAAGGTTTTTTGATTATCATATCTTCACAGTGCCCACAGGATGTCCATTTAAAATTAAATTTTAGCCTTTTTGACGTCTATCTAAGTTCTGCTTTCCCGATGAATTAGAATAGGTTTTAGAAGTAAGACAGCATGCTTACTTCATCAGTCAGAGGAGGGTGAGCGGAGTTCGTTTTGTCTAAAAAATAAATATGCCTTCAATAAATTATGCCATCAAATTCCGATCTAAGCTACGGTATTGGATGGCTTCGGAGAGGTGGGACGGTTGGATATTCACTTGATTTTCAAGATCAGCAATGGTGCGAGCCACCTTTAGGATGCGTGTATAAGCCCGAGCGCTTAAGCCAAATTTATCGATGGCCGTCTCCAAGAGCTTCTGGCTTGCCTCATCGATCTCACAGAACTTTTTAATATGGCGATTCGTCATCTGAGCATTACAATAGATCTTTAGCCCTTTAAATCGATTGAGCTGAATTTTTCTTGCTGAGTCAATTCGTTTCTTCATTTCCTTGGATAGTTCTCCAGCTTCTCTGCTTGCCAAATCGCGATACTTTACCGCAGGGACTTCGATATGAATATCAATCCGATCCATCAAGGGGCCTGAAATCTTGGAGCGATAGCGCTGTATCTGGGGAAGGGTACAACTGCATTCATTATTGGGGTCACTATAGTAACCGCAGGGGCAGGGGTTCATGGCAGCGACTAACATAAATCGGGCCGGGTAGGTGAGAGAAGTGGCGGCTCGGGAGATCGTTACCTTCTCTTCCTCTAAGGGTTGCCGCATCACCTCTAAGACGTTCTTTTTAAATTCGGGCAGTTCGTCCAGAAAAAGAACTCCGTTATGGGAAAGACTGACTTCTCCGGGCTTTGGGATCTGCCCTCCTCCAATGAGGCCTGCGTCAGAGATGGTATGGTGAGGGTTACGAAACGGGCGAGTCACGATAAGAGAACTATTCGGGGGGATAAGTCCCATCACGCTGTGAATTTTGGTGGTTTCAAGACTTTCCTCAAAATTCATATCCGGTAAAATAGTTGGGAGTCGTTTGGCCAGCATGGTTTTACCAGAGCCAGGAGGTCCGATCATAATTACGTTATGACCTCCAGCTGCAGCGACTTCCAGACAACGCTTCACATGTTCCTGGCCTTTCACATCGTTGAAATCGACCGGATAATTCATTTCTGTCTTGAAGAGCTCATCGAGATTGACCGTCACCGGATCGATATGAAGGTTTCCGTTTAGAAATTGAACACAATCAGAGAGCGTATCCAGCGGGAGAATTTCAATGCCTTTCACAACGGCTGCTTCTTTTGCATTTTCCCTCGGTAGCAGGAGACCTCGGTATCCGCCATCCCTTGCGGCCACTGCAATTGGGAGTGTTCCTTTGATGGGTTTGACCTGTCCATCCAGTGAAAGCTCACCCACAATGAAATATTGATTCAGCTTCCCTTTCTGAACGACCTCGGTCGCAGCCAAAATCCCTATGGACATTGGGAGGTCAAAAGCGGCCCCTTCTTTTTTGATATCCGCAGGGGCAAGATTGACGGTGATTCGTCTGACGGGAAAGTCATAACCGCAATTTTTGATGGCCGCTTTAACCCTATCCTTGGATTCTTTGACGGCTCCCTCTGGCAGCCCGACGGTGGCAAAGGCGGGAAGGCCTTGGGCAATATCCACCTCTACCTCCACCACATAGGCATCAATTCCAAACACCGCACTACTAAGAACTTTTGCCAACATATTTGGCTATATATACCAGAAACGCAACGGGTCGACAAGGAGAAATATTTACGCGAGAAATATATACGTCAAGTCATCCTCAATCTTTCCCTAAATATACGATGATCCGTCAGGGATGTTGGAAAAGGTCTTGACAAAGAACAACGCCACCTTCATACTAAACCTAAAAATGAAAAGGAGAGAAACATGGATGTCTTGTGGTATGTAAATACCAATACATTTCTGCTTGTATTTTTAATCGTCATGGTCTCCTATCTCACGATGCAAGTGAACCTGTTAATCCGGTGGTTGAAAAGGGAATGAAATCTTAACTGTGGGAAAGACGGGCCAGTGGAAAGATGGAATATTGGGTTTATCGTCCATCCCATATTCCAGTATTCCAAGTCCAATTTATTTGACTTTCCAAATGGTTCCCTTGGGGGTATCCTCTAAAACAATTCCTTTTGAAAGGAGATCATTTCGAATCTCGTCGGCCCTTTTATAATTCTTCTCCTTCCTGGCCAGATTCCTCTCCACAATGGTTTGAAGAATTTCCTCTTCGGTGAGGTTCAGTTTCTTCAACCCTTCTTTTTTCTCGTGATCTCGATAGTGCTCAGGATTTTCCTGAAACAGACCGAATACCCATCCTTGCTGGGTGAAATGGTCGAGGCCTTGTTTCAACAGGGAGTGAGTCTCCGGGGAAGGGTTACCTTTTGAAATATCCAAAAGACCATTCAAATTTCTCTGGAGATCGTAAAAATATCCTAACGCTTGGGCGGTATTAAAATCGTCGTCCATGGCTTCTTCAAATCGGGCTTGAAAGGAATCCACCACATGACGATAATTCTGAATACCAGGGGGCTCGGCTTCTTTCCGTGAGAGGGGTTTCTTCAGCTCCTCCGCAATGGCATTCAACGTCATGTAAAATCGATCCAATCCTGATTTGGCCTCAACCAAACTCTCCTCTGAATAATCCACAGGGCTGCGATAATGGTGGGAAAGAAAAAAGAGCCGAAGGGTTTCAGGATGCCAATCTTTAAGGATTTCTTTGATCGTTAAAATATTCCCAAGGGATTTGGACATCTTTTCTTTATTAATGTTGACAAAACCATTATGGATCCAATATCGGACAAATGGCTTCCCAGTGGCCGCTTCGGATTGGGCGATTTCATTTTCATGGTGAGGGAAGATAAGGTCCCTCCCTCCACCATGGATATCCAACGTCTCTCCTAAATATTTCTGGCTCATGACGGAACATTCAATATGCCAACCCGGCCTCCCTTTTCCCCAAGGGCTCTCCCAAAAGGGCTCTCCGGGTTTACTGGCTTTCCAAAGGGCAAAGTCAAGCGGATTTTCCTTCTTTTCATCAATGTCCACACGTGCCCCCGCTTGCATATCCTCCAGGTTCCTTTTGGAGAGTTTTCCATAATCTTTAAATTTCTCTATAGAGAAAAAGATATCTCGACCTCCCTGGTAAGCAAATCCTTTTTGAATCAGAGTGGAGATCAACAGGATCATTTCCGAAATATGCTCGGTCGCCCTGGGTTCGAATGAAGGTTTTTCAAGCCGGAGCCTTCCCATGTCCATGTTAAATTCGTGGATGTATTTTTCAGCAATCGTGTTACAGTCCGCTCCCTCTTCATTGGCTCGTTTGATGATCTTGTCATCGATATCGGTAAAGTTCCGAACAAAGATGACATCATAGCCCCGATATCGAAAATAGCGATAGATTGTGTCGAAGACGATCGCAGAGCGGGCATGGCCGATGTGACAGAGGTCATAGACGGTCACTCCGCAAACATACATCCCCACCTTTTTTTCGTGTAGGGGAACAAACTCTTCTTTTTTACCCGTCAAAGTATTAAGGATACGAATTGTCATAATTGTTACCCATATCGAGATCCGAAACAAAGGTGTTCAATCCTAAACTCGAAACTTTAAACTCTAAACTAACTCAAAAGTCCAAAACACAAAACTCAAGACCGTAAAATCTTTTGACTTTTAGATTTTGGATTTGTTTAGGATTTAGAGTTTAGTGTTTAGAGTTTAAACCATTTTGAATCTTGTGCTTCGAATTTAGAGATATTCTTTCTGTTAAGAAAGCTCCAGTGCCATTTTCAAACGCTTAATCATCCTTTCCCTTCCAAGAAGGGGAAGGGTTTTAACCAACTCGGGGCCCTTGGTTTTTCCAGTTACCGCAGCCCGTAGGGGGGCATAAAGTTCTTTCCCCTTGCGGTTGACCCTCTTTTCTAATTGAGTGAGAAAAGAGTCTTGTCCCTCCTGACTCAATGCGGGCGAATCCTCCGACAAAATATTTAACACTGAGCGGAGGGTCTCTCGGTGGTCAGCCTCCTGGAGTAAGGTTTTCGCTTTTTCTTCAAAGTAGAATTTATCATCGAAGAAGAGGCCCAGGTATTCCTCCACCTGGGATAGCACCGTGAGATTTTCTTTTAAAATTTCTGAAACTTGATCAAGCCATTGGCGATCTACTTGATCCACCTGAATGCTTGCCTTCCGAAGATGTGAAATTAACATTTCTGTAAGTTGTGCTGCCGGTTTCTCACGAATATAAAAACTGTTCAACCACTCTAATTTTTTACGATTGTAAATGGGCGCACTTCTTGAGACGGCTTGGATGGAGAAATCCTCGACCATTTTTTTCAAGGAGAGCGTTTCTTCTCCTGAAGGAGGGGTCCAGCCTAAGAGGACGAGATAATTTTGGAGAGCCTCTGGTAAAAACCCTTCCTCTCGATATTGTGAAACGGCGGTCGCCCCGTGACGTTTGCTCAAAGGGGATCGGTCCGGCCCCAAGATCAGCGGATGATGGGCAAACGTAGGAGGCGACCAGGAGAGGGCTTGGTAGAGCAGAATCTGTCGGGGCGTATTGGAAAGATGGTCTTCCCCACGGATGACATGACTGATCTGCATCAGATGGTCATCCATCACACACGCAAAATTATAGGCGGCCATCCCATCTGAGCGCACAATGATGAAATCTCCAATTCCAGCAGAATCGAAGCTCATCTTTCCATGGATGAGATCTTCAAAAAGGATCGGTCCCCTCCCCACTCGAAATCGGAAAACGGGATGAAGACCTGTTGATTCCATTTTAGCAATTTCTTCTTGAGAGAGCGAACGACATCGACCGTCATAGCGGGGCATCTTTCCTTTAGAGAGTTGCTCTTTTCTCAGTCTCTCAAGTCTCTCTTCGGAGCAAAAGCACTTGTAACTTTTCCCTTCCTGAAATAATTGGTCGGCCAATTGACGATAGATGGATAGGCGCTGAGATTGACGATAAGGGCCATAAGGTCCACCCAGATCAGGGCCTTCGTCCCAAATCATTCCCAGCCATCGAAGATCTTCCATAATCTGATCCATCGAGGAATCGGTTGACCTCTCTAAATCTGTATCTTCGATTCGAAGAACAAATGTCCCCTGATGATGCTTTGCAAAAAGGAAGTTAAAGAGGGCGGTTCGAGCATTTCCTATGTGGAGGAGCCCTGTCGGAGCAGGGGCGAACCGAACCCGAATCGTTGAGATCATGGGGACCCTTTAAGGCCCTTGGTCTTCTTCGACCAGGGCAACAGCGTAGGCTGCAATTCCCTCTTCTCTACCGGTAAATCCCAGCCCCTCTGTGGTGGTGGCTTTTACGTTCACCTTTTCCGGTGCTATCTCCAGGACGTTGGCAATCGCTTTTACCATCTTGGGGAGATTATCAGAAAGTTTTGGTTTTTGGGTGACAATCGTCGCATCGATATTCGTTGGATGAAACCCCTTTTCCCTCACCTTGATCAACACCTTTTTCAAAAGACGAGTACTTTGAATATCTCGGTATTGGGGATCGGTGTCTGGAAAATGTCTACCAATATCTCCCTCTGAGATCGCTCCTAACAACGCATCACAAATCGCATGGATCAACACATCCGCATCCGAATGTCCCTTAAGACCAAAGAGATAAGGGATTTGTATTCCTCCGAGAATCAACGGGCGCCCTGAAACAAATGGATGGACATCATATCCTAAACCCACTCTCATTTCTTTTTGAACTCTCCTAATGAGTTTGCATGGGGGAGGGAATCCATTTTGAGAAAAAGATGGGCCCACAACAGATCCTCTGGCGTGGTGATTTTGATGTTGGTATAAGATCCCGGCAAGATGTGGACTTTCATCCCTAATCGTTCTACCAGCGAAGCATCATCCGTTCCTGTGAACCCATCTTCTGTCGCCCGGCGATACGCTTCTTTGATCACCTTCGCCTGAAAGGTTTGAGGGGTTTGAACCTGCCAGAGGGATTCCCGATCCAATGTTTTGAGAACGGTCCCATCAGGGTTTGACACCTTTAGGGTGTCTTTCACTGGCATGGCTAATATGACTGCCCCGTATCGCATCGCTGAGCGGACCGAATCCTCGATCATGGTTTGGGTCACAAACGGGCGGACCCCATCATGAATTGCCACAATCTCTGTGTCCTTTGGAAGAACATCCATTCCATTTTTCACGGATTCTTGTCTTCGTTTACCTCCTGGGACGATTTGAGAGACCTTTTTGAATTTATATTTTTCAGTGATCTCTTTCAGACAATAGTCCATATCCTCGCGGTCCACCACAAGGAGGATGGACCGGATGAGAGGGCAGGTCTCAAATTTATCGAGGGTGTGGACGAGGATGGGTTTGTCCTCAAGGCAGTAGAATTGTTTTTTCTGCCCCTCCATGAATCGAACGCCTTTTCCAGCAGAAACAATCACTGCGTCGGCTTTCATCATTCCATTCCCTTATTCCAACCTCCCTTTAAAATTCACTGTCCAGAGGGTAATAGTAATCCTTTCCTTTGGTCTCCCGATTGGCTTCCTCTTTGAGGCGAGCAAAGATCATACGACCAGCAGGAGTTTGGAGCACACTGGTGACGATCACATCGATCGTCTTGCCCATCTGCCTCCTTCCATTATCCACCACAATCATCGTCCCATCATCCAAATAGGCCACCCCTTGACCCATTTCTTTTCCCTCTTTAAGGATTTTGACATTAATCTCCTCCCCTGGAAGAACGACGGGTTTGATTGAATTGGCAAGTTCATTGATGTTTAACACCTCTATACCCTGTAGCACGGCGACTTTATTAAGGTTGGAGTCATTGGTGATGATCTTTCCTCGGACCTCTTTTGCCAATTCGATCAATTTTGAATCCACTTCTTTGACTGAGGGATAATCCTTGTCTACAATACGAACCTCTACATTTGCTTGTTTTTGGATGTGGTGAAGTACCTCTAACCCTCTTTTGCCCCTTGTCCGTTTAATGGGGTCCGATGAGTCGGCAATGTGTTGGAGTTCGTTCAGGACAAATTGCGGAATGATTAATGAACCTTCAATAAAGCCTGTCTCTGTAATATCCGCGATGCGGCCATCAATGATGACGCTGGTATCCAAAATTTTTATATTCTCGCTCGGAGGAGTGGCTTTCATAAACGGTTTCCAACCGTGCACGTGAATTTCTTCTCCCTTTTTAAAACCAATCCGCAAACCGATATATCCGCAAACGGCATAAAGAAACCCCAAGGTGGGAAGGATCGTTTGTTGATGGTTGTAAAGATTGGAGATAAAGACATTAGAGAGGAGATTGGCGAACAGGATGCCGAGGATCAATCCGATAAAACTTCCTAATAAATTTTTGGAAGGAATCTTTTTCAGTCCCTTTTCGAGGAGAAGTGTCAATGCTGCCAAGAGAAGTCCGACGATGAGCCCTAAAAGAGGAATGGGCGGAGAGGGGGAAATTCCTTGAATGAAGGCATATCCACTTATGGCGCAGATGAAGAAGAATAAGATACGTAGTATCCATGAACCCAATGTGTTCACCTCCTTTCCATGAATGATTGAGTTGAAAATACATTTTAATGAAAATGATGGGGGGGACAGGGGAGGTTACGATCCAAAAATAGAATGGATCTCCCTCAAAATGTCCGACTCTTTCACATCCCGAGCGATCGCCAGCTCTTTGACCAAAAGGTTCTTAGCCATATCCATAATTTTCCTTTCCCCGAAGGAAAGTTCTTTTTCCGTCTTTAAAAGATGGAGGTCTCGGAGCACTTCAGCAATCCCGTAAATCGATCCGGTATTAATTTTTTCCATATATTCGCGATATCTCCGATTCCAGGTCTGATTATCGATGGTGACGTCCCGGTCCTTCAAGATCTCGATCACCTTTCGGACATCAATTTTTCGGATCACCCCCCTCAATTTGGCTGCCTCGACATTATCGCGCGGGATCATGATGGTCATTCCATTTTCTAAGATTCGAAGAATGAAAAAGGTTTGTTCTTTTCCGGAGATCTGTTTGATTTCAATGGCCTCAATGACTCCTACCCCGTGACCGGGGTAAACTGCTTTGTCGCCAATCTGAAACATAAAGTGGAAACCTCCTTTCCGACAAAAAGAAAAATAGTCATCCCTTCCCACCGATAGCGCATAGGATCGATATTAAGGGTGATTCTCAAAAGGGACAATTCAATTGATAACCACCCCCCTTTGAAAGGCCTCCGCATACCCCCCCATGTCAATCATGGGTCAATGCGAAGTAGATAACCCTCCGACGTATTACTCATTGGAGGGAACTTCGACGTCCCTCAGCGAAGAGGTAGAAGAACCACCGTCTTGCCTGTGGGGCTCCATGGAGTAAAAGGAAAGCCATTCAGGAGAGTCAGGTCCCTTCACTTTTTGTCAGTTTCAAAATGTCGTTTACATCGGGGTTCTTCCCTTGGATGAGTTGGCCTATTGAGGCGTCAATTCCAAAGAAGGCTGAAATTTTAATTTTGCCTTTAACCTCTCCTTTTTCTCCAGACTGGCCAGGCCGAAATACCTCCATCACATCTCCCACCTTCAGGCCGGTCAATCTTCCAGCATTGATATAAACCTGTTCACCATCAACCTTAGCGATTCGACAAAACCAATCCAAGCCATCCAATTCTGCGGAGAGTGAACGTCCGAGGTCAGCGATGGCGATATCGATCGCCCTGATTTTAGCCTTTTCTTGCGAGAAAGCTCCTGTCTCCTTCGTTGCGATAATCGGATTGGTGGCGGACAGATGTTTAAAGGTTTTGCCAGAAAAGGTGTCAACTAACCTCGTCTCTATTTTAATAATTGCTGAGGCGATTCCCTCTATATTTTTATCCGTCTTGGTGGAGAAGACATAAGGTCCTGAAAGTTGTCCAGCGATCAGGACGTGTATTCCAAAAACTTCGTTAAGTAAATGAAGCACGAGAGGGGTTTCCAGATTTTTCAAATCGGTCCCTTTTTTTTCGAGAAATTCTTTGATCGATTGATAATCGACAAAAAGAATTTGGGAAGACCGTCGGTTTACCTCCGTCATGAGTTTTTCCGCGATCCAATCTCCAAACATCTCATCGGAACTTGTCACCCGGTCATCGAAATGAAGGACCACGGCTTTTTTCTTTAAGCCTGAAGATTTAAGTTTTGCAGGGGAAACCACCAAGGTCTCTTCTTCTAAAGAGGAGAGCTTGGTGGAAGCCGATGATATTTCCCTTTTAAATTCTTCTTTCTGAAGTGGAGGAGTGGTATAAGCTCCTTTATTTGAAAGATATTCACTTACAGGGATGTAAAGGTATTTCGGTTGATCTTTTTCCTCGTTGGCCCTTGGGTTTAAGACTTTAACATACTCTTGCTTTTCAATAATGACGACCTCCTTATCCAGCAATTCTTTATTTTTTGCCAGGTGAGGGGGTCCCTTCTTAATTGGAAACCAAGAGGGTGAAGAGCAAGCAAAAACGAGAAGAAGAATAGGAAAAAGAAAGAAGATGATAAAGCGATGAATGGTTTCTTTTGTATTCATTTTTCTAAGTTAAACCAACAACTAAATTATACTTTAAAATTAAGTAAAAATCAATCCCCCAATGCATTCTTTTTAGGTTTGTTTTTAAAACAGAATGAGAGATTAAGATTGATAACATATCCTATATTCAAATAGTTAAGTTGACCCCGCTTACGACGCCTTTATTAGGAAGGAAAGAATATCTTTTAGAAAAAACATGGTCATCAATGGGGTTTTGAGAGGTAATGTACTATTTTTTCTATATCTTCAGGAAGGTCCACACAAATGGGTTCATAATTGACAGGGATTACTTTAATACGGTAACCGTTTTCAAGGGCCCTGAGCTGTTCAAGTTTTTCCAGTTTTTCTAACGGCGTAGGTTTCATCTTCGAAAAGTGTAATAAGAATTTCCGCCGAAAAACATAAACTCCAATGTGCTTATGGACCCTCTTTGGGAGGGGCCGCGCAGTTCCAAAAGGGTTAGACTCAAGACGACCGATGTTGAGATCTCGAGGAAAAGGAATAGGGGATCGGGAGAAATATAGAGCAAAGTTCTTTTGGCCCACCACGACCTTTACGATATGGGGGTTTAGCCAATCCTTCACTTCTTCAATTCTCGTCATCAGGGTGGCCATCGGGAGGGTATCGTCTGAAAGGAGGGGCTGTATCGCTTTATCAATAATGCTCCCCTTGATCAAAGGTTCATCTCCCTGGACATTCACAACGATTTCTGACCTCAGCTTTTTGGCGACTTCTGCGACCCGGTCGGTACCCGTGGGATGGGTGGAAAGAGTCATTACTCCCTTTCCACCAAATGAATGAACAACCTCTAATATCCTCTGATCGTCTGTAGCGACGATTACCTCATCGATTAATTTTGATTGACAGACTCCTTCATAAACATGTTGGATCATCGGCTTGCCGAGAATATCAGCGAGAGGTTTTCCCTCGAACCGTTTCGATCCATAACGCGCTGGAATGACGGCAGAGATTTTCATAAATTGAATCGAACGCATATCGCTGTCGCAGGCTTAAGCCTGCGCTGCGTTCTTCTACTATTCCATTTAATCAAATAAACATTGACCTGTCAACCTCCACCCCCTTCCATTGAAAAAATGCATGTATATGATTGAGTGAGGGGAGATCACGAGAAAAAGACTTTTCACAATCTTTCTTTCATGCTATTTAAGATAAAAGAGACGAAGATGAGCCCAAGGAGGGAGGCATGGGGATAAAAAAAGAAGTAAGGAGTTGCATTCTGCTTGCAACGTTTATTTTGTTTTTTTTAGAATGCCCCGCTCAGGCAAAAGAACTTTACAGATGGATTGACGAAAAAGGGACGGTTCACTTTTCAGATGATGGATCAAGTGTCCCTGAAAAATACCGAAATCAAATTGAAAAGAAGCCTGTGGAAGAGGAGGTAACCCCTCCAAGAGAGAAGGGAAAGGCCAGAAGGCAAGAGGACAAAGGGGCGAAAGGCCGGCTTGCGACGAGTGAGAAGGAAGAGATCCATTTCAGCAAAATCGAAGGGGATGTGACGGAGTCCTTCAAAACGATCCTTTCTATATGGAAAGATGGAAAGTACGATATGTTGTATGATCATGGAGATCAGAAAAGTCGAATGGCAGTCAATCGAGAGGAGTTCAGTAAACGGATGAAAAAGAAAGGCATCGGGTTAGCTTCTTCATGGGAGACAGTCCGAGATATCCAAGTGGAGGTTAAAAATGCCACCCACGCCTATGTGACCGCCCGAATCGGTTTTAAACCTACAAAAGGAGGGGAAACGAAATTTCGGACGGAGATCTATCCATTGTCTTTTGAAAAAGGAATGTGGAAAATTAACCTTTTGAAGATCCTGAATGTCAAGATTTAAGGAGCGCTTCATGTTAAGATGGAAGCTGACGATTGTTCTCACGCCAGATCGAAATTGGAGGGAAAGTGAGCAAAGGGCTTAAAGCACTTGAAGAAAAAGTTTTTAATGAGAATTTTTGTGCTGTCTGTGGAGCTTGTCTCTCCCTATGCCCCTATCTCCGTTCATGGAAAGGGAGGGTTGTGAAACTCGATGATTGCACCTTGGAAGAAGGACGATGCTTTGCTTATTGCCCTCGAACCGAGATGGAGTTAGACGAAGTCCATCGAGGGATATTCGGAAAGAACTATGAAGAGATTGAAGTGGGACCGGTCAGAAAGATCCTAATGGCACGAGCAAAGGATCCAATCTTTCATCAGAAGGCTCAAACAGGAGGGGTCGTCTCAGCCCTTATTGATTTTGCGTTCCAAGAAAAAATGATTGAGGCTGGAGTTCTTACTCCTCGGAATGGAGATCTTCTCCCTCAGGGACAAATCGTAAAAAACCGTAAGGAAATACTCCGTTGTGCGGGCTCAAGTTATGTATCGGGTCCAACGTTAGAGGCCTTCAATCGAGGTCCCTGGAAAGGAGAAGAGCGGATAGGGATCGTCGGTTTGCCATGCCAGGTGCTTGCCATGGCAAGGATGAAAATCTCTAAGCTTGATAAAAAGACTCCGATCGATCGAGTGGTCCTCGTGATAGGCCTTTTCTGCACCTGGGCACTCGATTATAAACCCTTCATGTCCCTTTTACATGAACGAGTAGGAGGTCACTCGATCAAGAAGTTAAATATCACACCACCGCCCGAAAGGATATTGGAAGTCACTGCTGGAAACAAATTATATCGAATACCTGTTGATGACCTTCGATCTTTCATCCGGCCCAGTTGCAGGGTTTGCCTTGATATGACAGCTGAGCTTGCAGACATTTCCGTTGGCACAGTCGAAGGGAAGGAAGGCTGGAATACAGTGATCATCCGTACAGCGGTCGGTGAAGATCTTTTAAAACGAGCCCAACGGGAAGGGATCGTTGAGACGCGTCTTTTACCTGAGGATCATTTACGTCACCTAAAACAGGCCTCACTCCTTAAGAAGAGGCGAGCCCTTGAGGCCATTGATGGAAAAGGAGGGATCGAAAAGGCCTACGTTCGTCTCTCAACCGATCTGATCCAACGCATTCTTTCTGAATCAAAGGGTATCAAGACATGAAATCCATCATTCAGAATATTCCTGGGAAAACGGTTCTCTTGATGGGAAACGAGGCAATCGCTCGTGGCGCCCTTGAGGCAGGAGTGAAGGTGTGTGCGGCGTATCCAGGGAACCCCTCCTCAGAAATCATTGGCACCTTAGCTCAGGTAGCCGACGAAATGGGACTTCATGTCGAGTGGTCAGTGAATGAAAAAGTCGCCTTAGAAGTAGCTGCTGCCGCCTCGTTTGCAGGATTGAGAGGGCTCTGTGCCATGAAGCAAAACGGACTCAATGTGGCTTCGGACTTTCTTCTTAACCTCAATCTCACAGGATGTCGGGGAGGCCTTGTCTTAGTTGTTGCGGATGACCCAGCAGGCGTCTCGTCCAGCAATGAGGAGGATTCCCGCATCTTTGCCAAACTGGGTGACTTACCTCTCTTAGAACCTGCCCACTTCCAGGAAGCAAAAGAGATGACCACCTTTGCTTTCGAAATCTCTGAGCAACTTGGACTCCCTGTTCTAATTCGAAGTGTGACCCGAGTTTCCCATGCACGGGGTAATGTGTGCCTCGACGAACTTCCTCAATCAAGTCACAGACCGGGGTTTGAAACCAATCGGCCCCTTACTGCCTTTCCCGCACTGCCTCATCACAAGATCCTTCATGAGAAGTTTAACAGGGCCAAACAGATCGTGGAAGCATCCCCTTTCAATATTTATCGAGGGCCAGAGAAACCTGAATTGATGGTGTTCACCTGTGGAAGCGGATGGATGTACTCGTTGGAGGCGGTGATCAGCCTGAACGCCCAAGACAGGGTAGGAATCCTGAAGCTGGGGACCACTTGGCCCCTTCCTGAGAACTTGGTCACCCAGCACCTCAGACAGGCAGATCGAATTCTTTTCCTTGAAGAAGTGGATCCGTTCTTGGAGAATAACGTAAAAGAGATTTATGCTCAGAACTGTCTGACCTTGGGACTGAAGGCCTTTTTTGGAAAGACCAGCGGGCATGTCCCAGATATCGGTGAACTCCATCCTGAAAATGTCCTCCGCGCGATTCAGAGTATTATGAACATTTCTTATGAACCACGGCCGTCTGACTATGCCGCCCGTGCCCGTGAAGCTGCTGCAGAACTGATCCCAGATAGGGCACTCGGTTTTTGTGCAGGTTGTCCACACCGGTCCACCTACTGGGCGATCAAGGTCGCTTTAGCCTTGGATGGAAGAGATGGCATCGTCCTTGGTGATATCGGTTGCTATTCCCTTGGGATAGGCCCTTCTGGTTTCGGGCAGATGAAGACCCTGCATGCGATGGGTTCAGGTACTGGCCTCGCCTGTGGGTTCGGTCAGCTCAATCACTTTGGATTAAACCAACCAGTCATCGCTGTCTGTGGTGATTCAACCTTTTACCATGCAGCCATGCCGGCTCTGGCCAATGCTCATTACAACGGCGCCAATTTCTTACTTCTCCTTTTAGATAACAGTGCGACCGCCATGACAGGCTTTCAGCCCCATCCCGGAACAGGTGAGACTGCGACAGGAAAAGAAGCTCCAGTGATTGATCTGAAGGCCATTTGTGAAGTCTTCGGAGCTCGGGTGGAGGTGGTGGATCCCTTTGATGTAGAGGCGACGGTGAAGACACTCCTGAACCTTCTTCAAGATGAAAAAGGGGTAAGGGTTTTGATTCTCAAACGAGAATGTGCTTTATTAAGTGCGAAACATCAAAGAAGACTTTTCCGGGTTGAGGTCGATCAGAAACGTTGTCTGGGAGAAACCTGCGGGTGCAATCGGTTATGCACGCGCCTCTTTAAATGTCCTGGGTTAATGTGGGACAAGTCTGCTGGAAAAGCGCGTATCGATGAAGCCATCTGTACAGGTTGTGGAGTCTGTGCAGAGATCTGTCCTGCTTCAGCGATCCGGAAGGAGAAAATATAGATGTTCATCCCAAAGGATCCTTTCAATGTCATCGTGGGGGGGGTCGGCGGGCAGGGAAATGTTTTAGCCTCTCAGATCTTAGGGGAGATGCTCATTATCCAAGGATACGTCATCACCATTGGAGAGACCTATGGGGCCTCCCAGCGTGGAGGGGCGGTCATGAGTCATCTGCGGATTTCCGCTAAGGACCAATTTTCACCGCTGATTCCTGAAGGGAAATGCGATCTACTGGTAGCACTGGAGCCTGTGGAAGGACTCCGGATACTTGCGCATTACGGCAATCCCGGTGTGATCACACTTCTCAACCTCCGACCTATCCATCCCATCGATGTCATCTCAGGAGATATTGTTTATCCAGAACTATCTCAAGTGATCGCTAAAATAAAAGAGCTAAGCAGACAGGTTTGGGCGCTAAATGCCACCGAGGTCGCCTTAGAGATAGGTGATCCCATCTTCTCCAATATCGTCATGTTAGGGGCGCTCAACGCAATAGAGGTACTCCCCATTCATAGGCGAGGATTTGAGTCAGTCATCGTAGATCTGTTCCCTTCTCGAACGTTGAATGAAAACCTGATGGCCTTCGATAAGGGGAGAGAGGTTGTCCAAAAGATTCATTGATCGTTGGTCACGAGAGATAGGGAATCAGAACTCTATCTTTTTCCCACACCAAATTTTTCTGCCACTTCTTTAAATCCCGGGAGGGCTGCTTCAATCACCTTTTTATCAACGGCATAGGCAATTCTGAAATGGCCTGGTTTTCCAAAACCCCTTCCCGGAACGGTCAAGATCCGTTTTGACTGAAGCTCCTTGACAAAGGCGACATCGTCTTCGATGGGAGTTTTCGGAAAAAGGTAGAAAGCTCCTTGAGGTCTCACCACTCGATAGCCAAAGGAGGTCAAGGCATTGTAAAAGAAGTTTCTTTTTTCCTCATATTCTGTGATATTGATAGAGTTTTTCTGGAGAGGTGCTACCAACCGTTGCATGAGTGCGGGGGCATTGACAAACCCGAGCACCCGATTGGCATAGACAAATGCAGAGACCATCTCGTCCGCTTCCTCGCAGGAGGGACTGATGGCCACATAGCCGATTCTCTCCCCTGGTAAGGAAAGGTCCTTGGAATGGGACGTCACCCGAATGGTATGGGGATAATATTGGAAGACAATCGGAAGTTTGATTTGATCGAAGACGATTCGACGGTAGGCCTCATCGGTAATGAGATAAAGAGTTTTTTTCAACTCTTGACTTTTCTTTTTCAACAACTCTCCCAACGCTTCCAGAGATTCCTTACTATAAACCACTCCTGTCGGGTTATTTGGAGAATTAATCAGAATTGCCTTTGTCCCCTGATGAATTGCCTTTTCAATCTCCTTTAAGTTTAAAGAAAAGTCATCGTGGGTTTCGGCCAATCGAATTTCACCTCCGCTGTTTTCAATATAAGATTTAAATTCCATGAAATAAGGGGAGGGGACGATGACCTCGTCTCCTTCATCCAAGATTGCCTTGAAGACCACGTTAAGACCACCCGCCGCTCCAACGGTCATGACCACATGTTTTGCTTCAAAAGGAAGTCCTGACTCCTCTGAGAGATATCGGGCAACGGCATTTCTTGTATCGCTATATCCACAGTTAGGCATATAACGATGCATTCCTGGGATGGGACAATCCGCAAGGGCTTTGAGGGCCTTTTTCAAGGAATCAGGAGGCTCGAGATTGGGGTTACCGAGAGAGAAATCATAGACATTTTCTTCGCCATAAGTTCGTTTTAATTCTTCCCCCTCTTCGAACATCCGCCTCACCCAGGAGGCACCATTCAACGCATTTTTTACTTTCTTTGAAATAGCCATCTCATAAAACTCCTTTCTCAGAAAATAACGAATAACACGAATGAAAGCGAAGGATGCGAAAGGGGTTATTCGTGAAATTCGTTATCCTTCGGGTAGTTCGTTGATAATAAAAAAGCCATAAGGTTCTCCCTATGGCTTTAAAAAATGAAAAAGCCACGGGGCCTTATTGGTCACCCATGGCTTCCTATCCCTCCTATGGATTAGGATTTATGGGTGACCTCTATTAAAATAAAAATAAAAAAAATAATATTTAGACATGTTCATCCCTTTTTTGAATTATTTAAAACATATAGGTCCGGAATTGTCAAGAGAAAATTTGACTTTTGTCATTTGCAAATTAAAAGTGCACCGTTTTTTTAGATTTTCATTTTAAAAGTGCACACCTCGATTTCGTGATCCTTTGAGTTATCCATAGAGGGTAGAGAGCGGAGAGATTTTA
>JACAEV010000213.1 GCA_013388645.1 Syntrophaceae bacterium | reverse complement strand
GGCTAAAATCTCTCCGCTCTCTACCCTCTATGGATAACTCAAAGGATCACGAAATCGAGGTGTGCACTTTTAAAATGAAAATCTAAAAAAACGGTGCACTTTTAATTTGCAAATGACAAGCGGACCTAAAATCCTTGACGGATTTGGAATTTTATGCCATCTTAAAGACGCATCCATAATAAATGTGGGAAATAGGAAATTGAGTATGGGGATTCGTAAAGAGGATACAAAGAAGGATAGCGCAACAAAGAAAGACTTGCAAAATTTTCAAGAAGAGATAATCCATCAATTTCACCTTATCTCAGAGGGTTTAATAGATCAAATAAAGCTTTTGGCTGAGGGACATACAGGAATTATACAAAAACTCGACCGAGTGGAAACGAGACTTGACCAAATGGAGAAGGAGAATGAACGCCAGCACCTCGAAACACGTGCTCTTGTCAAACTTTCATTTTCCGAACTGGACAAACGACTTTCTAACTTAGAGTCCCAGGTAAGAGAAATTCAAGAATGGAAAAAACAGGTTGAGGCTCGGCTGCCTATTTAAATTTCTTTCCTTGATGTTTGACTCCTAAATCCCCTAGAAGTTTTCTTCAAGAACTCTTTTGAAAAGCTTTTAATTCCCGGAGATTATTTTTATCTCCCTATCCCCTTTTATCCCTATTTTTAATTTATGTTGATCTATTCTTACGGATTTTATAGAATATTTCCAAGGCATTAGGCACTTTAGCTCACTATTATCTCTATGAGTAAGATCACCCGTCCCACTTTGACAGGGGTTTTCCCAAGGAAGCAACTGTTTGGCCTCCTGGACCGCATGCGGAAATATCCGCTGATATGGGTCTCTGGGCCGCCCGGCTGCGGAAAGACGACTCTTGTTGTAAGCTATTTTCAAGCCCGCAAACTCCCTTGTCTATGGTATCAGATAGACGAAGGTGATGTGGATCCGGCAACTTTCTTCTATTACCTGGGTCAGGCCGCAAAGAGGGCTTCTCCTCGATTTCGAAAATCCCTCCCCCTTCTCACTCCAGAATATCTACAAGACGTTCCCACTTTTACCCATCGATATTTTGAAGAGCTTTCCAATCGCCTGAAGACCCCCGCCGCCCTCATCTTTGACAACTACCACGAAGCCCCCACCGATTCGTTTTTCCATGAAATCATCCTCAATGGACTATCAAGAGTCCCCGAAGGGATGAACATGATCCTGATCAGCCGCAGCGAGCCACCTCCTGCTTTCATACGCCTGCGCGCCAATCATCAGATGGAGGTTATTGGATGGGACGAGCTCCGGTTCACTTTTGAAGAATCGGTCGGAATGGTCCGGCTCCGATCAAAGCAGAAGCTCTCAAGAGAGACAGTAAAACATTTGAATGAAATGGCCCACGGATGGGCAGCCGGCCTGGTCCTGATGTTAGAAAGTTTAAGAAGAGGGATTCAGCCCCAACTACCCGGGAAGCACACATCGGATGAAATTCTCGATTATTTCGGAACCGAGCTTTTTGATAAAACGGATAAGGAACTACAGGAGTTTTTCCTCAAAACAGCGCTTCTACCAAAAATGACAAGTAGAATGGCTGAAGACCTCACTGGGATATCCCATGCAAGCCGCATTCTTTCGAACTTGAGCAAGAGAAATTATTTTACGGAGATGCGTCTCCACCATGAACCCATATACCAGTATCATCCGCTTTTCAGGGAATTTTTACTCTCCCGTGCAAAAAGCACGTTTCCAGAAAGAGATTTGGCATCCTTAGGCATCCGGGCCGCCACTCTTCTTGAAGAAGCCGATTACACCGAGGACGCCGTTTCCCTTCTCCGCGGTGTGAGCGACTGGGATGGATTGATTTGTTTAATCACAAAATACGCGCCAATGATGTTGGCCCAGGGGAGAAACTTTCCTCTCGAAGACTGGTTGAACAGCCTCCCCGTGGAAATCCTTGAGAACAACCCGTGGCTTCTTTATTGGATGGGTGCATGCCGTCTGCCCTTCGATCCATTGCTCGCATATTCCTTTTTTGAGAAGGCCTTCGAACAATTCAAAGCTCAAGAGAATCCATCCGGGATATTTTTATCATGGTCGGGTGTTGTTGAATCGATATGGTTTGATCTTTCAGACTTTAAGCAATTTGATAAATGGATCTCGGTGCTTGAGGGACTACTCCATGTTTTTAAGGAATTCCCTTCCAGGGAGATCGAAGCTCGTGTCGCCTACAGTATGTTCACAGCATTGCTCATCAGGCAGCCCCAGCATCCTGAAATCGAGGCGTGGTCCGAACGGATGCTCGCTTCGTTAGAATACCATTCAAATGCAGGCGCTAAAATGACCGCCTTGTTCCGGCAGGTTCTATATCGGATGTTTACAGGCGAATACGCAAAATTGGCCCTTGCCACTGACTCCTTGCGAAAGTTAGCTCAATCCCGGGATGCTTCGCCCCTTGCCAGATTAACAACAAAGTTTGCCGAGACAATCCATTATCGCTTTACAGGGTCTCATGAAAGGTGCCTAAACGCGATATCCGACGGTATGGAAATATCACAAAGAACCGGCATCCATATGCTGGATAGGATGTTTCTATATCATGGGACTTTGAGCGCTCTTAGTGTTAATGATGGTGAGAAGGTTAGAGAATTGCTGGAGAAGCTGGAAGGGTCGTCAACACACTCCAAGCCGTGGGACACATCTTTCTATCATATCCTGAAAACCCGAGTGGCCCTGTTTCAAGGAAACGCTGATGAAGCCGCGGCTCATGCTGAAGCGGCTTTAAAAATTAGCATGGATGCAGGATCACCCCTCAGTCTGTTCATGTGCCACTTGGTGAAGTGTCATTCGGTGCATCAATTGGGTAAAGACCGGGAAGCAGCAGAACACCTTAATCAGGCTTTTCATCTGGCCAGTTCGATTAAAAGTAAAAATGCCAAATTTTATGCTTTATTAGCTAAGGCTCTGTTTGCCCTGGATCAAGGAGAAGAGGAAGCTTGCTTGCTATCACTGAGGGAAGCCCTCGTTATTGGAGGGGAAGGAAAATATTTTGATACTTATATCGATCAACCCTCAGCCATGGTCAAGCTCTGCTCCAAAGCGCTGGAGGCCGAAATTGAAGTGGAATATGTGCAAGAGCTGATCAGGATACGCAATCTCGTTTTGGAAAAGCCGCCTCTCCATTTGGAAAATTGGCCCCGGCCCATAAAAATATACACCCTGGGAAGGTTCGAATTGTTTAAAGACGGAAAACCAATCCAATTCTCCAGAAAGGCTCAGCAAAAACCTTTATCCATGCTTAAGGCATTAATCGCTTTTGGCGGCAGAGAGGTGAGAGAAGACCAAATAGAAGATGCCCTCTGGCCTGAGGCCGATGGCGATGCAGGATATCGTTCTTTTGTAACCAATCTTCGCCGCCTACGATTACTTCTCGGTCATGAAAAAGCAATCCATCTCAGGGAGGGACGACTAACCCTGGACCATCGTTACTGTTGGGTGGATGTTTGGGCATTTGAGCATCTTCTTAAGGAAACAGAGGCTAAATGGAATGAAGGAACGACGGAGAGCGCTATTCCACTCATTGAAAAGGCGATTCAACTATATAAGGGCTCTTTCTTGGGAAAAGAGGGTGAACAGCCCTGGATGATACCTCTTCGTGAACGTTTACGGAGCAAGTTCTTGGAAAGTGTTGAAAAAATAGGCCGATACTGGCAGGAATCGGGGCAATGGGGAAAAGCTTTGGATTGCTATCTCAGGGGATTAGAGATCGACGATCTTGCTGAGGAACTTTACCAGGGTCTCATGGTCTGTTATCTTAACCTCGGTCAGAAGGCCAAAGCCCTATCCGCCTATAACCGTTGCAAGAGGACCATTTCTTCAACCCTCGGAATCGACCCCTCTGCTAAGACCCAGGCAATCTATAAATCCATAAAGGATTGATAAAAATATTTCGAAACTATTCGAATAGACGGAGTTTGAGGAGTTTCTTTGCTAACGTGTAAATATCTCTCTTACTTCCTTCTCTCCTAATTCCCAGTGCCACTATCCAAACGATCAATTTTTCTCTTTCTATTTGGTAAAGAATCCGGTAGCGCTGTCCCACGGCACGAAGACTTCTATAACCCATGAGTTCACCTGTCAGCGCCTTTCCTTGTTTTTCAGGCTCCTCCTCGAGTGATTTTACCTTTTCAAAGATTTTCTCCCGAACATGACGGTCCGAGATAGTAATAAGCATGTCTCTGGCTTGAGCAGACCACTGAACAATAAACTTTTGTGGTTTCAACGTCCTATCTCCCGCTCAATTTGCTCCATGCTATAAGTTCGCCCTTCCGCTATATCCTTTAATCCCTGTTGAAGAGCTGCCATGAGATCCTTGTCCCCCATGATTTCCAGTGTTTCAACGATGGATTCATAAAGATCCCAGGGCATGATGGCCAGAACTGGTTTCCCACGCCTGGTCACAGCCACAGCGCCTGGTTCTTTTGCTAAGCGCTTTGGTAATGAAGTAATTTCATGTCGCGCCTCGGTGATTGGAATATCTTTAAGCATTTTCTTCTCCTTTTCTTATTGTCCCTCTAACGGTACACTATTAGGGACAACTTGTCAAGAAAATTTCTTGAATCTTTCCAAATTCCTGATTCTCATCTCCTATTTGTAATTTAAATGTATCTGTTACCTATCTGTTACCCCCCGTATGTTAAAAAAAGCCATCTGGAAGATTGGAATGTTGGAATAATGGAATATTGGTTGAAAAACCAATCTTCTACATAAAGTGGAACATAAACCCATTATTCCATAATCCCACTATTCCATCATTCCGGTTTTCCTTCGGGGGTGTTGGCCTTGTCACCAAAATCATTTTCAACAAACTATGTCCTCCGTATCTATCGTTTTGACAAGAACAATCCCCGCCAACTTGTGGGGGTGGTGGAAGAGGTCGGGATAAAAGGAAAAAAAGCCTTCACCAATTACGACGAACTCTGGGACATCCTGATCTCTTCTAAAAGCATTAGCCAGAAGCAGAAACAAAGGATAAAGGAGGTGATATAAAAAAGTTGGTCCTAATTATTCCCTCTCCCCCGGTGGGAGAGGGCGGGGGTGAGGGGGTATATAAAAACATAAAAAGGAGGACAAAACTATGTTAAAGAAACTGATTTCCAAATTATTTTTTGTATTTTTTTTCTTTATCGTCTCTCACTCGTTATGCGAAGCCCAGGGGCCTAAACCATTTACCACGCCTTTTTTTGCGCCACTTTACGGCTCTTTGCCGGTAAAGTACTCGGAATGTAAGATGGTGAGTGTTACATTCAAGACAGATCCTGATGTCGTGCAGAAGTTGGTGCCCAAGCCCCTCGTCCCACACCCTGAAGGCCTCATGCTCATAAACGCGGGAGAATTCTCTGTGCCAGATTACGAACGCGACGGATTCAGCTTCCCCGGAAGGGCCTATCTGGAAGTTGCGCTTGGAACGCCCGTGAAATTCGGAGAGATGCCTGGCAGGTTCTGGATCGTCCTTTACCTCGACAAACAATACGCAGGCGTTCCTATCGGAAGGGAAGTTTGGGGCCATCCCAAGAAGGCGGCTGACATAAGCTTTGTAGAAGAGGGTGGCAATATCACCTTTCGTGTCGCACGCTTCGGAAAAACTCTCATCGATTTGGGCTTTACACAAAAAGGCAAGATCGAACCGGTTCCCGTGGTACCCCCAGCCAATTCGTTCAACCTGAAGTACATCCCCTCGGTCAAGAAGGATGCGCCGCCTGAAGTAATGCAGTTGACCGTTGTCAGGACGAGAATCCAGGTAAAGGAAATGTACTTGGGCCAGGCCACGCTGAAGTTCGATTCTCTCTCAGCTGATCCCCTCGGGACGATTCCGATTCGCCAGATCCTTAGTGCCAATTACGGGATCATCTCAGCCGGTGAAATGGACTTCGGCGAAATCCTTCATGACTATCTGGCCAAAGAGAAGAAATAACTACATCTGAAAATAACATAACGCAACGCTTTAAAAACCGAGGAGGTGTGTCATGATACCTAAAAACAGATGGAAAATAGGGATCGTTTTTCTTTTTGTTTTAATAATGTTTATTCCAACTGCCCAAGCTCAACAACCTTTCGATATCACTGATTATTGGTATGCAACGGTAACACCCCTGTCAGCGGACCCGGAATTAACAATCTTTCACTCCGATGTAAAAGGGGTTGTCCATGATAATCTGGAGAGTAAAACTTTTGATCGTATGACTTCACACTGCCTGCGTTTGGGACGAATTTCTGCCGGTAAAATGAGTTGGACTACCTACAGTAAATTCACTGATCCTGATGGAGACTTTTTCATCATGGAAGGCTCTGCCGAGGGTGTCCTTGCGAGTGCTCAAGAGAGTAGCTTTAAATTTCTTTTTGGCACTGGGAAGTGGAAAGGCATTTCTGGCGGTGGCAAAAGCAAGTTTATCTTTATGACCCGTGGCAAACAACAAATAAATCCCACAACTGTTCAAGGCTTCTTAAGAATGACTGGAACATTCGAATTGCCGAAGAAATAAGAAAGGTAAGGGACACTTTCATTATTTCCCGGAAACTGTCCCTTTCCCCTTTCTCTTAACTCATTCAGGGGGCGATTAACTTCAATTTGGGGAAGTAGGTTCGGTATCGGGAAGCATCCCTTGTTAACAGGGGAATGCCGAGGACGGCGGCGTGTGCTCCTATAAAAAAATCGGGGAGAGGCGAACGCTTACCCCCTCCTTTTTTCCGGTATTGGAGAAAACATTTCCCTGCAAGAAAGGCAGCTTCCCACGGAATGGGATCACGACGGAAAAGAATTGGGGATAAAACGGCCTCAATATCTTCGATTCGTTCAAAGCCTATTGAAACCTCCGCATAAATGACCGGATTGATGACAAGGACATGAGTTTCCGAATAACGAGCCAGCGTTTCAGAGGACCATCCAAACCACCTTTTGTCTTCCGTGACGATGTCCAGGATAACGTTGCTGTCCACAACCATATCCATGATCTATCCCCGTGTCAGGGCCATAATCTCATCCGTAGCCATCTTAATGGTTGCCTTGCCTCGCATACGGGCAATAAGATCCCGACTGCGTTTGGATGGAGACCTGGCTTTCTTCAAAAGCACGGTATTTCCTGAAATGATGAATTCAACCTCTGTGTCAGGGAGAAATCCCATCTTTTCTCTGATCTCCAGAGGGATCGTGACCTGCCCTTTTGATGTGATCTTCATGGGCCATTCTCCTTTCTATTCTTACCTGTATTACTCTTACCCCAGAACCAAAGAAAAGTCAAGTCTTTGTTTTTAAACAGGCTTTCGAACCATTCCTTCAAGATTTTAATAACCGATAGATGAGGACTCCCCCTTTTTTCAATTTTTTGAATGACCCGTTGACTCCTCCATTTGGTTTTTATAAAATCTTCCCATATAAAGATATCTCCAGGAGACGGAAACCATCATGAATGGTTTGGTTATCATTTTGGGGATCATTTTGTT
>JACAEV010000199.1 GCA_013388645.1 Syntrophaceae bacterium | reverse complement strand
ACTTCTGCTTGTTCGGTCGAAGGGGAGGCAAGGCTCTATATCGTGAGTTACCTCTCCGGAGGAGGAGCATTGACCGTAGATGAATTGAGTGACCTGGAAGGCACCCCCTCTTCTCAACGTTATGAAACAATAGGGTCCGGAGTTCCCTCGAATCCCATCATCTCGGTCAATAACAAAGGGATAGCCTCCATCGTAATTGGAACGACGAATAACCAGGTCTTTTCACGGCAGGTCTTCTCTCCCGGAGCGAGCAAATCAATTCTTTACTGGCGAGAGGTCATTCGTTAAAGGAACCAAAGGAGCACGTTCATGGACTTCGTATCAGATGGAGTAACCTTATTTCAATTCGTATTATTTGTGGCAATCCTGATAGGATTTGATTAATCAATCTTATGGTAAATCAATCCAGATGAGAAAGGGGTCGTAAAACGATTCATGGCGTCAGGAGAAAAAAGAAAATTTCCGAGGGTGTTGATGGATCTCCCTCTCGAATATCAGGTCTTGGATGCTCCCTATGCACATGGGGGGTTGGTGGTCAATGCCAGTGAGACAGGCCTGATGATTCTTTCCGTCAAATCCATCCCGGTGGGGACGAAATTAAATATCGCCGTCATGTTTCCCAAAGAATTCCAATTATCCAATTTCAAAGTCTCTGCGGAGATCCTCTGGAAAGAAATTTACTGGAAGGAGGATTGGGAGGGGTTCAAATACGGACTAAAATTTATTAAATTCTTTCATGAAGATCGATGGAAGCTAAAGAACCTCCTCGTAAACCCTCCTGAAATCTAAAACGTTAGAGTCATCTTAAAACAGATGAAGGGGAAAAGGAGTTTTTATGCAAAAAAATGTCGCAGAAAAAAATAGTTGGCCGCCTTATTTAAAGACAATCCATGACCATTCCGAGCATCCCACGATAGACAATGACCCCTTTGGAACAGAGGGTGAGGAGAATCCCTTGGCCTCCTTCATCAATCAGACGGAACCGGACCCCACCGAGCCTAAGGAAAAAACAAATTCAAAGGAACCTGAAAATCCATTTCTTCCTTCTTTCCTGGTCGATTTGATCCATTCGGTCAAAAATACGTTGATCTCCGTAAAGAATGTTTCATCGCTATCGGTGGATAAGTTTGACGATTTGGAATTCCGAAAGTACGCTCAAAAAAGTATCAGCGAAGATATCAAGAGAATCGACTCCGTATTAAATAGCTTATTAAACTACATCCACATCAATACGCCTATCATTAAATCAAACACTGTTTCCATCATTCTCGAAGAAGTCTTAGAGGCTAATGAAAAGCAGATCCAGAATAAAAATATAAAAATATTTAAAAAATGTGAGAAGGACCTCCCTGAGACATTTATCCATGACGAGCAGATCAGGTTCATCCTTCATTCCGTACTTCAGTACGCCCTCCTTTCTGTCCCTCAAAATGGGACAATCGGTTTTTTAATCAAATCCTTCGATTTCCAAAATGGGGGGGGTGAAAAAAAGACCATTTTCGAAAGGAACGGATATATTGAAACGGCGATTGGTTTTATTGGCAAAAAGCGGGATGGAGATCAAACGAAAGACCCTGCTGGGAAATCAGAGGTTCAGGAGGAAGACACCGCCAAGTTAATCTTACAGTTGGTAAAAGAAATTCTCCAAAAGAACCACGGAAGTATGACCTATGAGTTTGACCCGAAAAAGCCCAGGACACTGATGACTTTAAAATTCCCCATCGAAAGGAGAAAAGTGGTTTATTATGAACCCATCAGTATTTAATGGATGGGACCTTCTTCCCAGGTGTCCTCTCTTTGTCCAAAGGGTGGTGGAGGAGCCAAAATAGAAAATAGGTTCAAAGGTTGGAGTGACTAAAAAAAGGATGGAAGACGAGAAATTGAAAGGGACTCCATGGATCACGGTCGTTATCAAGGATATGTAGCCAGCTTGGAACAAATGGCGAGGAATACCCATTTGAACCTGCGGGAAGCGATGGAACAATTTCAGGAGCTATGCCATCGGGTGTCTCCGGGGAGGATTGTCCCGTTAGCGATCATTACGGATATTCGGGAAATTTATAAAGAGATTCAGACCCAATTGAAAAAGATCAGCGGGATCCATCATCTGCTGGAAGGAAAATACAAGCATTACTATCGCAGGGACGCTCAGCGCGAGAAAGAGATCTTGGAATTCGCATTTTTGTCTAAGACCTTATACTCAAAGTTTGAATATACCTTAATGGAGATAGAAGCAAAAAGGACCCTGAGGGAGAAGGGAAAGCGTTTTGAGATGAGCTGTCTGTCTCCCCCATTGGCCTGGTTTCATTATGAGGAGAATCAGGTCGTCCTTCTCAGAACTTTGGCGGATTTATATAAATTGGACTATCCCATCCGGTCCGATTTGAGGTCCAATCAAAAACGAGAGGTCACTCAGACTGGATTGCGGAGCGTCTCTCTCTTCGCTTTGTCAGGGAAGGAAGCATGGATTGATCACCTCCAATCTCGGATGCGACTACGAGAATATGATATGAAAGAGCGTTTGGCAAAAGGTGAACTCCGTGGCGCCTTAACCCATTTAAGAGAAATATCACGTTCAGAAGTCGAACAGGTGATTCGGCGGTTTACTCAAGGCGATGGATGCTCAAAACTGAAGTGTTTGCTCTTTCCAATTCAAACTGAGAAAGACCTTGAAAAAGAATTATTGTGCAGAACAGAAAATATTTTTCAAGAGATGGTAGAGGGTGAGATAAGAACGTTTTCCATTTAAAAACCCTTCTCTTACCCAGTGCTTCGACTCGGTTGGAGAATAATCACCGGGAGCAAAGATAACATTTCAGTGGCTCATAGAAAATGAAAGAAATTTCCAAAATATCTCCTTTCCCCTCCGCTTCATACTCCCCCCAAACAGAAAATCCTGGCCTGTCTCTCAACGATAGAGATCTGAGTTCCCCTCAACCCTGGAGGGCCATCGAGGGTCATTCGCAATGGGCGAAGCGAGAATCCCAAGTCAGTTCATTCTACGAGTCCATCACCGAATATCTTTCTCATCAAGACAAAACTGCCCTGATTGTGATCGCATTTGCCATCTTGACAGGTGTCGGGATTGTTAATTATTTAGCTGGTCCCGATCTTTCCACCTGGATATTTTATTTGATCCCGATCTTTTTAGTCATCTGGTTTATTGAACGGTGGGTTGGAATCATCATGTCTATTATTAGCGCTATGACATGGTCTGTCGCGGAATATGCCTCACGGGCTACTTACGGGGATGAGACCATTTCCTTTTGGAATGGTGTGGCGAGATTAAGCTATTTTCTGATACTCACCTTTATTCTCTCCGCATTGAAGAGTGCCCTCCAAAAGGAAAAAGAGCTATCCAGAATTGATTTTCTGACCAAGGTCGGAAATAGCCGATACTTTATAGAACTCGCGAATGTGGAAATAAACAGGGCGCGAAGGAGTGAACACCCTTTAACAGTAGCCTATATCGATCTTGACAATTTTAAAACTATCAATGACCGTTTTGGACATAGCATGGGGGACCATCTGTTGCGGGTAGTCGCCAATGCCATTAAAAACAATATCCGGTTGACCGATACGGTTGCCCGTATCGGAGGCGATGAGTTTGCGATTCTTTTGCCAGAGGCTGGCCCTGAACTGGCTGAGGCGATCATTCGGAGAGTTCAAAAAATTAACCTGGAGATGATGCAGGAAAATGGATGGCCAGTGACCTTTAGCATTGGGGTGGTGACTTTTATGAGCCCTCCCTCAACGGTGGATGAAATTTTAAAGAAAACCGATCATCTAATGTACGCGGCAAAAAATGGTGGAAAGAATGCAATCAAGCATGAAATCTCAGGAATGAAAAAGTGGCCCTCTGTGACCGTTGCCTAATGGTAATTCGAAAAGATTCTTTTCCATGCATCCCCATAAGCCACCCAAGCAAATAAAGAAAAATCTGTGACATTATTTTTTTAAAATCTTTGTAACCAGAGGACGAAAAGCAGCTTTTCAGATCTCTCCTAAAATCGACTAAATTTTTCTCCTAAAAATTTCTTGACACATCCGACACTATTTTCTATTATTTCTGTTGAAGTCATTCAAATAACAGGAGGTGATATGGATGAAATCATCATGGATGAAGGTGGTTGCGTGCTATTTGGTGGTGGCAATGTTTGTGCTCGGTATTACGCCGAGGCTTTATGCAGGATTTTCTCCCTCTGAGGCTGTCTCTATTTTGACCTTGGATCGATCTTCCGATTTGGATAAGATTCGAAAGGTCCTCGAAATGAAGATGGTTCGAGAGAGGCTCAAAAATTTTGGTTTTACGGCTGAGGAAATTGAGAAAAAACTCAGCCAGCTCAATGACCAGCAGATTCATCAACTGGCCCTCAGTCTTGACGAATTGAAAGTGGGGGGCGATGGATGGGTTTGGGTGGTGGTCATCCTTGTGCTCATTGCCATTGGAGTAATCATTTATTTTTATGTCACAGGTCATCGAGTCATTATTGAAAGAGAAAAATAGATCCATCAAATTCTCTCAGGTTAACTTGTTAAGCCATTAGGTCAGATATTTTGACTCACCACCTATTCTTAAGGGGCGCTTCTCCCACGAAGCGCCTCATATTGTTATTGTCCATTCCGGTCCTGCTCTCATGTGCTGA
This sequence comes from Syntrophaceae bacterium, assembly GCA_013388645.1. Classification (GTDB taxonomy): domain Bacteria; phylum Desulfobacterota; class BSN033; order BSN033; family UBA1163; genus UBA1163. The sequence goes on along the minus strand of JACAEV010000199.1, from coordinate 916 downwards.
AGCCTTGTACATTAAAGGTTCCGAACCTTTTCGAATCATCCGCCATGTTCCATTCTATCCCCTGGAAGACTTTCAATGCGGCCCTGCCTCTTTAGCGAGTGTTTTGAATTTTTGGGGAATCCCCGTTACTCCTGAGGAGATCGCCATAGACATTTACAGCCCCTCAGCAAGAGGGACCTTAAATCTGGATATGCAATTATACCCAGAAAAAAAGGGGATGAAAGCCACTCAATATCAGGGGAGCATCGAGGATATAAGGAATAAAATTGATTCTGGGTATCCGATTATTGCCCTGGTTGACCTGGGATTACTTATCTATCAACAGAATCATTTTATGGTCATTATGGGGTATGATGAAAATAGTATCATCGCTCATTCGGGAAAGGAACGGTCAAAAACGATCGCCTTAAAAAAATTTATTAAAACATGGGAGAAGACAAATTTTTGGACCCTCTGGATTCGGCCTTAACAATGAGCACACCGTCAATTATAAAACAGACCCAATTATATATCCTAATCATTGCCTTCGCCATTCCTTTGTCCCTCGTCGGATGCTCCTCTTTTAGGATCATCGTATTAAAAGACCCTCTCACTCCAGAGGAACACTTAAATCTTGGAGTAAGCTACGAGCAAAAGGGTGAACTGGATCCCGCCATCAAGGAATACAGAATGGCGTCAAAAAAACTTCCGATCGCCTATCTTTATCTTGGAAATGCTCATTTCCAAAAAAATGAATTATCGAAGGCAGAAACGTATTATAAAAAAGCCATCAAGAAAGATCCCAAAAATGCAGATGCTCATAATAATCTTGCCTGGCTGTATTACACCCAGCGCGCAAATCTCGCTGAAGCAGAAAGGCTGGCCCTCAAGGCCATTGAACTCAATCCAGTAAAAGAAGAGATTTATCGAGATACTT
>JACAEV010000207.1 GCA_013388645.1 Syntrophaceae bacterium | reverse complement strand
GCCTCCGTTCCTCTTCCGACCTCTTGCAAAGTACGGGCTCTCACTATAAGACACCGGATCGTCAGTACAGGAGACTCTATATCCATGGCTGATTTTAAAGCCAGGTCAGCATGAAGAGAAGCTTGTTGGAGCTTTCCGCTGATCAGGGCTTCGTTAACTTGCAGGAGGTAATAGTAGACTGTATCCAGGGGTCTTAAATTTGGCTGGCAGGAGGCCATCTGTTTTATGAATTCTCTACCCGCATTTAGGTCATTCATCTGAAATGCGGCAAAACCACCAAAAGCAAACCATCCGTGATATAAAAAGGAGACCCCTGTTTTGCGCGAAAGTTCCAGCCCCTTCCGGACAGCCTCCAGACACTCCCGGTTCAATCCGAAAATGCAGTCATGCATGGCTTCGATATGCAATGTCATCACTTTAACGAAAGGCGAGGCATGCGGAGATCTGCTCATCTGCTTCATCTGATCGATGGCCAAGCACGCCTGTTCCCGGTTCCCCCTGTAATTGTGATAGTAAGCGAGAAAGAAGAGGGCCTGAACTTTAGCATTGAAGAGGGATGGATCTTTGGCCAGCCTGATAACTCTTTCAACCCAGGATTCAATCTCAGGATGATTGGGCTGCCTCAGGACAAGGGCGGCAATGACCGATGATGCGACCCGAACCTCGATCTCGGGAGACGGAAAAACAGGATAATCCTGCCTGATTTCCTCTAAATCCTTGAGGTATTGGTCGAGGACACTGAATGATTCGAACCCGTAACCCAGATTGACTGAATCCACCATTCCTGACCAGGACAGAAAGATGCCGGTATCGTCCTTCTTCATCCTCATTTCCCGGTAGGCCTGCTCAAAGCAGGGCCGGCTCTCGGCTGGGTTGGCAAAGAGGCGGCAAGACCCCATCCAAAAAGAAAGCAAGGGTTCGGTTTCAAAATATTCACGGGGGAGACTTCGAAGCCATTTTTCCAAAACGGAGTCCCTTCCCTGGGCATGAAGGACGGGCGCATGTTTGAGAATCAAGCGGGTGAGGGCGTCCCAATTGCTGATTTCTTTGAGGAGCCGTGCGGCGCTTCCGACCTGGCCATGCTCTTCAAGTATTTCCGCCGCCCTGCGCCTCAAGAGGGAGAGGCCTTGTTTTGAGGAACTCTCTTCGGCACGGGAGAGGAGAAATTCCCTGAAAAGAGGGTGGTAACCGTAGATGGGCTCGTCGAGAACCCGTTTTTCAGTGAAATAGTTTCCCCGGTTGAGGCGGTTGAGTATCCGTCCTGCCTGAGGATTTTCCGTAAGCCTTTCGACCATACTCTCCGTCATCTGCGGCAAAAAGGCCGTCTTCAGCAGAAAATCCCGTGTCTCCGGATCCATGGGATTCAATATTTCACTCGAAAAATAGTGAAAAATCTCCTCCTGCATTGACTTCTCAATCCGGGGGGGAGCTGTTTTTCCACGTTTGAATCGCTCCAGGAGGAGGATCAACCCGACGGCCCACCCATCCGTCAGACGGTGGAGTTCCTGAAGAGTCTTTTTGGGAAGCTTCCCCTTAAATCGAGCGCTTGCGATTCCGGAGGATTCCTCCAGGGTCAACCGAATCTCATCCCACGAAAGGATTCCCATCAGTTGATTCGCTTCCAGTCCGACCAGGGCCGAAGGAGGATCATGGCGGCTGATCAGCAATATATTGATTCCCTCAGGGATATTGGATAAGCCATGATAGATGATTTCGTGGAAGGACGATTCCGTGGAAACCTCGTGGTAATTATCGAAGACAAGAACAGAGGGAATTCTCAATCGCCGGTAGAGGTTTTCGAAATACCGCATCGCAAACGTGGACATACCCCGGCGGTATTCCGGAGTAAATAATGGAAGTGGCGTCCTTGTTTTGGGAGAGGCTTTTTTTGCGGCGATGCCGAGGTAATAGAAAAAAGTGGAGGGATCTCCATCCCCCTGATCAAGTCTATACCATAAAAAGGGGAGCCGACGGGTTTCAATGTAGCTCGAAGCCAAGGTGGTTTTGCCACATCCTGCGGGTCCGGAGATCCAGATGACGGGCTGCTGGCGAAGGCGATCCAGCAGGCCGAAGGTCCGCTTGCGCAGGAACACCCGGCTGAGAACAGGATGGGCCAATTTTGCAAGCGAAGAGCTTTTTAACATCACACCATCAAAAATCCGCCGTCGATGTTGAAGGCCTGGCCTGTGACGGCAGATGCCTCCGGGCTGGCAAGATACACGGCCAGCCCTGCAACCTCGTGTGGTTCAATCAAACGGCCGATCGGCGTCCAGGTTGATTCGAATTCCGAGACCGATTTCCCCAATCGCTTTGCTTCATGCTCTATTCGCAACTTGATCATCTCGGTGCGGACAGGTCCCGGGCAGATGGCATTGACCGTGATTCCCTGCTTCGCTGTCTCGATTGCAAGGGTGCGCATTAACCCCAGAAGCCCGTGCTTGCTTGCCGCATAGGCCGCGCCATGTAACATGCCAATCTTGCCAATGACCGATGCGGTCATAAGGATACGGCCGTGGTTGCGCTCGATCATCGAGGGCAAGGCTTTTTTTGAGAACAGGTAGGGGACGGTCAGATTGAGGTAGAGCAATCTCTCCCAGAAATCGTCATCATAATCCGCGACGGGTTTGAGATTTCCGCTGCTTCCCACTCCTGCGTTGTTCACGAGGATGTGAATGTGTCTGAACGTTTCTATCGCCTGCTTCCATACCTGTTCGACGGCTCCGTTCTCTGTCAGATCGGCGACGATGCTCTCGCACCGAACGCCCAGGCCGCTAAATTCCTTCTGCAACCTTTCCAGTTCCGGTCGGGAGCGACCCGTGATGGCAAGATGCGCTCCCTCTCTTGCAAAAGCCCGGGCAATGGCCTCGCCAATGCCCCGGCTTGCCCCTGTGACAAGCGCACTCTGCCCTTTAAGTTTCACGGCACCTTCCCCCCAGCCGATGTGAGCCTCATCAATGGTTTAGGATAGTGACAGGGATGGCAATTTCTATGAACTCGATTATGGCAGTAACAGTATACTAAGAAGGCGATTATGGGTCAAGAGAATTCTGAAAAACATGCGGAATGGCACCATGTCTAAATTCGTTATTTCAATCTGGAATTGACTTTTATCCGATTTTAGAGTAAGAGTAATACAGGTAAGAATAGAAAGGAGGATGGTGGATGAAAATCACATCAAAAGGGCAGGTCACGATTCCTTTTGAGGTTAGGGAAAAGATGGGGTTTTTTCCTGACACTGAAGTTGAATTTATCATTTCGGGAAATAATGTCTTGCTGAAGAAAGTCAGGGCTCCATCCAAACGCAGCCAGAACATGATCACCCTTATGCAAGGCAAAGCAACCGTTAAAATGACTACGGACGAAATTACGGCCCTGACACGGGGATAGATTATGGATATGATTGTGGATAGCAACGTCATTCTGGACATCGTGACGGAACAACCCCGACACCCATGCTTACTTTTTGGGGGTAAGCGCAGTTATGAAGGCTTGGGTAAGGTCAGTGGTGCAATCAGGCAAGCCCTGAGATCCTGAGACCTGAGGGCAAATACCACAAGTGATAATATTCCCATCTTGCACAACTCCCATGCCGCTATAGATTGCTCCGGCGAAACCGGAGTATCTTGGGTGTGCATCAATACGAAAGGCATAACGTTTGCTTGCCAAAATCCCTGCCTCTGCCAGGATAGTAACGGCACTATGTGAGGCAGCCACAGTTTTTCCCTGGGTTATAGATTGTTTAACGATCAAAACAGCTTCAGGAGGTTTCGGTGTTGGTTCCCCAGAACCCATGCAAGCAACGATGACACCTATGTAATCGTCTGCTTTTACATCCGATAACTTCAAATCGGGAGTAAAGGATACAGTTGAACTCTTGATGGGCAACCCATCAGTTGAGGCTGCCACTACCTTAAAACCTGCATTCTCAAGCATGCTCTTCATCACACTAACTTCTTTGTTAAGCACGGTATCTAAATAGTCTGGGTCTGCCACATTTGGCAAGATGAGAAGAACTTTAGGGGTATCTGCTGCCTTTCCAAGAGAGAAAGACATTAATATACATAAAGAAATCACTAAAATAATCATAAACCTCTTCATCTCTTTTCTCCTTTTTTTCTTAGATTGATTGGAAATATTCTCAAGGACATTTCCCATATTTTTCACTCCCTACCTGGTCAAAGAAATGTCCCTCATTTTCTTTAAAATCTTCTTTAGTGATTTCACGCCTTAAGCTCGATAACCCATTCACAAACCGAATCACCCCGGGGACGGGCCTTAACCAGAGTTGAAATCAGTTTTGGATTCATGGCTTTGACAAAACCCTCCCAAGAATAACGGGAATGAGCAGAGCAAAGGTCATCAGTTATTTTTTGGGATTGCATTAAATTCCACATCCCACATTCAAGGCATTTCACCCTCGCTTTTTCCGCTGTAGCTTCTTCAATTTCATATTTTTGCTGGGGGCCCCAAAAAACAGTAATCATGGCCGGCATAATTACAGCCGCTGATTTGGCGTCGTTGCCAGTTAAACCAAAGCGCTCTGCAAATCCCTTGCTCCGTACCCCTACCGCTGGAGAGCTCTTCATCGTATACTCGAGAAGTTTCTCCCGTCCTTCTGTATCCAAAAATCTTTTAAAAAAAATGAATTGCCAAAGCACTAATCCACCAGCGGCAGTACTCCAACGGGTTTCCATTGGAATTTTTTCCAAAGAGCCTTGGATAGATTGCCCCATGGCCTCTTTTGGATGGGTCAACGATGAACCAAGAACATACCCGCCTGCTCCAATAGCCATACCTTTTAGAAAGCCCCTTCGACTCGTAGAATGAATTTTGGTATTCATGGG
>JACAEV010000212.1 GCA_013388645.1 Syntrophaceae bacterium | reverse complement strand
TTCCAGGTGGCTTTGGGACGCGTGCCCTTCAACATGACAAGGCATTTATGGAGTGGTTACGCTCGGCTGGCCCGGTAAAATTAAAAACCTCTGTCTGCACCGGTGCGCTTCTTTTGGGTTCGGCAGGCTTCTTGGCAGGAAAACGCGCTACCACGCATCCAAACGCTTTCGAGGAATTAAAGCCTTACTGCGCTAACGTTGTTATTGACCAACGTATCGTTGATGAAGGGGAAGTCGTAACGGCGCAAGGTGTTACATCGTCCATTGATCTTGGACTTTACCTTGTTGAACGGATGGTGGGTCGTGAAGCAAGGAACCGCATCGCCAAACAGATGGATTATCCGTATAACGAACTTGCTCGATCAATGTCCCCTGGCGAACAAATCCCTTTCTCCAGGCTCTGAGGTAAAAACATCCTTTCAGTTATGTTGCGGGTTGCAACTCTTCCTTCGGCGGAGCAATTTTCCGATGGCGGATGACACCATAAAACGTCGCCAGCAAAACGATCACAGCCACCGTTATAGACACATTGATGTTGGGGTGGAATAACACCACGAACGATGCGAGGGCTAGCATTGCACGCATGATAATGTTCGAGGCCTGGTTATTGGAGAACTTTCCAAAGATAAAGTAGGTGACGCCCCAGCAGGCGACTGACACAAGCAGCATATCCAGGACCATCACCCAGCCAGGTTTTACCACGAGGTTGAAGCGGGTAAAGATGGCAAAAGTCATGATGGTGACGGGCAGACAAAGTTTCAGTGCCTGAAACATGGTCCGCATGAAGGACGCCTCCGCAATCCGTGCTGAAACCGCTGCCGTAAGCGAGGTCGGCGGAGATAATTCACCCCAAACCGCAAGCAAAAAGACAAAGAAATGTGCTACCCAGGGATCGATGCCGAGCTTACGCATAGGTTCCACGGTGATGACCGCAAGGACAATATAGGTTGCTGTGGGCGGTAGGCCGGCGCCGACGAGCCAGCCAAATATATAGGCCATCAGAATCAAAGCGATGATGTGCCACTCTCCGACACGAAGGAGCATGCCTCCCATACGGTTGATAAATCCGGTCACGGTGAAAAGGCCAATCATGATGCCAAGTGTACAGAGCAGAAGCGTCAGAAAGGATGTCATCTCGGCATGGGTCTCGATCATGATCCTGATATTTGAAAAGAGCTCATCCTTTTTTGCCGCCGGATCCTTCTTCAGGTACTTGAAATAGAGGTAGAGCAGGATGAGGAGCAAGAACATGAAGGCCCCGGTATAAAGCCCTGAAAGCTGCTCACCCATGTTGAGTCCCCCCATCAGGATTGCGAGAAAGAGGATGCCGAGGAAGAAGACCGCAGTCTTGAGTTGATCATAAATTGGCATGGTTGCCGCCTCAATCGGTGTGGCAGGCAACAGGCTGACGCTCATAAGATAAATAGATAGGGCAAGTGTGGAATAATAGATGAAAGCAAGGGCAAATCCACGGATCGCCACGCTCCAGTAAGGCACATCCAGGAATTCCGCCATGATGAACCCGGCGACCGCCATCACCGGTGGCATAATGAGCCCACCCATCGAAGCCGAGGTTTCTACCGCACCAGCGAATTCTCCTGGCACTCCGTAACGTTTCATTAGCGGGATCGTGAAGGCGCCGACCACGGTGGCATTCGCTGCCCCACTGCCGCTGATCATACCAACCGCAGATGAGGCGAGAACAGCCGTTTGAGGGATCGTTTGCCGCGACTTCCCAGCAATCCTCCGCATGAAGCTGACCATGGCTCCCTGGGCATCGAAGCCGCGCGCCGCTGCTGCCAAGAGTAAGAACGCCCCGATCGTCGCCAGCGCAATTTGTGCGTATTGCCCATAGATGCCCGTGGAAAGCTCGACCGTGCTCGATGTGATGACACGGTAAAAAGAGGTCCCAGGGTGCCAGAAGAAATCAATGGGACTCAGGTAACCCCATAGCGTGTAAAACACCAGAACCACATTCATCCAAAATAGCTCCGAATGGGCATTCCGTGACAGTTCCATGACCAAAAGGAAGATCAGCAACCCCATGATGAAATCTTCTCTGGTGTATGACCCCTGACGGTAGATGGAAATCTGCTCGTATTGAAAATGAAAGTGATAGAAGGCATAAACACAGATCGCCATGTAGATCACGACAAGGATACGATTTACGGTGGGTGAGAGTCGCTTATAGATATAACCATTTTTGTGCATGTGCAGAATCTGTATCATGAGGGCGATCGGCACGAGGTTAGCCGCAAGCTCCATCGGTCCTCCGAAGCCTGTATAGAAATAATAGCAAAGCCAGAAGAACATGACGATCGATAAGAAGAAGATCAGGTTCTTGACATTGGCATATTGCTTGATCCAGTCATTTGACATGGCTTACCCCCTCTTGCCCTCAGACCTCTATCACTCATTGGCCGTGGCCAACATATAGATAACGACGTTCGCAAAGCCATTAAAGAAAACACTCAAGACCCCCTCACCCTCCCCTCTCCCCACTGGGGAGAGGGATGGGGTGAGGGGAGCACGCTCACTTGCCAGCGATCTTCCATTTATCATTCCAAGCTTTATTTTCTTTGAGAAACTTAGCCAGTCCTGCATGCACCGGAGCATCTGGGTAGCCATTGATGCCTTTGACCTGCATGCCGACGAAGTCTTGCGCCAATGGTATAAATCCTGGGTCAGCTTTGGCAAGAGCCTCACGCTCAGCATAGAACTTTTTCAACATCTTATAAACAATATCTTCGGGCATATCGGCAAGCATGTTATAACCGAATTGCAGTGGCACACCCAGTATCGTTTTCACGCCGACATCTTTACTGAATGCCTTCGTAGCATCAATCTCTGTTGGGGTAAGGTGTGCTGCTGTCAATTTCTTCACCTCATCTGGGCTCGGATTGATGATTTTTATCTCCAGGCGCAACTCTGTCTCACGCCAGTAAGATGGAAGCGAGCGACCGGCGGTCGTATAGCAGACAGCCCCAACGATGGTACCAGCCTGAAGTGCATCGCCCTGAGCCGTTTCGCTGATTTGGACGTGCTTAAATTGGTAACCAAGGGCCTTGAAAATGCGCTTGAAATTGAGCCAGTTCATAAAACCGGCAGGGGTGAAGAATACCGGCTTGCCGCTGAAATCAGCCCAAGATTTGAACTGACTGGCTTTCGGGGCATACACAGCCATGAAGGATTCCATTGGATAGGCATACCAGGTGTGAACCATCTTCGACTTTCTGGGTTTGTAATCCTTGAAGGCACCCTCACCATCGTAAAGTTCCTCCATCCCGACGTCAGCTGTATAGCCGATCTCCCCCTCGCCATCCATGGTCGCTTTCATGGCTGCTGTCGTTGACGGATAAGGATTGACTGTGACAGTGTACTCTCCACCGAGAGCATCCTCTAACACCTTAACCATCTGGGCGGCCACTCGATAGCCATAAGAACCCGTGCTGGATGTTGCCCAACGGATCGACTTTCGCTGCGCATGAGCCGGCTCAATTGCCGAAAAAACGAAGATGGCGACAGTCACGACTACCCAAACCGTAAAAAAATAAGTTTTCCTTCTCTTTGACATCGTTCTCCTCCTTTAAATATGATTTAGCAACGCATTGCCTTGCCTCTATATTCAGCCACGATCGTAAGCAATAAAAACTACCTTTTTCGCAAACTGGTTATAGAAAATACCTAAAATTTGTTTGTATGTCAACTATAAAAAGGATATACTACTGTCGAGCCTTGATATTTTCCATCCAATCTTTTATTGGATGACCACCATTCATTAGCTCTTTGGGCTTAGATAGAGGGGTATACGGGCTGTTTTTTCTCGGCAGATGGAGGAAAGGGTGAACCACAAAAAATTCTATGGCATCTTTCCGTACCTTGTTACACCGCTGGACGAAAAGGGTCGCCTTAAAGAACAGGTCTTGGCCGATCTCGTCGATCATCTGATTCGTAAAGGTGTTCATGGCCTTACACCTTTAGGTAGCACAGGAGAGGCACCTTACCTGGATTGGGATACAAAACGGCGCACCATCGAGGTGGTGGTGAAGTCAACGGCAGGACGTGTACCAGTAGTGGCGGGGGTCTGCAATAACTCCACGGAAGGTGCTGTCCATGAAGCCGCAGAGATCGAAAAATTGGGGGTCGATGGCTTACTGACGCTGATGCCCGGATACTTTCCGTTAAACGACCAACAAGTTGTGGCCCACTTTCGGGCCATTGCAAAGGCCGTGTCTTGCCCGATCACCTTATATACGAATCCCAAGTTCCAAACCTGGGACCTCACGGTGGAGGCACTCAGGGAGTTAGCTGAAGAACCAAATATCCTGTATTTAAAAGACGCCTCCGGTAATGCAGGGAAGATCATGTCCATCGTGACAAACCTCGGTCAACGCATCAAAATCTTCAGCGATACTTCATCCGTGCCTCTATTCATGTTTCTCATCGGCGCGGTCGGCTGGATGTCTGGTCCAGCCTGCGTTATCCCTGTCCAGAGTATCGAGCTTTATGAAGCAGCGAGCCAAAAACGGTGGGACGAGGCAGTTGAACTACAGAAGAAACAATGGCCACTCAACGTAGCTTTCCAGCGCTTTTCTCTATCTGCTTGTGTCAAGGCCGGACTGGAAATGCAGGGGTTTCCTGTCGGGCCCCCCCTGCCACCCCAGAAACAATTGGACGCCGAAGGGAGGCGTATAGTGGAAAGCATTCTCAAGAGCATCGGGGCTCTGTAAGCGGTGGCTTAGAGAAAAAATAAGGGAAATAATTTCACTTATGAAGAAATCTCATCAAATCGCCGTCATCCCAGGTGATGGGATTGGAACCGAGGTGATCTCAGAAGGGGTCAAATGTCTAAAAACCCTTTCTGAAATCTTTGAGAGCTCCCAATTCGAATTCGAGTATTTTCCATGGGGCAGCGAATATTATCTGCGGCATGGAAGGATGATTCCAGAGGATGGTTTGGAGATTTTGAAAAACTTTAATGCCATCTATCTCGGGGCAGTCGGCGATCCAAGAATTCCTGATGATATTACCCTCCACGGACTTCTTCTCCCAATCAAAATGGGTTTTGACCTTTACGTAGGCCTTCGACCTGTCTACCTCTTCAAGGGGATTGAATCTCCTCTGGCCCATATTTTAGAAGAAGAGATTGACATTGTCGTCATTCGGGAAAATACCGAAGGAGAATATTCCAATGTGGGTGGAATAGTCGGGATCGAAGACCGAGAGTTAGCTGTTCAGTCGGGGCTGTTCACCCGAAAAGGAATCGAGAGAATCATCACCTTTGCATTCGAATATGCCAGAGAGAAAGGGAGAAAGAAGGTCACTTCCATCACCAAATCGAATGCCCAACGATATGGTATGGTGTTATGGGACCGAATCTTTAAAGAAGTCTCCTCTCTATTTCCCGATATCCAGAAAGAATCAAAACTGATTGATGCGGCCTGCATGGATGTGGTCCGAAATCCAAAAGGGTATGATGTGATTGTCGCTTCGAATCTCTTCGCTGACATTCTTTCGGATCTCACCGCCTCGGTCACAGGAGGTATGGGATTAGCTCCTGGAGCCAGCTTCAATCCCGGAGATAAGTCTTTCCCTGGCTTCTTCGATCCCGTCCATGGCTCTGCCCCGGATATCGCGGGGAAAGGACTGGCGAACCCCATCGCAGCCATTCTCACCGCCAAGATGATGTTAGATTATTTGGGGGAAGAAGAAGCTGCCGGCCTTCTATTTCAGGCTGTCAAGAAAAACCTCTCTAAGAAAAAAGTGAGGACAGTAGACCTTGGTGGAAGTTCAAAGACAAATGAAGTCGGAGAGGACATTGTCACGATTTTGAAATCACGATAAGTGATAACGATTTATAACATTCTGTCTGCCTGGAGAAGGCAAGGAGGGATGCATCATGAAAGAGTCCATTTTAAAAGGTAAGCATATCTTAGCGGTCGATGATGAGCCAGACGTTCTCGCCACCTTAGAGGAAGAAATTTTGGGAGCCTGCCCAGATTGCCGGGTGGATAAGGCCTCTCAATATGAGGAAGCCGTTCAAAAGATACGTTCTTCAGCCTACGACCTGGTGATTCTTGACATCATGGGGGTTCGAGGTTTTGAATTGCTCGAACTGGCTGTCAGCCGCAATCTCTTGGTGGTCATGCTGACCGCCCATGCCCTGTCTCCAGAAGCCTTGAAGCGTTCTTATGAATTAAAAGCACGAGCCTATTTGCCAAAAGAGAAACTTGGAGAAATCGTCCCTTTTTTAGAAGATGTTCTGACGCATGAATTTTCATCGGGTTGGAAACGGCTATTCGAAAAAATGACCGATTTTTTCGATAAGAAATTTGGTGAAGGTTGGAAGGCGAAACTCGGGAAAGACTGGTGGGGATGGGACTAAATTGCAACTTTAAGGTTTTGAAGATTGTCCTTTTTTATATTGTAGAAATGGGGCTCATGGCATGGCTAATTTCTTGTGCGGTCTTTTGAATCTCTGAAATCACTTTCTCCATCTTCTGGTCATTGAGGCTTGAGGTAAATCCCACGACCCAAATGGCAGCGAGAGGGGGCGAGGTCGTTTGAATGGGAGCAGCAATGGCCCTCACCCCTAACATATATTCCTCATCATCCATCGCATAACCTTTCCGTTTCGTCTCCTCTACCTCTTTAAAAAACTTTTTGGGATCGACAATGGATTTCGAAGTAAACCTGACCAATCCGGTCTTGTGGATAACCTCTCTTGCTTTCTTTTCCTCCAAATGGGCAAGAAAGACCTTCCCCATGGCTCCAGCCAAGAGAGGAATTCGTGTCCCGGGAGGAGAGGTGATCTTCATTTCATGATGAGATTCGACCATATCCAAAATCGTGACGTGGTCCCCACTCAATATTCCTAAAAAAACGGTCTCGCCGATTTTCTCCATCAATTTTTCCATTGGGATTTTGGCCACATCTCTTAACGCCATTTTCCCATAAGCTTTTTTCCTCAGTTCTAAAAGGGTAACTCCAAGACTATATTTTTTTCTGTTGGGTTCCCTGACTAATACCCCTATTTCTTCAAGGGCAGAGGTAATGCCATGGACCGTACTTTTCCCGATCTTCAATTGTTTTGCCAATTCACTCACTCCGAGACCATTGGGCGAATCGGCAAGGGCATGGAGAATCCTAAAGGCTTTTTTAACAGAGGGAGCCGAATAAACGGTTTTTTTCATTCGTTCACCATATTGAACCTTCAAGAAAGGATACCAGATTATTCTCACCTTTGTCAATAGATCCTTCCAATATTCTTTATGGAAATCTTGACAATATGAATTTATATGATATGATTAACCCAAATATGAATTGTTCATTATAAAGAACTCTCCCTTTTTTGACTTGCTTCTTTCCCCCTCTCAAGAGGAGGGAGAGGAGACAAGAATGGGGACGGGACCTCATTAATCCGATGCGAAAAGTAAAACATCTCAGACCTCAGGAACATTGGGGCTGGATCATTGCCATTTATCTCTATTTGGCAGGTATGGGAGCGGGTTCTTATATCATCGGTACCGTCATGAATTGGTTTGTCCATCCATCCAAAATCATAACGATATGGGGTCAGCCCTTCGACCCAGCCAAAGGCGCTTTATTGTGGGGACCTCTTCTGGTCGCCATCGGTGCTCCCTTTCTGATCTTAGATCTGGGTATTAAAAAGAGGTTTCTCTATGCTTGTTTAAACCCTAAAACTTCCTGGGTGGCTCGGGGGTTTATCATCCTCTCTGTTTTTATCGTCTTCGGTGTGGTTCTTCTTGCAAAGTCTGCTTTTCCTTTTGAATGGCTCCGTGGAGGATCTCCTATCTGGAACATCTTGGAGGTGATCACCCTTGCCTTTGCTTTCGGTACGGCCATTTACACTGGCATCCTTTTAAAGGCAACCAAATCGATCCCTTTATGGAATACTTATTTCCTTCCGCTTCTCTTCCTGGTATCGGCCCTTTCTACCGGATCCATGGCGATCATCCTCACCACCCTGGGAACCGGGATCTTTTCCCATGACGCAGGAACATTAAAAAGTTTAATCCTGATAGAACAAATCTTAGTGGTGATCGAAGCCATCGTTCTCTATCTTTATCTCCTGGGGAGATACAGGATTTCAGAGCAAGGAAAGGATTCCGTCCGCCTTCTTTTATATGGAGAAAAAAAGTTGATCTTTTGGGGGGGAATTGTCCTGTTAGGATTTCTCTTTCCCTTCGTCCTTGAAAGCATCGCTACTTTCTCTCCTGGGAATGTATGGCTGATCTTTTTTTCTGGCATGACGCTACTCTGCGGAGGGTTCTTCCTGAGACTCGGCGTCCTTTCTGCCGGAATCAAGGAGCAGATTCCGATGAAACGATGGACCGAATTTCGATATCATTTGAAGGAAACGAAATAGAGGACGGTTGAAATGAGTGAAAAGGTATTAGTCGTGGATCAGGAAAAATGCACGGGGTGCCGGCAGTGCGAATTGGTATGTTCTGTCTATCATACCGGGTCAAGCAATCCAAGCCGCTCCCGAATCAGGGTAGTCAAATGGGAGCATGAAGGAATCTACCTTCCCCTGATCTGTAATCACTGTGAAAAGGCTTACTGCCTTGAGGTCTGCCCGACGAAGGCCTGCCACCGAGAACCTGAACTCAATCATCGGGTCGTCATCGATAAAAATTTGTGTATTGGGTGCAAGACTTGCATTATGGCCTGTCCCTTTGACCACCCCTTCTTTGACGTCAAGGAACAGGTAACGGTAAAATGCGATTTTTGTGATGGAGACCCTCAATGTGTCGCCTTTTGTTATGCCAAGGCGATCATGTTTTTGGATGCCGATACCATTCAAATTCCTAAGAAGCGAGAAGCCGCCAATAAAGTTCTCGAATCGATCAAACAGATAAGATGAGGAAAAAGATGGACCATTGGGAACGGAGGGGGCCCCGCCCTCCGTTAAGACAGGACTCGGTTAACCAGGTAGAAAGGAATTGAGACATGTCTGTGAAGATACATATTCATATCACCCACCGACAATTTACAAATGGATTAGATGTGGTGTCCGTGGAAGGACATACAGTAGGTGAATGTCTCAACCACCTGATCAGGCAATATCCTAAGATGGAGAAAGCGTTGTTTGCAAAGAAAGATAAACTGCTTAACGTCGTTGAGGTTTTTGTAAATCAGGCCCCCGCCTACCCCCATGAACTAACGAAACCTGTTAAGGATGGCGACGAAATTCACCTCCTGGTCATGCTGGCCGGAGGGTGATTCCTCTATTTTCTTCTTAGTGTGATTCTGCTTCTAAGGCGATCGCTTGTCTCTGAGCGGCAGTGATTTTCTCCGCAGCCGCTTTCTTCTTGGCAATGCTGACCCGGTCCGCATCCATATAGTCGACCGCCTTCACCTCACAGAAACGAACACATTGAGGATCTCCATCACAGAGATCGCACTTAAAATTCTTACGATCGATGACATTAAAACCCATCGCACCGAAAGGACAAACCGCCACACAGGACCGGCAGCCAATGCAGATATTGTGATTCACCATCACCCGACTGAGTTTCTCATCGCGGGTAATTGCCTTTACAGGACAAACGATTAAACAAGGGGCATCCTGACATTGCTGGCAAGACATCGGAATATAAAGGCCTTCCGCTTCCCATTTCATCACTTTGATCCGGCTTCGGGCAGGATTGGATACGCCGTCATGGAAGACTGAACAGACTTGCTCGCAAAGTCTGCAGCCAGTGCATTTTTCTGGAGTGATCACGAGCACTTTACCCATGGGTTCCATTCATTTTCTCCTTTCGCGTTAATAAACGAATGATCCGAAGGGAAACGAATTTGATGTATAGATTACAGAATCAACAAGATATTCGTATCATTCGTTATCATTCGTTCCATTCGCTTGATCATTAAAGAAGGTGCGATGGCTCTTTTTCTAAGCCAAGCCTCTTGAGCGTTTCTGGCTTCGGAACGCCATTCTTGTCGAGGCCCTTATATTCATAAAATTCATCAATCATCTTTCTAAATTTTTCCTTATCGATCACGCGACCAACGACATCAGGCGCCCCCCTTCGGGTCGGTTCATCAAAATAACGGTGATTCAGTATGTCCCCTTTTTTGAGATCCTCTCTCTGCAACCCTTCTCTTAGGTTGAAAAGCCTCTCGATCATGTTACACCGCTCAGCGACATCCCAAATCTCCCGAGGGGTAAATTCTAAACCGGTATTGTAATAGATCACTTTAGCCCAGTCTTCAAAATTAGGAAGGGTCGCCCCTAAGAAGACCGTATGATATTTGCAGATGCCAAGACAATCCACTGCCATGTAACAGTTCTCTTGCCAGAAAACCTGCCATGGCTTGCCGATGTATTCCGTATGTTCCGAACTCAATGGCCCATCATAGGGGACAGGAGTGCTGTATATTTTTCTCAGCACGGGTTCAGGGAGATGATAGAGGTCAATGGCTGGCCGGCTTCTCAAATGGTCTGACCCGCGAGAGGCTGTGGCGACATTCAGTGCTAAGGCAGGAGTGGCTCGTTCATCCGAATGAAGGTTGCTTACGCCTTTGACTTGAATCAGATAATCAAACGAATTCTTCCCTATCTTTTCGGAAGCAATAATTCCTCCCTCGGCCAATGTATCACCCAACCAGCCCTTTCTGAAACAAATCCGTTTCACCATCTCGAGGAGCGCCTCGTCATTGCCAAACCGCAAATCCAAGCCATCCGTCTCTTTATCAGTAAGAATTCCCAGTTCGTAGAGCTCCATGGCCCAGGAAATAATACTTCCTGTTTCGAGGTTATCCATTCCGTATTGATCCACCAGATGATTTCCCGTGAGTAGAGTCTCGATGCTCCGGCAGTCCGGCTCTCCGCAAAAAGCGCCCTGTGAGGTGTACTCCGGGCCTTCATCATAGACTCCCGCATAAGGTCCTGTTGGAATTTTATATTGGGCGCGACAGTGAACCTGGCAGCCGAAGCAGCCGGTCATGTGGTAGGGGCCCATTGTTTCGGTACAGACTTCATCAATCGCTTCTGGTTCAATCTCATCACAATAAAGCTCTTGGTTAAACTGAAAGTTTCTGCATCGGACACCACCCCAGGAGTTGGTGGCCCCCCAGATAAAAGGCGTACCGAGCGTTCCCTGAGTTTGATTCACCTTTGCACTTGTGATTTGATCAATAAATCGCTTATTATACTCGAGAGCTTCCTTGGGATGAGCGATTTTGATATCCATGGTGCCACGAGCGGCAATGGCTTTTAAATTTTTTGATCCCATGACCGCTCCCATCCCGGTTCTCCCCCCAGAATTTTTGATTCCAGTCATGACATTGGCAAACCGCACCAGATTTTCACCTGCTGGACCAATCACCAGGCTTTTAATATCCTCGTCTCCTAATTCCTCACGAATGGCCCATTGAGTCTCGGTGGTAGTATGACCCCAAAGGTGACCCGCATCGCGGATCTCAATTTTGCCATTTTTAATCCATAGGTAAACGGGTTTTTCTGCTTTCCCTTTGATCACGAGATGATGAAAACCAGCCCAAGCGAGTTCGGGGGCAAAAAACCCTCCCATATTAGCACTTCCCAGCATTCCTCCAAGTGGAGATTTTGCCATGACATGGGTTCGAGCAGTGGCCGAAGCCAAAGTGGCCGCCAGAAACCCGCCACTCACCATGAGCGTATTTTCAGGGCCAAGAGGATCACATCCCTTTTTAGTATGATTATAAAGCAGATAAGCATCCAGGCCTCGACCGCCCAAAAATTTCCTCCGTACTTCGAGTGGAATAGGTCTAATTTTGATTTCGCGTGTGGAGAGATCAATATAAGCTATCTTTCTATCGAGAGCCATCTTACTTTTCCTCCTTCATTTTTCTTGCCAGCGCCTCTTCCGCAATTTTTTTATTTACATCCCAAACCGGACCTCTGATGCGTGGGAAACCGCTCTTGATCCAAGACACACGGAATTCCATCCCGCAAACAGGGCATTTCACCTGATTCACTCCAGGTTGTGGTTGAAGTCTTCCCATACAGCTGGGATTATGGCATCTAAACTGGCCATAGGTACGAGTTTTTCGAAGACTCTCGGCCGTTGTAAGTCCTTCTTTCTCCTCTACCATAACAGGCCTCCTTTCTCGTTTTCTTGCAAATTATGTTCACAATAGTGAACTTATAAACCGTAACCTCAAAACCAAATATTAAAGGCAACCTCTAAAAATTTCATTCCTGCAGAAGCAGGAATCCATAAGCTTTTGAAAATACTAGACTCCCCCTTTCGCGGGAGTGACGAATTAGGAATTATTAGATGTTCCCTAAATTATTATAATATACTCATTTCTTTGTCAAGTGGTAAGTTCATTAACTCCGATGAAGTGGGTTCACAATAGTGAACTATTATAGGAATCGATGTCTCGAAGGTTTGACCTTTGTCGCCCAATTCTTTCGACATTTCAACACTTCTTTCCTGATTTTTAAAGAGGGTTCCACCATTCAATCCAAGTTCCATCCCTGCTGAAAAAAATTCCTGTAGAGGATTCGATTTGTCTGATCCATTCTCCCAGGTAGGAAGCATGATGGATGATAAGTGGGGTGCTGTGTTCAGGAAGGATATCTTCAAAAAAACGGTTTAGAAAGATCGTTCGATCCATTTCTGCCATCGTTTCCCCATCATCCCAGGGTGTTGGCCGAATAAAGCCATGATTGGCTCCTTCATCTCGTCGATAGAGGAAATGGCCGCCAAACTGGTCCTTCAAATGGCGTAGCGTTTGGACACATTTGGTGATATCCATCATTGTGATCCCCTTACAGAAATAGTGAAGTAATCGATCTGAGAATGATTCGAAACCAATCGATGCAAACATGATTTTCAAATCCTGCCTTTGTGCAAGCGACAGGATTTCAGAAAGATCAGAGGCATGGGCATTAATGTCATCAACCCGACAGACCAGATTGATCTGTGAGAGCCTGATCCTATGCCGTTCAGTAACCTCAAGCAACTTTCCAAGAGGCCGAATGGGGTATTCATCGATAAGTTCAAAGGGAATCTTTCTTCCCTCGACTTCAGGCAGACCCTCCATCTGAGCGAGAACTCTGTCCATCTCTAAGGAACCATGATAACCCTTATCTCGTGAGACATCGCAGAAAATGCACCCCTCGCTACGAACCTTTATTTC
>JACAEV010000221.1 GCA_013388645.1 Syntrophaceae bacterium | reverse complement strand
GGATGATGAAAAGATCAGACGCTATTTCGAACTCGGTTGCGAAGTCAAGGGATTGGGCCGTGGACACGTCAAGCGGATTAAAGACCAAGTGAGAGCACAAAGAGAACAACTTTTATTGGACATTTCAATGATGGTTCCCAAGGCTACACCTTAAGAAAGATTTTATGCCGTTCTATTTTATTTCATATATTAGTGCCTTTTTTTGTGGAGCTCTTGCTGTTTTTGCTCTTTTCAAGGACAAACGCTCTTTTGTCCATCAGGCATTTGCTGTCGGGATGATCGCCTTAGGAATTGAAGGCGTTTTTCGTGGACTTAGTTTACAGGCCTTTTTGACTGAGCAAATTCATCAATGGCAACGAGCTGGCTTTTATACAGCAGCTTTCCTTCCGGGTATTTGGTTGGCCTTTAGCCTGAGTTTTTCACGGGCAGATTATAAAAAATACCTTAAAAAATGGCGATGGGTGATTCTTGCTACCTTTCTCTTTCCCCTCGTTACAGTGATCCTGTTTGGGAAATTTCTTTTTCAGGGAGAACCGATATGGGAAACATTTTCCCACTGGTTACTTCCACTTGGGTGGTCAGGTGTTTTATTCCATGTTCTGTTCTTAATTGCTAGCATTATGATCCTTACAAATTTTGAAAGCACACTTCGTGCCTCGTCTGGGACCGTCCGATGGAAGATCAAGTTTATGATTTTTGGGCTTGCCTCGATTTTTGGAGTTCGAATTTTTACAAGCAGCCAAGCCTTATTATTTCATGCCGTTTATGCTTCTATTGATCGATTTTATATTATTTTGATTATTCTCAGTAATCTCTTGATTACTTTTTCTCTCCTCCGATCCCGCCTTTTAAATGTTGATATTTATCTCTCCGAGACCGTATTGCTTAGATCATTGACCATACTCGTTGCTGGGATTTATTTGCTCATTGTTGGAATATTAGCCAAGCTTATTAGTTTTCTTAAGGGTCACTCTCCCTTTTTTGTGGAGGCCCTGCTTGTTTTTTTTGCTCTATTAGGAGTATGCGTTATTCTTCTTTCGGATGAACTTCGTCAAAGAATTAAACGTTTCATTCATCTTCATTTTAAACGACCCCTCTATGATTATCGCAAAGAATGGATGGAATTTACTCAGCGTACAAGTTGTCAATTAAATATGAATGATCTTTGTTCATCAGTGGTGAACATGGTCTCTGATATCTTTGGCGTCTCTTCCGTCACGATATGGTTACATAACCAAAAAAAAGAAAAATTTGTACTTTGTGGCTCAACCGTATTTTCCAAATCTCAAAGCCAAGGTCTAAGAATGGCAAGAGAAAGTTCAAAGGAGATCCTTCACTTTGTGAAAAATTATCGAATGCCTATCGATACGGACCGACCAGAAGTCTTTTTAGGCGTGGATTCGGAATGCTTCCGTGAGGCTAGAATTAAATATTGTGTGCCTTTATTTGGGGGGGACGATTTTTTGGGAATCATGACCCTCAATCACAAGATCACAAAAGAAGAGTTCTCCTTAGAGGATCTTGACCTTTTGAAGATGATTTCGGATCAAACCGCTGCAAGTCTTCTTAATCTCAAGCTCTCAGAAGATCTTCAAAAAGCGAAGGAGATGGAGGCTTTTCAGACAATGTCCACCTTTGTCGTTCATGATCTGAAGAATCTGGCTTCGACGCTCTCGTTGACCATCCAAAATCTGCCCCTTCATTTCGACAATCCTGATTTCCGGAATGATGCGTTACAGGTGATGGGTCAAGGAGTGAACAAGATCAATAACATGTGCAGCGGTCTTTCCATGCTGAGTCAAAAAATGGAGCTAAAAAAAGTTGAAACTGACTTGAATAAGCTGATCCATACGAGCCTCAACTGTTTGAATGGGTCCAATAATATTTCAATTATTCACGATCTTAAGCCAGTGTCGAAGCTCATGATCGATCCCGAACAAGTTCAGAGAGTGCTGGACAATCTAATCCTGAATGCCAAGGAGGCCATCGGGGACGGAGGCGAGATTAAGCTAACGACAGAGCAGGAAGATAGCTGGGTGGTTTTTTCAGTGAGGGATAATGGACGCGGCATGTCAAAAGAGTTCATCGAACAATCGCTCTTTCGCCCCTTTAAAACCACTAAAAAACAAGGGATGGGGATCGGGCTCTTTCAAAGTAAGAGGATTATTGAAACTCACCAAGGAAAGATCGAAGTGGAAAGTGAAGAAGGACGGGGAACTACGTTTAAAGTCTTTTTTCCAATAAAAAGTATATAATAATGTTACTGGTTACGAATTACGTGGTAAAAGTCAAATACAAGGACTGTTACGGGTTACGAGTTGCGGGTTAAAAATTTTAAAAAAACAATTGCAGATTACAAGAAAAATGGCGAGGTCCGTAGGAGGAAAAAAATCTCAGGTTCAAAGAATCTGTAGTTAGTAGGAAAGGGTACGGGTTCCAAGTTTTAGATTCAAAGAATCTTCGATATAAACTTCATGATCGCAGATTTGCCATGAGAACCTGTAATTCAAGGAACGACATTAACCCGGAACATGGAAACCGGAACTTTCATCAGATATGAAAAGCTATAAAGATTTAGAAATTTACAAGATATCTTATGATTTAGCGGTTAAAGTTCACAAATTTTCTTTAACGCTTCCTTCATATGAAATGTATGAAGAAGGTAGTCAGGTAAGAAAATCCTCTAAAGGCATCACATCATGTATTGTAGAGGGATATGGGAGAAAAAGATACAAAGCAGAATTTATCAAGTTTCTTGTTTATGCACATGCTTCATGCGATGAGACCATCCAGCATTTAAACTTTATTGGAGATACCCACAATGATTACGTATCTAAGGTTAAAAGCTTCATTGATTCTTATGAAGAATTGGGGGCGAAAATAAATAGGTTTACTAACTATGTGGAAAAGGAATGGAATTCAAAATGGGTTCCCAACACGAAACCCGTAACACGTAACTCATAACTCATAACTTGGTTCATACTATGATGGAAAAGCCCAAACTTCTTATTGTGGAAGACGACCCCTCCATTGCTACCCAGATGAAGTGGGCTTTAGCTAAAGACTACGAAGTCCTTTTGGCTGAGGATCGTTCGGTAGCGATGGAGATTTTCTTAAAAGAGCATCCCTCTGTTGTGACATTGGATCTGGGTCTCCCACCTAACCCGGGAGAAGTGAAAGAAGGCTTTTTGGCACTTGCTGAGATGCTTTCCCATGACAGTTTGACCAAGATTATTGTCATTACTGGCCAGGGGGAAAAGCGCCATGCCTTAGAAGCAATCGGGGAGGGGGCTTATGACTTTTTCTGTAAGCCAATTCAAATAGACGAGCTCAAAGTCGTGTTAGGTCGGGCTTTTTATGTTTCTCAACTCGAACGTGAATATCGTAAGCTGAAGCAACAATTGCGAGTAGAATCTTTTGAAGGGATGCTTGGGACATCCTCTAAAATGCAAGAGGTGTTTTCATCGATCCGAAAGGTGGCCACAACGGACGTACCTGTCCTCATTGTTGGAGAGAGCGGAACGGGCAAGGAATTGGTAGCCCGGGCAATTTTTAAAAATAGTTCGAGGTGGGAATATCCCTTTGTGGTCATTAATTGTAGCGCCATTCCTGAAACTCTGCTTGAGAGTGAGCTATTCGGTCATGAAAAAGGAGCTTTCACAGGCGCCCATATTCAACGTAAGGGACGTTTTGAGATGGCGCAAGGTGGGACTCTTTTTCTGGATGAGATCGGAGAACTCTCCTTACCACTTCAGGTAAAATTGCTTAGGTTCCTCCAGGAGCAAAAGATTGAGCGGGTTGGGGGAAGGGAGGGTATTTTGGTAGATGCTCGGGTGTTAACAGCAACAAACAAAGATTTAAGTCAGGCCATCAAAGAAGGAAAATTTAGAGAGGACCTCTATTATCGTCTTTGTGTCGTAACGATCACTTTGCCTCCTCTTCGGGAACGGGAAGGGGATGTTTTACTGCTGGCAACTGCACTGCTTCAAAAATATGCGGATGAGAATAAAAAGAGCATCAATGGGTTTACTCCTCAGGCAATTGAAACCATTAAAACTTATTCATGGCCTGGAAATATTCGGGAGCTTGAGAACAGGTTGAGAAGAGCCGTCATTATGGCGGAAAACAAGAAAGTTACCCCTATGGATTTGGAATTGGATTATCCTTATTCAAAATATGAAAGTAAGGGACTGAAGGAAGCTCGAGAGGCACTCGAGAAAGAATTAATTCAAAGGACTTTAATTAAGAATAAGGGAAATATGTCGAAGACAGCAGAAGAACTGGGCGTCAGCCGTCCTACCCTCTATGAGCTGATGGGGAAGTTGGGAATTGAGAAATAGTGAAAATGAACATAGTGTTTAGTGTTGAAGTGTTAAGTGTGAAGTAAAAAGTAAACTCAACTTTGGAAACTCAACCCATAACACTGTAAACTTAAAACACTGCATGAATTGTCAGAAAACTTTACAACTGTAAAATCGTGTAAAAAAACAAATAAATTATTGTTTTTATAAGGTTTAAATAAACACTTAAGACTGGACGATGATCACTGCTTTAAAGCGTCGGTATTCATTATAAATTTTCATGCTTTATGATCGCCAAAACTTTATATAAAATATGAGAAATGAATTAATTAAAACATATAAATTTCAAATAGTTATTCTAATTTAATTAATAAATACTTGTTAAAAACGATTGTGGCATACTTATTGTATCTAATTTATCAAATTCATATGTAAAATAAAAAGGAGGAATCGGGAAATGATGAAATTAATAAAAATATTCAATTGGATTGCAATAAGCTTTATTCTTATATTCATTTCAATAAATAGTGCATTTGCAGTCCAATATACATTAACTGATCAGTTGACAATTAATAGAAATATTAATGGAGGATACTGGAATGGGGGAACTTTTTTGGTAAATGGCGAATTTACAACATTTTGCTTAGAAATGGATGAGTATTTTTATTGGAATACACCTTATAATGGAATTATTAGTGACATATCAATTCAAGGAGGGGTAAATACCAATAGTGGTGACCCTCTTGATATTAAGACAGAATATCTTTACACACTATTTCTAAACGGTGTTATTGGAAAAACTGATTACGAAAAAATTGCACTTCAATTAGCGATTTGGAGAATTGAAGAAGAATTTGGAGATCCTAATGCTATTGGATTTAATTATGGATATAGTTTCCTTCCAGATGAAATTATAACTTTAGCCAATGATTACTATGGCCTTTCTGTCCCTCCTGATTTTATAGGAAACATTATGGTTTTAAATTTATATACTTCATCTGGAGCTTATGTACAATCCCAATTAATATCCACTCCTGTCCCCGAACCCGCTACATTACTATTACTTGGGTCAGGATTGGTTGGTTTTGGGATTTTAGGAAGAAAGAGATTTAGAAGGAAAAATTAAAATTTAAATGATTATCGTTAAAATAAAAACGCTCACCAGTTAACGGCTGGTGGGCGTTTTTTTTGCTTGAATTGGGCTGAGACTTAGTCTAATATTTCTTTTAATTAATTGGAATTTTGAGCCCCACGACATATACCTATCTTAAAATTATCATGAGGAGGGG
>JACAEV010000187.1 GCA_013388645.1 Syntrophaceae bacterium | reverse complement strand
TGGATCTTTGGAGGGAAGCCTCCTTTTAATGGCCACGACTTTACGCGCCCGTTCTTCATCGCCCTCCTCCAGGTATGCCTTAGCCAAGGCAATATGGTGGAGGGGGTTGAAGGGGTCGGATTTTGTATTTAATTCGACTTCTATAATTTTTCCCGAGACCTTCATAGATTTATCTTCGGAAAAGCAAATAGAGACATATATTCCTTAACCATTGGTTTTCCTTTTATGGACAAATATTTTTCAAGAAGTTTCCTTGTGAGCCTTTTGATTCTGCTAAAATCATCTGACCCGAGGGGACGAAACCCGTGTGTAAATCTGCTTTCATTCCTGAGAGTGATTACCCCTTTCAATTCATTCAATGGTAGGGTTTCCATCATAGGA
Source organism: Syntrophaceae bacterium (assembly GCA_013388645.1). Taxonomy (GTDB): domain Bacteria; phylum Desulfobacterota; class BSN033; order BSN033; family UBA1163; genus UBA1163. The sequence continues at coordinate 10,374 of JACAEV010000187.1, read as the reverse complement.
TGATTCATAATCGAAAGGACTACAGCCGAATCCATGAGACCCACTTTTCGGGGAAGATCCTTTTCGTAGTAGTCTTTTTCAAAAACCTCTCTGAGTTTTTGGTTAAATGTGTCCATTGTCACCTCTTGGGGGTAAATTGGATTGGAGGGATCTATTCCAACTTCTTTCAAAGTGAAAGCCAGGATCATCTCAATAGTTCGGTACATCATAAAAACGGCCACATCAAAAAGGGACCGTTCTCCAAACCTATCCCCTGAGAAATAGTAATTGATACAGCAATATGGAACATAATCAGGGTGCTCCTTGTTAACTAATACGGATAGGACATTTCTTGTGGCTTGAACTTTCTCAATGTCGATCAACCTTCGATCCTCGCTGTATTTCTTCAAGAACTCTTCAGTTAGAACCAAGGCTTTAGAAAAATTGAATGCATCTATCTCAATATACGCTTCGGCTAAAGACTTGAACTTGCGGATTCCCCAAATATCTTCAATCCTCTCTTCTAAACAGTTCAAAATATCAAGACAGCGACTGAAATTGCATTGATTGAAGGCCTCCTTTGCCTTTTCCAGTTCGATGTCGCCCAGGACATCAAATGGATTTTTTAAAATATTTGGATACTCCGAACCCGGCTCAGGTTGCCTCAAATCTGGGAGGTATCTTTCATTATCCACATATCCTGTATCAATGCCAAGGAGGTTGCCGGCCATTGCTGCTCCGCCGACCATCGCTTTTTTTCCCCCGGTAATATCCAGAAGAATTTCCCTTGGGTTTCTGGGAACAACAAACTCCTTAATCGCCTTATAAACGTCCGTGGGGTCTGAACTATTCACCTGCTCTTTTACGACCTGTGCCAGTTTTAGACCTGTCCACTGTTGAATCACATCCAGGTATGATTCTGTTTCTTCAGAGTGAATGAAAAGGACCTTTTCAGGTTTTATGGCACGTATGAAAAGAATGACCGGTTGAGGGGAAAAACCTAACAGACTTATAAGGAAACGATATTTTTCAAGCCCCTTACCCTTGGGGAGGAATCGATTGATTACATCTTCGAACATCGAATTGAAATAGAATTGATCCGCCTCTTCTCGTTTGGTTTGGAATAACTGCTTCCATTGATCTATTTTTTCGCTAAATTCCATCAGTCTTAACCTCCATTCCAGACAGGGATTCGACTTGACGTAATTAAAAAATTACGCTATTCTAAATCAATGATCAAACCCGATCCGTCCTTGGAACCCAATTGGGATGAGGATAATATCGATCACATCGCTCATCATGGGCTACAAGCAAACGAGGTTGAAGAGGTTTATTATGGCGAAGGACCGTATCCAACCCTCGCTATTAAGAACAAAAAGAGTAAAGGGCGAATGACTGAATATCGATATCGTTTATGGGGAACTGATGCATCTGGAACTTTCATTGAGGCTATTGTCGCACCCTACCCCGAATATGGTCTATGGAGGTGCGTTACAGCATTTCCAATGTCGCCCTCAACTCAAAAAGCTTACTTAAGGAGAATCAAAAAATGAAAAAACTTCCAAAAAGAATCAAAAGGGGATTAAAACGGGAAGCCCAAGCGTGGGACTCTTCCATTGCTAAGGCGAAACCCGAAGAGGTGCGCGGGCTCCTCGATAAAGCAGAATTTTTCATTGCCCACCGGCCTCCGAGACAACCCGTATCGGTACGATTAGATCCTTTTGATCTTGCACTGTTAAAGCGTATTGCACGTAACAAAGGGCTTCCCTTTACCCAGCTGATGTCCATGTGGCTTCACGAAAAAATTGAACAGGAGAAAACCCGAGTTGGAGCCTGAGTATATGGTTCCAAATTTCGCAATCCCTAATGTGAACCCGTCCCCAATTTTCTGATAATCTTGTCGCGAACTCTTCAATTCACAATTTCTAAAACTGACCAACCGAAAGGGATTAATCCCTTGTTAGTAGTCGGCTTAGAGGTCTCTGAGGCTAACCATATTGTGGTAGCGTGATCAAGGAATTTAGGCGGCTGCCCTTTGCCCTGCATTATCTTTATCTGCCGATTTCCCTCTATAGTCACAGCCTCTGCCCCTGAATGTCTTCCTATCCTTATCAAAAAAGCATCTTTTCCCATCTTCCCTTTAAATTTTTCATTTATCCTTTTCGCAACAAATGAACCAGCCTCAATTTCTGTAGTAACTTTATTCTCATCATTAACGGCAGGGATATAGAACGAATTGATAGATTTCAAAAGTTCCTTAATAGCAATTGGTTCTTTAATGCCTGACATATCGCTTGGTTTTTCAATATTGATCACCCCTTCGAAAACAGACCCTTCTTTTATAGTCTCGAGTATTTGGTGTGGTCCACGCGCCTCAAATTTTGAAGTCTTTTTCTTCTTATTAACCGCATATACAATTCTGGTTTTTGCTCCTCCAGGAGCAGTCAAATCTGAAACTTTAACCATCCTAAATGGATCTGTGTCAAAACTCCCATTTAGCAATTTCTCTTCCAAATCTTTGCTCTGCCGTCCTTCCTTTGCCTTTGAAACCTTCCACCAATCTTTAATACCTCTTTCTTTTGCGATTTTAGTTAACCATGCTGTTCTTATTGCACCTTTCACCGATGATCCGGGAATATAGGGTAAATTATCGTATGGATGATAAGCCGTTCTGCTGATAGTGAACTGATTGACTTCTTGTTTAATTCTTTTCTCATCATTTATGGGCAAATCTCTTACTCTTTTGTAATCAAGGAGAAGACCAGCAGCCATCTCTATCTCCCTGCCTTTTATTTGCCTGTTTGAAAGAAATTTATAAATGCTTATGATCGATGATATATTTCCCTGCATGCAGATGCTAACAAATCTTTCTTTATCCTTGGAGGAAAGGCCCTTTATAAAATCTATCTGGTCAAACACTATCAGCTTCCCATTTTTTTCGTCTATAACAAAGCTGGTCGGCTCGTAAACATCATCACAACCGATGTGAACTGGCGAAATTATGTGAAACCTTATTTTGAATAGCTTTTCCATCCTTTATACCTCCACATTAATGGGTAGGTAAAGAGAGTATCCCTGCATTACCGACCTAGGTTCTGCCTTGGAAATATTCATCACAGCACTCCCAATATAAGGTTTTTTAAACGACTCACGACTTCTCGGTATAAATATGCCACCCTCATCCGCCATTATCACAGGATTCTTGAAAGGATTACTCGATTTTGCTAAAACATCTCCATGTCTTCCAAATCTTGTGAAGGGTGTAAAATACATCTCTACAAAGGTGTCTTTTTCAGGAACACAAGGTGAAAGGGTGTAACAGGCATTCGGGGATTTGCTCCCTATTTCCTTCAAATCAATTTCAGTTTCCTCGCCAAGATCAAATCTGCCAAGCCCTGCGGATGCGTCCTTTCCGAACCCTAACTTGCCTATTCTCTCAAGCCCTTCCAAAATATGGTTGATATTCACAACTTCCTCGTCAATTCCAACGAAAAGGGCAAGTTCCGTTTCTGGACAGAACACATACTGTTCGACTTCAAAAGGAGCAAATCCTTCTTTGCCAGTTGTAAATGTAACTCTATTGATGGAGTTACGGGGTTGAGAAAAGACTGCAATATAATTCTTTGTTCCTGCCCTTCTCATCTTCTTTCTTGTATCATCACTTAAATTGGTCTTTGCTCTTTTAAATAAATCCGAATCACTTAAAAACTCTAACTTTTTGAAAGATGAGAATTCATAACCTTCTTCAATCATCATCCATCGTTTTGACTTGTATTCCTTCCGCTTTTTTATCCTTTCTTTCTTATCCTCTGGCAAAGCGAATAATTTATCCAAGTGAAAGTTCGGCGTTCTAAAAGCGTAGAGATATTTGGTTCCGATACAAAACTTAGGAAATGCAGACGAAAAGACAGCAAATGGCTTTGAAGGATAGCAAGAAAGGAGAACATCTAAGGTTCTACCGACGAGTTTCTCATCATAAGCGACCTGCCAGCAGAAATGCCCGAACATAGTATCGCCTTTAATGGGAGTCCCAAATCCGGTAGCAGGCTTTATTATTATCTCATAGACTTTCAAATCTTCTCACCTCCTAAAATGGAATAAATGTTTTAAATTTCTCGTTCATTTCATTGTCGTTAAATTCAAAGCTAATCCTTCCATATCCTCTGCTTCCATTTCCGCCAAGGGCATCCATTTCAAGAAGCTTCAGTCCCTTTAAAAGAAATGTATCGAAAAGTTCGGCATCACCACTCTGAAGGACCTTAAATGTAACAAGAAATTTGAATTTTGTTCCTTCCGGAACCCGTTCAATAAATCTTGGATTTTCAGCAGTGCCTTTTATTCTGTTAATAACATTCTCAGACTTCTCCTCGGTCAGAAGCCACCGATTATCTCTCGCCTTCTTTCTCCATTCATCATCGAGATAACAATCTGCAAAAGATACTCTTGTCGGGCCAAAAGCTGTTTCATCATCCTTGTCTGCACCACTTGACCCAAAAATCTTTAAAATTGCTTCACACTTGTTTTTTAAGCCGGTGTTGTCCTTGACTTTTTTCAAAGTCTCACTTGAAACTACGTTTCCATCAGTGTAAATCATTAACCCGCTTTCCATCTCAAGAAGCGACCTAACCTTTCCTTTCAAAGAAGATCCAGGTATATAAGGCTCTAATGTATGTGGATGTTTAATAACAGGGCTATCCGTTCCACCAATGTGCATTTCCATATTACCTGAACCTATATGAAGACCACTTTTTAATATTATTTTGCCCTCGAGCTTTTTAATTTCGCTAAGTTTCATCTTCCACCTCCCGGAGTCAAATTTCCCCCTTTTGCATCGTAAAATTTGTAATACCCCATAAAAGCCTCAAATAATCCTGCAAACACATCAAAATCATCTTTATCCTTTACCTGATTTAAAGAGTTTGAAATAAAGTCCTTAAACTTTTTTGAAACTAATTCCCTTCCCATTGCATACGCTGCTTTAGCGTTGAGCATTTTTAAATAAGGGAGTATGTTATCAAAATCGGTGGGGCTTGCTTTTAGAATGCCCTCAAATCTTAATATCTCATCGTAAAATTTTCTTATTTGAGTTGGTTTATTTGCTTTTCCTGTTTGCTCTCCATAAATTGATTTTGCCAATTCCTCTGCCTTTGTGGAAAACAAATCAGGATCTATCAGCTTCTTGTTCTTATCTTTCCAAAATGTCAAATCCATCTTTTGTCCCTCCTTATCTTCGATCATAGATAATCTGCCAAATTGGGATTTTCATTCCTCCACCATACTCTACAATCCAGTTCGCCGCCCCCTCCACCTCCTTTATAGCATTGGATTTTTCTTCACCTTTTAAATTCCTCCCCACATTTCGCACAATTGTATACTTGAAATTAGACCGCCACTTTAGGCAGTCCCAATCTTCCATTTCCATGCCTTCTTTTAATTTCAGAAGCTCCCTTTCAAATTTTGCCATATGAGAAAATGTGTTGAGTCTGAAGAGCATCGCATTATTGATGATTTCCTTATCCATCCATGTGCTGATAACCGTTTTTATAATACCCAAAGCTTCAAAACCTTTCCATTTAACCGGTTCATCAAAGAGGGTAACAGAATCCAGTCCGTTGCCCTTGGACTTTTTAAGAACATCTTCTGCCCTTTCACCTATGGATAGAACGGGCTCTCCTGGTTTATGGATGCTTATCCCCGCTGAAAGAGTTATTTGATTGTTACCGCAGACATATTCTTTAAAAGTACCTTGAAGAAAAGATGCAAAATCAATAATTCTATTCCATGGACCAATCAGAAAAAGGTCGTCCCCTCCAGCGAAGACTGTATAAATATCCCGGAATTCTTCTGTTGTAGTTAAAATATATGGCAAATAAACTGTGAAATAATTGTTAATCTGCCTGCTCAGGGTAGCCTGTCTTGAGAGACTAATCCGCTTCAGTCCACAAGCAAAAATAAGGCCGAGATTATCAATATCCGCTTTGAGGACGCCAAGCGCCTCAATACCTGTGAACTTATCAGCCGTATCAGTAAAATTTAGGGCCTTCTTGGCAATATGAGCAAATGTTTTTGGAACCCCTTTTTCTTTATCTACTCTTATCTGATCAATTAGCTCCAACTTTTTCTTTTCACTTTTCTTACCTCCTAAATAACGAACATCATTTAAATCAGAATCATCATAAACAGGAACATAACCGTTTATGAATTTCGCAGTGATATCCTTTGAAATTCTTCCTTCCTTTGAAATAGAAATATCCCAGTATTTGAGAAGCGCCCCTTCATCAGCAAGTTTTCTCAATTTCCCTTCTACATCCAGAGAAACCTGATATTCATCAAATATCGGCTCTTTAAGTTTATCACCAAATATTTCAGTATCTTTTATGGTAATAGCTATTCTCTTTGCTTTTACAAGGTTAGTACCTAAATAAATATGATCTCTGCATATTTTACAGGCAGACCTCTCGTCGCCAAGTAACGGATTATTTTCTACCTCGGAACTTGATGGCCTTTTACCGCAAAATGGACACAGTTTCTTATGAAGTTCATTATCGAACTGGTCAAGATAGTTAGGAACCACTCCACCATATCTTTCAAGATTAATCTTTTGGAATTTTCCTCTTTCTGATTCCAAGGATAGTTTATTCCATAAATCACCAAATCTCTTCGATACAAAATCCTCACAAGATGCTTCAATAAACGATATACCCAATGAAGATTCCCCATAAAACATGCGAAGAAACCAGTCATTAACTCTTTCTTCAATTGTCCTTATTTTGTCTTTTGTCCTCTCTGTATTTGGTGCAAGTATAGTAAATTTTCCCGCAGCATTCAGGATGATAGAGGCGGTTGTCAGCCCAATTTCTCTACAAAGTATGTCAGCGGCAAGTTCTGATATAAGTGATACTGCGAATGATCTCCCCCTTAAAAGTTTTGCAGACGCTTTGTTTGTGCTACCTCCTTCTGAAAATATAAAATTCTGAATGCCATAAAAATCACCTGTCACGATTAAAAACTTTTTATCTTCATATTCCTTAATTTTTTCTATCTCCATGCTGCCCTTTTGTAGATGATACAAATAGATAGCAGAAGCTAACGCCGCTGTCGTCTTTGAATGGTCGTAAAGTGATACATCTGGCACTACTTTTCCAACAGATGTAGCTGGGATATGGGATGCGTATATCATAAACAGACTGTCAAAATGATCAAACCAGAGGGATATATTGTTCTTGTGAATTAGTTTTTCCAATGAAGCCACAAAATTGAAAAAAAGTTCATTATATTCATTCGAAGCCTGTTCACTATCCAATATTTTGAATTCATCTTTATTTTTTGGAAATATATTTTCTGGAGAAAGCTCTTTTAAGGGATATCTAAATTGGTATGAATCGAGCGTGTCTGCCCGCCATTTCCCATCAATAGAAATACCTTCAAAAATAGTAAGTAATCTTGTTTTCTTATAATCTTGAGATCCTATCCCTTTGTTATAATCTTCAAACTCATCCCTATCAAAACCGCTACTGGTTCTGTCGGCCATAGCAATAATCCATTGCAAACTTGTTTCTGGCTTATGATGCCCCGCTGCAAGGTTTATAAAAGGATCTCCCAGTCCCCAATTATCCTTATTGAATTCTTTCGGTAAAAGTTTTTCAATATGGTCGATGAAGGCGGCGGTATATACAGCATGCTTGTGGGTGTATTGATTTTTATAATATGGCTGGTAGAGTTGAGCGTTATTTATTAAGAATTCCCGACTTACATTGAAATTGGCCCTCTCTGCAAATTTCCCAATGTCATGTAGAAATGCCGCTATAGCAATTTTATAAATATTTTCATCCATCATTACTCCTCCTTGCCCACCTCATATGGCAATAATTTTAAAATAACTGTCTGATATTCCTTCACACCAAATTCCATCTTCCCCTCCATCCCAATTAAACAAATTCAAAATTCAAAATTAAAAATTCAAAACTAAAATCTAAAAACAAATTCAAAATTCAAGATTAAAGATTCAAAACTTAAAATTTAACAAAATCATCTTTAAGATACTTTGGGATAAAAAGTGCTTGCCGGACAAATTTTCCAATGTCGTGCAAAAGGGCACCTAAAACGACGGCGTAGAATTCTTTTTCGTCGAAGTTCATTTTTCCCTCCAACGTTTAAAACAAATTCAAAATTCAAAATTCAAGATTCAAAAAAAACTTAAAACAAATTCAAAATTCAAAATTCAAAAATTAAAATTCAAGATTCAAAAATTCATGACTTTCTAACCCAATTAAACAAATTCAAAATTCAAAATTAAAAATTCAAAACTAAAATCTAAAAACAAATTCAAAATTCAAATTTCAAAATTCAAATTTCCGTTTACTCGTCCGGTTCGAAGGTGGAATTTCTTTTATTGAATTTTGAATGTTGAATATTGAATTGGTCGATCATTTCTTGGAAACGGTCTTTTGCACTCTTATATTCTTTCTTAAATTTCTCCCCTTTTAGCCGTGACCCTTTTAGATAATCAATCAGTCCGCTCAATTGACCGGAAACGTCTTTGCACATGGCAGTCCCTTTCTTAAATTCTTCCATCGTTACGTAATCTTGATCGAGCGCAACATAAAATTGTGCTCTTGTCTCCCCGGCAGAACCTTTTGCGATATATAGAAATTGGATGAATTCAGTGTTTGACCCCCTCTCAAATCCCTCCGAGATATTATACATGACAGAGGTGGAAGAACGTCTGATCTGGTCAACAAGGCTAAAGTCTTTACTGAAAGCCTCCTGGCGCGTCAGAGTATAAACGTAATTCACCAGTTCTCTTGCTTTTTGCCATACGGGGAGTTCTTCAAAACTCTTGGGCATCTTTCCCTCCTTTTTAAACAAATTCAAAATTCAAGATTCAAAATTCAAAAAACCTTAGAACAAATTCAAAATTCAAGATTCAAAATTCAAAAAACCTTAAAACAAATTCAAAATTCAAGATTCAAAATTTAAAATTTAAGATTCAATCACAATCTTTTTTTTCTCAATTTTAATCCCGTAGCGTTTACTGCCGTGTTTGCCGACGGGGGTTATTACGTAGAAGGGGAAGAGGGTCTCATCCTCGATATTTTCTCTTATGACAGTATTGATTTTGCTTATGTTTTGCCTCAAGGTATCTGAATCAATACCACCTTTGTGACCCCATCTTTTTAAGAAATCTTCTACCCGTCCCGAATAAGGGCCATAAATCTTCTGATAATCTTTGGTCATCTCCTCAAAGGCCTTCCTCTTGGAGAGATCTCCAAGCGTAATAAAACATTCAATACAGTCCAGGCAGTAAGGCCGATTAGGAAAAGGACAGTTGAATTCCTTTTGTCTAACCAAATGGGTATAAATAACCATTTGAATCGGAACCATATCAATCGTAGTCTTTCCAATAGAGATGGCTCTCTCCTTAAGATGAATCTGGAGATAGGGCTGGATCGTAGCCATATCAATCTCTTTTTGCCCTTCCCTCACCAGTTCTCTAAAACTTCTTCCTGCAAAAGAGATCTTGTCCCTGAGTCGAACGAAAGGGAGTTCAGCAAGGGAAATCTCAGCATCCCTCGTTTCAATTTTCATGATCAGTTTCCCACCCGAATCCCGAAGTTCAAGAACCCGATTCTTTCTGGGTTTGTAGTAAAACTCCGGATGAGATTCAAAATCCGGCGAAACCAGAACGTGGTAAAGCTTATCCCAGGGCCTTCCAAAGAGTTGGAGGGCTGCCCCCAAGTAAAAGGACATCGTTTTTCGACCTCCAGCCAAAGAGCAATGGAGCCGAACTCCCGGGTCTTCAGCCTTTTCCCTGATGAAATTGGCAATGAAATCTCCCACAGATTCGTTATGGGAGACCTCTCGAATATCCTCGAGGGGATTTCCTTTCTCATCACAAACGACATGGATCGACTCTCGAGTTAAGGGGATAGGGGGAAGGCCAAATTCTTTTGAAAAAACTTTCAATCGCTCCCTTTCCAATAGTTCTCGTTCTATTTTCTCCTTCCCGCTGGAGGTGGTGAGGATGTGAATTTCATCTGGGAAAATCGGAGGTTGAGTTGCTTGGTTGAGGCAGTAAAGCGTTTCGGTAACGATCTGAGGAGTCGTTCCGGTGACAAAGATTAGAATCTCTCGATAGGTCTTCACGCTCATGAATCCTATCTTACTGCTTTGTTTTAGTTGTGGTCAAAAAGAGAAATATTTTGGAAAGGTTTCCCCCATATAAAACAAATTCAAAATTCAAGATTCAAGATTCAAAATTCAAAATTCAAGATTCAAGGGTTCCTCTAAAAATTGATGAAAATTATTATCAACACTCTACCAATTTAACAACCGGTATGTTATGGTGATTAAAGACAACATTTAAAGGAGAGAGATCATGCAGACCGGTTTGTT
>JACAEV010000060.1 GCA_013388645.1 Syntrophaceae bacterium | reverse complement strand
CGTTCACCGAGGCGCTGCCATCCTTGACGAGCATTACGTCGTCGATGTCGCCAGCAAAGTAGGGCTCTTCCGTTTCGGTCTTGCCAGCAACCTTGACCTTTCCCTTTGCGATGAACATCGAGGTGAGGGCGTCCAGTGCGTGGGCTACGGGGTCCTTGGTCGCCCAAGCAAGGGGCATTGCTCGGGCCGATGCTGCCAGAACTCTCGTTAGTAAGGTGCGGCCAAGTCGGAGGTTGATCTCAATCGTGGTAGCGGCGGAACCTTGCATGACCAGATGCAAGCACATGGGGTCGGGCCGCCGCAGGGAGATGGTTGCCCCATAGCTCTCATCGAACCTGTGATAGAGGTGGACAACGCTCCCTGATTTCGCCGGATCTGCGAAGAGTAGGCGTCGATCCTGGGGAGTTACCATCCAGACATTGGAGAAGGCCCCGAACTCGGTGGGCGTGGCGGACCAATACGAGATGCGAAACACGTATCCTGTGGAAAAGGCGAGGAGCGAGCTATGCAAGCCGCCAAACGGGCGCAGTCGTGAGATGTCCATTCTGAACCCCGTTGCCGCCTCAGGCGCACGGTGGCGCCTAACGATCTGCATAACCTGCGCGGGCAATCAGGAATGCCCAAAACCTGACGCGGCTATTGCGCGTCAGGTTGATGCAGTTGTTATGCAAAGTATTATTGATTGTCTGCTGTGACCGGCAGTAAGTCGACTCGCCATGAATCGCCCCGCGAGTCTGCTGAAACGTAGGGTTATGCTGCAGCCTCATCAGGAAGTTCCCAACCAGGAAAAACAAGAACACCTGGATGACACTTCAACGCCCGAGCCAAGACTTTAGCGCGCTCTACTCCCAGGCGAACTCGATCATTTTCGATTGCTGAGATCGTAGCCTGGGGAATGCCTGTAAGGTGCGATAGTTCGTTTTGGCTTAATTCCTGAAGTTCACGAATGATTCGCACAGACTCTCCAACCGAAACCGTAATTCGTTTCTTTGCAGGCCGATACTCACTCATTTAAGACCTCCGATAGTCATGGGCGGTTATCGAAGCAACTTGGAACAAAAACTCTCTGGGAATAACTCGGTAGATCACCCGCCATTGCAACCCAAGCCGTGAAGAGCGATAGCCTTGCCACTCGCCCGACAATGCCTCGTCGTGAAGCCCTCTTATCATATGTAGCCCGGGTGGGCCAGAAATTGCAGCGATGTCTTTCCATTTCTCGTACCGTTTCAGGATCTCTTTCGGGATTGAGCCGACTTGCTTATCGACCCGCCGGTGCTCTTCGATCCGCCACATGCTATATAATATTTATACTATATTTAATATGTCAAGTGCAATTTATTTTCATTGCCTAACGAAGAATTTCAGCCGCCGGGGGAACAGGCAGAAACTGAAAAAGCAAAGCGCCTATTCCCGGTCGACTGGAAATAGTTGTTATGCCTGTTTTCTCATTTTGTGATGCCGTGTAATATCAAGTATCACTTCAGGATGTGCGGCTGCAATCCTCAGAAGAACACGAGCCGGCCCTTCAGGTTTACGCCGCCCCTGTTCCCAGTTGCGGAGAGTGGCCACGCTGATTCCCATAAGAGAAGCAAATTTGTCTTGTGAAAGACCATATCGTTCTCGTATTTTCTGCACTTCAGATTCGGGAAACTCAATACTGCGTAATGGTCTCATTTTGCCTTTCAGTATGGCAGCCCCCTGTTTGACGCTTGCAAGTAACTCTTCAAACAGTTCTTTTTTCATGTGTACTCCTTTTCTATAATCTTTCTTAGTTGTTTCAATTGTTCCGTTGTTAAATCATCCCGCTCACTTTTTGGAAAGGCATAAAGAAGAAGGACGATATCCTTAGATACGAACCAGTAATAAATGACTCTGATACCGCCTCTCTTTCCACGCCCGCCAGCTGACCATCTGAGTTTTCTAAGCCAGCCACTCCCGGGCATTATTTTGCCAACATCCGGTCGATTGACCAAATGCGCTTCCAAAAGACGATATTCATCATCCGTTATTAATTCTTGAATTCTTTTTGTAAATATCGGGGTCTCAATGATGACCATAATTTATTATACGTCAATGGCGTATATAAGGCAAGGGGATAATTTCATTGCTTGCGCCTAACGATAGAGGTAAAGCGCGGGGGCAACCACCCTCGCTAAAAGGCGACGGGGCTATTCCCCGTCGCCTTAATTGACTCGTTGGTTATTTGATCTTCTTTGCCGTTCCCTGTTTCTCGTCATATTCCCAAACCCCAACATCGTTTGGGATGAGGTGAGGATTCGTTCGAATGTAGTATTCTCCAAGGGTTTCATTTCTTTTTTGACTGAAATCCCGGAGAATAAACAGGATCTTTCGGTAACCCGGCGGAGGCGCATGGAAGAAAAACATGGCTTGGTTCCAGGTGGTCATTTTCGCACTTGGCACATTTCCTCCCTCGGTCCATGTGTGAGCCTTGCATTCAACGATGACTTTCTTCTGCTCATCCCCAAGGTCGAAGCTGTGTGACTTCCGTCCATTGATGCCGATTTCAACAGTCATGCCGGGAGTCAAGTCTAAGCCTTGTTGAGCAAAGAAAAACTGAGCCTTGGCCTCGAAATCGCGACCGACTTGGGTATTGCTTTCTGCCCCCCTGCGTTGGAATGGTTTATCCATACTTCATCTTTTCAGCGAACGGCAGTATTGGTGTGCCCTTTCAATCGTCGCCTCTAAGACTGTCGTTCGCTTAAAGTACTTCTTGGAGTTCGTCCCGGGAGAGGTCACAGTCTTGAAGGATTTGAGCAAAAAGTCCGCGCCCAATCGTTTCACCTTGGTGCACGGGTATAACCGTGCTCCGCCCATTTGGATGGCGCAAGAAATGGTGACTGGCCCTTGTACGAATAACTTCAAAACCAAGTTTCCGAAGGGCTTTGATAAGTTGGGAACCGGTGACTGAAGGAAATGTACTCATGAAGAGACCGCAACACGCTGAATGCCAATGAATTCGTTGGCTACGGGTTCCTCAACTTCGAGACAAAGCTTGATAGCCTCTTTCACCCGCTTCATTAACACATCAAGGGATTTGGCTTGTGTGTGGCATCCTCGCAAAGCGGGGACGGATGCGACAAAATAACCGTCTTCATCCTTTTCGATCACGACATTGAATTCCCTGGTCATTATTGATATCCTCCATAGCAATTATATCATGGGAAATGGATGATTTCATTTTATTTTATTTCTTCAGAATAATAGGGTCAGGCATAACTAATTTCTTATTTTTCGTCTCCTTCCCCTTGTAATCTCTTCTTCCAATCTCTGAAGTTTTGTTTCAAATTCCTTATCCCATCTGGTTCTCTCCTCTACCTTTGCTACCCCCCGACTCACCGTTACCGGATCCCTATTAAAGTAATCAGAAACATACTTGTTCGAATATCCACACAGCCACCTCCCCAGATAACCAATTATCGCACGCCCCCAAGCCCCCGCCCGATTGCGGCTCATACTCCAAATCGTCTCCACCGATATACCAAATACAGTACTAACATGGCCCACCAACTCTTGGATAGGTAGATCATAAATATAAGACGGCCCATCTTTTCGGTCAGTTACAACCCGGTCAATAAAACCCTCATCCCCCAAGAACCGTTGATCCCTCAACCGATATAGCTCCTCACGATGACCCATTGGCATCTGGCCTTCTACAAATCTCACATATTCCCGAACGGCTCTCCCCTTGATATCTGAGAACTGAGATAATACAAAACTGCTATCCGCCAACTCCCCCTTGCCCCCCTTTAAATACTCCCGATAACTACTCCAAGGATATTCCGACGGATCCTTGGTTAGTTTTGCTCGAACCGGATTCAAATGGATATAGGCCGTTAGCTCAATCAAATAAGAATCCTTTTCACAAAGAATCGCCTTGTAACGGCCCTGAAACAGATGCCCCCAACTCTGATACCTTAAATTGTAGTTTTTCGTATAACGGAATTGAAGGCTCTGCATCAATCTTGAAAGAGGAACCTCTCTCACCTCAACCAAAAGATGGATATGCGTTGGCATCAAGACATAGGCATACAGTAAAAAACCGTATCGTTCTTTATATTCTTCTAAGAATTTCAGGTAAAGCCTGTAGTCTCGATCCTCCCGAAATACCTTCAGCCCTCTATTTCCTCGGGCAATGACATGATAGAGTCCCCCTGGATAATGAATCCTCGGTCTTCTCGCCATGAAATTTCATTATCACAGTGGTCCCTCCCTGTCAATAGCTAATTATTTATGCCTGACCCCAAGTTCAAATTTCCACCACTGCTTCACGGTCAGGATGATTTCTACATTTCACTCTGTTTTCTCCAATGTTTCTTTATGATTTGTTTTGTTTAGACTTTTCCTGATCAAGCAACTCCCGACGAAGCACCTTTCCTACCATGGTCTTGGGAAGGCTTTCCATGAATTCAATGTGTTTGGGCACTTTATATCCTGCAAGTTTTTTTCGACAATAGGCTCGAATCTCTTCAGCCGACGCTTTCTGCCCAGACCGTAAAACCACCCAAGCTTTCACTGCTTCCCCCTGATATTCATCAAAAACACCCCCTACCCCAACCTCATTGACTGCTGGATGTGAGGCGATTACTTCCTCCACCTCCCGGGGCCAGACCTGAAACCCGCTAGGCTTAATCACGTCCTTTTTTCGATCCACGATGAAAAGAAATCCATCCTCATCCAAATAGCCGAGGTCTCCCGTGTAAAGCCAACCATCCCGGATGGTGTTCTCTGTTTCCAATGGACGTTGCCAGTACCCTTTCATCAACTGAGGTGCTCGCATCAGAATTTCCCCGACTTCATTCGGGCAAAGGCTACCCTCCCCTGTCGTCGTATCTGCGATACGAATCTCGACATCTGGCAATGGGGTTCCTACCGACCCAGGCTTATAGGGTCCGTGCAATGGCGTTACCACGGCAGCCATCATCGATTCCGTAAGACCGTAGCCCTCGACCACTCGGCCTCCTGTTAACTCTTCGAATCGATGTTTAACCTCAGCCAATAACGAGGATGCTCCCGAGACACACAACTTTGTAGATTTGAAATCGACTTTTCCTGCCTGGACAGCAGGATGGTTGAGGAGCGCATTAAAAAGTGTCGGGACTCCGGGTAGGAAAGTAGGACGGGTCTTTCGAATCGTCGCGACCAAATCATCAATGTCGCGGGGATCCGGAACGACTGAAAAAGTGTCACGTCCAAAGATCCCTACCGCAAAGACACCGGCATTACCGTATACATGAAACAATGGAATGGCAAGCAGAATCACATCATCCCACTCCACTGTAAAGGTACTAAACCATGCACGCAACTGCATTCCGGTCATGAGGAGGGCCTGATGTGTCCCTACCGCTCCCTTGGGTTCCCCCGTCGTCCCTCCAGAAAAGAGAAGCAAAGCCATATCTTCAGGATTGATTTCCACATTCGGTCTTGGGTCATGGATATGTCGCCGAAGCAGGTCGCTGAGCCACAGATCATTGGGCTGGAGTTTAATCCGGTGACCTTCTTTTTTCTCCTTGAACAAGGTGAACAGAAAGCTCAAGAAACGTGGAAGATATTCCTTGATATTGGTAGCGATGACATATCGCAGACGAGTGTGTGGCTGGAGGGACTTGATTTTTTTGTAAAACCGTGTCAGCACCACCACTGTTTCAGCACCGCATTCTATCAATAATCGCTCTAATTCGTTTTCTGTATAGAGCGGATTGATTGGTACAGCAATGCCTCCTGCTTTCCACACTCCCAGTTGGGCAAAGATTAATTGAGGAGAATTGGGTAAAATAAGAGCAACACGATCACCTTTCTTTACTCCTAACTCAATCAATCCGTTCGCAAAGGCGTCACTTAATTTTTCCAATTCGAGGTAGTTGAGACGTCTTCCTTTGAAAATCAGTGCGGTGTGATGGGGTCGTTGAGAGGCTGTATCTTTTACGATGTCGAGGAGCGTTTGTGATGGATACGGCTTTAATGAATACGGAATACCTTCATCATAGTGCTTTAACCACGGATACTCCATCAGAATTTTCCTTCAAAAGACTTTCTCTTCTTCGACCGCTTCAAGAAAGGGCGGGGTCTAAGTAATACATAGGTGGCACCTGCCCCACCATCGCAAATTCTTGCACTGGAATAGGCTGCCACCCATTTCCGCCAAGGGCCACGGGTCAGCCACTCTCTCACCTTTTTCTTTAATACAGGTTCTGAGGGCGAGGAAAGACCACGCCCATGGACAATTAAAACCCCGGTCTTACCTGCAGTCACTGCCCATTTTAAGAATCTCTCAAAAACGTCTTTTGCATCTTCTACAACGAGACCATGGAGGTCCACATATGCTTGAATGGAATATTCTCCCCGATGCAAACGTTTTGCTACCGAGGGGTGGACATGATAGCCTGTTCCTTCGATATATTCGGGTGTATCCTCAACCTTAAAACCCTTTCCGTATTGAACCAGGTCTTTGAGCTTTTCTAAAATCTCAACATCTTCCCGATCCCGATGACTCTTTGGTAACTCGATTTGGGGGATTTTCTCGACATAGTTTTTTCTCGGGATGGGTTTTACCCCTTCCATGGCCTTATTGAAGAGGTCTTCCTCCCATCCCGGATGTCCTTCCTCCTGATGATGGATCTGATCGGTCGAAGGATGATCTGGGAAGCCAACACGTTTTTTTTCAACTAACGCTTTTAGGTCTGAAAAAGATTTTAAAGTCAACGTGGATTTTGTGAGTTTCATCCCATACCTTTCATATGGCTATAGAGGGAATGAAGAGTTCAAAACAATTTTAATCAAAAATTGAGTAAATATCAAAAAGCGGACAAACGGAAGGTGCAGAAATAAATTGTAAATTTTAGGAGGGTTCTTCCAGAGAGTTTTCGGTTGTAGATTTCTCAGTATCCATTTTTAAACCGAGCCGTTTACAGCTAAAGTGAGAAACCAATTTTTGTTTTGTAAAGAGAAGAATGCTATCCTTCTTATTATATATCCAGACATTAAGGTGAGCGTCTTCGGCAGGGTCGGTGATCAAGAACACGGTTCCCAATTTATCTAATCTCCCGATTTGGCTTAAGCCAACCTGAGTCTCTGGTTTGCCCCATTGATTTAGGAAAATTTTTTGATTAAGCCCTGACAGGAATAGATGTGAGCGATCGGGAACCTTTTTATCTCGTGACTTTCGAAAATTCGAAATAAGACCAAAGATAGGATTTGCCATATTTCTAAAAGGATATGTTTTGTATCAATTAAGAAAATGGTATTTTCAGCCGAAATTCACGCTAAATTCCGTAAATAATTGGCATAAATAATGCCAAAATTAAAAGCAAACTTAAACGGGAATCGAATACTATTAATAAATTAATAGGGAACCTCTAATAATTCCTAATTTGTCACTCCCGTGAAAGCGGGAGTCCAGTAATTTCAAAAGTTTATGGATTCCTGCTTCCGCAGGAATGACATTTTTAGAGGTTGCCAATATTATTAGCATTTTTTATGGCTTGAACTGTATAAACTCATTTCCCCAAGGATTCGGGTCTTGTATATTTTGTACAATGGAAGACAGATTTTGTTCCAAAATGTCAATGAAGAGATTTTAAAATAGTGTTATCATGTTTTCGTCAACAAGCTCTTTTAAAAGATATTAATATCTTATTGTTCCTCACATGCTGGGTCCTGGAGCAAGTAAATTATGAACACCTATAGAAAAGAAACAAGTTTAACCCTCTGCGTGGTTTTTAGTTTAACGTTTTTTGTAGCGAGCATCGCTTACGCAGGTGGAGCAAAGATAATTAAAACATATCCAATCCCTGAACACGGAGTGCTTGAGTTGAATGTTCCCATCACATGGCAAGACAAGGCCCATATAGGGCAAGAGAATATGCCGCCGATTATTATATTTATACCGGTAAAAGGTGATGATTTTAAGATCTTGATCACCGTGCTATGGGGCAAACCAGGAGAACAAAGCTTTAACAATCCTGAAAAAATACGAATGCTTGTTGAACTTGAGGGACACCTGATTCTTCCAAGGGCAGTTGAGACGAAGCTGGTCGTGCAGCAGATGCGAGGCGTTCATAACGTCGGTTATTTCTTCACCCTTACAGATAAAGCTCCCAAACCAGGGGAATTCCTGTACTTAACTCGTGGGGGAATGGCAGTTGGCCCTCTCTTGTTGAGTGTCACGATTCTTTATCGGGTGGAAGGTTCGGAATCCCTAAAAGAGGCACTGACCATTCTCCGTGAGGCAACGCATCGCATAAAATAGAAAAAACGAAATAAGGACGAATCACCCATGATTTCAAAGAGACAGTTTACCTGAGCAGACAATTAAGGTTCATCAATAAACTGAGCGTGCCTCGATCATCCCACCAAATTTGACAGACAGACATTCACATCTTATAAAACTTTAATATGGTGAAGGGATCCACTCAAAAATTAAAACGATTGAAACCCCTCAAAGTAGATCTTCACCTTCACACGGCTGAAGATCCTCTTGACCTTGTCCGTTACACAGCCAAAGAACTTATTTCGAAAGCGGCCGATGAAGGTTTTGATGTCATTGCCATCACCAATCATCATCGGATGACCTTCAACCCAGACCTTTCGTCTTATGCTCGGGAGAAGGGGATCCTTCTGATTCCTGGCATTGAGATGACGATCCAGAAACGTCATGTCCTCGTTTTAAACCCTCCTCTCCATAAAATGTGCTCGGATTTTTATTCCCTATCAAAATTACGTCGGCCAGAAACCCTGATCATCGCCCCCCATCCTTATTTTCCAGGAACCTACTCTTTAAATGGATACCTCATGAAATACCTTCATCTCTTTGATGCGCTTGAATACTGTCATTTCTATTCTCCGATGATCAATTTCAACCAAAAGGCTGTAAAAATATCTCGTTCATTTGGACTTCCATTAATTGGAAACTCGGATTCCCATTTTCTCTCCCAGTTTGGGACAACTTATTCATGGATCTATGCGGAAAAAAACCTCGAAGCCATTTTTACAGCCATTCGGCAGCATAAGATCAAAATTGCCAGTCGTCCATTGAAAACCATGGAGATGGGTTCAATTGCCAATCGATTCCTCCGAATGAAATTTCGACATAAACTATTGGATCGCAAATCATGGCAATCCACTCCATTCAGAAAGTCTTAAGTCTTCTTGTCTCCGCACAAAACCATGTGGGTTTTCCTTTAGGCTTCTCCCTTAGAATCTGCTATAATGGTAATGATATGAGAATGCATTTGCCGCCAACCCCAAGAGACTTCTTTTTCTTCTTCTCGCCTCGATCTTTATTGGATGCGGAGAATAGATCCATGGATGAAGGAGTGTGAACCATGCAGCCGACGAACAAGCTGGTAACTCCGATGTTGACTGATTTCTATCAGATCACGATGTCTTATGCTTATTGGAAGGCAGGGATACACGAGGAGGAGGCTGTCTTTGATCTTTTTTTCCGTAAAAACCCTTTCCGGGGAGAGTTCGCCATTTATGCCGGCCTCGAAGAGAAGCTCAGATTGTTTGAAAATTTTCGATTTTCAGACGATCAAATAAACTATCTTAAAGCACAAATGCCTCAATGCGAAAAAGGTTTTTTCGATTGGCTCGGCAATGTCGACTGTTCCAAGATGAAAGTGTATGCCTTGAGAGAAGGGACGATTGCTTTCCCTCGCGTCCCGCTCATGAGAGTCGAGGGACCGATTGCAGTCGGTCAATTACTTGAAACTCCCACGTTAACACTAACCAATTATCCGAGCCTCATGACAACCAACGCAGCAAAATATCGATTGGTGGTCGGTTTTAATAAAGGGTTGATTGAATTTGGCTTACGAAGGGCCCAGGGCCCGGATGGAGGGATTTCAGCCTCTCGTTATAGCTATATGGGAGGATTTGATGGAACCAGCAATGTCCTTGCAGGTTATCTTTTCGGAGTTCCCATTGCGGGAACGCATGCCCACTCCTATGTGCAGTCTTTTACAGGCATCGAGGATTTGAAAGATCATACCCTTCTTGGAGAAGATGGGAAAAAGCATGATTTTGTCAAAATGATTTTGCAAATCCGAGGGGAACTGGGTTTCAATTACACAAATGAAGGGGAGCTTGCGTCGTTTATTGCGTATGCTCAGGCTTTTCCAAAAGGCTTTCTGGCACTTGTGGACACCTATGATACCTTGAAGTCAGGTGTTCCTAATTTTGTTTGCGTTGCCTTGGGACTGATCAAATTAGGCTATCAGCCGATCGGAGTACGCTTGGACTCTGGAGACCTTTCCTACCTTTCAAGGGGGACCCGAAAAGTGTTTAATGAATTAGGAGCAAAGACAAATCCCCTTCTTTCAAAATGCCTGATTCTGGCGAGCAATGAAATCAATCGGAGCGTTTTAAGCTCCCTCAATCAGCAAGGTCATGAGATTGACACCTTTGGTATTGGTACTCATCTCGTCACCTGCGATGACCAGCCTGCTTTGGGGTGTGTCTATAAATTAGTTGAGGCCAAGGGGATACCTCGTATAAAACTCTCCCAAGAATTGAGTAAAATGACCATCCCCGGAAAGAAGGAGGTTTACCGTCTTTTCGGTGAAGATGGGTACAGCCTATTAGATTTAATGGTCAGGGTCGGAGATCGACCACCTGAATCAGGAAAACGTGTTTTGTGTCATCACCCTTTTGACCATATTAAGCGCGTCTATGTAGCACCTTCTAAAGTCATCCCTCTCCATCATTGCGTTTGGAATGGAAAAAGGGTTTACCCAGAAGTTCCCTTAAAGGAGTCCAGAGATTATGTTTTGAGCCAACTTCGAAGCACAAGGGAAGACCATCTCAGGGACATCAACCCGACACCTTACAAGGTGTCGGTAAGCGAAGCGCTTTATCATGATGTTTACCATTTGTGGACAGAGGAATCCCCAGTGAGAGAGCTAAAATGATGGTTTTATAGTGGAATCCTTTTGGAACTTTTATGTAAATGATTTCTACTTTTAATATTTTTCTACTTCCCAAATGACCCACCAGAAAATCCATAACCTGTTGAGAAACTTATTGGTTCCCCGCTTTTACCCAGTGGTCATCAAACCTGGTATGGAAAATGCGTTAAATCTCATTCAATCCATTGGGGAAGAATCGTACATAATGGGAAGGAGTAGACTGGACCGATTGATTTGAAGTGAAGTGACGAGAATACGTTTGAAGGATTCGGAAATGAAAAAAAACGGGGCAAAAGGATTCAGGATAGTCTTGATATGTTTTTTTATATTCTTTTTCAGTTCTTGGGGCGTTGCCCTTCCAAAATACACCATCACTCACCTCACCCTCGGTGGGACGTGGAGCACTGCTGTTGCCATCAATGAATTGGGTCAGGTCGTTGGGACATCCCACATTACAGGGGATGTCTGTCACCGCGGGTTTATCTACGACAGGGGGAAGATGATCGATATTGGCGAACTTTATCCTTACGATATAAATAACCTTGGTCAAGTCGTCGGGTATTACGATACAGAAATCAATGGTAATTCAACCGTCCGTTCTTTTATCTATCATCGTGGCACCTTCGTCGACCTGGGTACTATTTCTTCGGACCCCCGGGCTCAATCTTGGGCAAATAGTATTAACGATTATGGCCAAGTGGTTGGTTCGGCGAATACGATATATGTCGGTTCGAATTTCCATGCTTACCTTTACAGCAACGGTGTCATGGAAGATATTGATAGGATAGGTCCCGATCAAGGACAGAGCGAAGCCCTGGTCATCAATAATCATGGAATAGTATTAGGGAATGAGAAAGATGCTGGAATTTTCCTTTATAGTAGCGGTGTGATGTGGAGGTTAAATATATTTGGCGATGCCTTAGATATGAACGATCAGGGTGAATTTGTTGGATGGGGTTCATGGGGTCCTGGGTTGCAAGGGGCTTTTCTCTATAGCAAAGGCGAAATCACTGTTCTCGGAGGTCTGAGTGATTCTAAAAATACGAAGCCACTCGCTATAAATGAAAAAAGTCAGATCGTTGGCCAGAGTGACATTGGCTATGTTAAGCGTCCGTGGGGTTATCGTCGTGTCGATCATGCTTTTTTATTTGACCAAGGGGTGATGACAGACCTCAACACTTTGATTGACGCAAATTTGGGCTGGGAGTTGATGTATGCCACCGATATTAATGCACGAGGGCAAATTGTGGGTTACGGAGTCCGAGACGGCAAATTTCAAACGGTATGCTACAATGACGATATCGATGACTCTGTTCTTTGTTACCATTTCCCAATCTATTCAGCCTTTCTGTTAACACCAATCATCGAAGTCACCATAGACATCAAACCCGGGGAGACCACCAATGGTGTCCATCTCAGAAATAACGGGAGGATCCCTGTTGCCATTCTCTCCACCATAGACTTCGACGCCCCTCGTCAAATCGACCAAGGCTCTCTCACCTTTGGCCTCACTGGGAACGAAAAAAGCAAAGCTTTTTGTAACCAGAGACCAAAGGATGTTAACGGCGATGGCCTTAAAGATCTTGTTTGCTATTTTGACATTCGGTCAACGGGGCTTAGCTGTAATGATCTCGTGGGCATCCTTAAAGGAGTGACCAAGGATGGGATGCCTATCGAAGGGAAGGATTCCGTAACGATCATGCGATGTCCATAAGCCTGCCCCACACGGGTTTTCAATAAGCAACTTTAGAACTCAACTAAGCTTTTCGAATGGCGCATAAGAGGGATTTCCTTTGAGGATAACCCATAATCGCCTCTCGAACCTTAGTATCCGTAAGCCGATTCGCATTGCCTTCTTTGACCCAGCCGTTGGGAACGAGGACTACGCCCTCTGAGATTCTCTGATTGACCCTTGCCTCCATCCGCACGGTTCCTCGATTCGTTTCAATGAGGATGCTATCTCCATCTCTGACTCCATATTTCAGAGCGGTTTGAGGGCCAATCTCAGCCCTCGGTCAAGGGCTCCTTTCAATCAAAGACTTAAGGGAACCTCTAATAATTCCTAATTCGTCACTCCCGCCCCGTATCAGGTACGGGGTAAACTCCAGCGGGAGTCCAGTAATTTCAAAAGCTTATGGATTCCTGCTTCCGCAGGAATG
>JACAEV010000143.1 GCA_013388645.1 Syntrophaceae bacterium | reverse complement strand
GCCATCCTTTTGGCGGCGAGATGGGTGGATCGAATTTTATTCAGGCCGGAGAGTGTTTTTGCGAGGACGGTGAGGGGTTTTGAGGAGCAGAAGGATCAGATTCAAATTTTATTTATGGGACAATCGGATATGAAATATGCGATCATCCCAAAAGTCATGCCGTACAAGACTTACAATTTTGCTGAGCTCGGAGAGAATTATATCGGAAATTATTTAAAATTGAAGTACTATATTGATCAAATGCCCAATTTAAAAATTGTTGTCTTAGGCATTTCTTTACCCAGCTTTTCATCGACCCGTTTGAATTGGGCTGAGAGGCGTCACTTTTCCATGTTCAACTACTTTTCTTACGGGTATATCCCTTACCAGGATTTTAAAGAATTATATAAAACAAAGGGTCCCATCGTGGTCAGTCAAAAAATATCAAGCTTTTCTCCGCTTCTGGATAAAGCGCAGTTTAGATTTTTTTGGAGAAATATAAAAAAGTGGATTCGGGGCCAACCGATTCAAAAGACGGTCATGGAGGACGGATATATCAAAGTCCCTGGAAGTGCGGTGATAGAGGAACAAGCCATGCAACGGATCCAAGGTCATTTTGATGAGAGTCACAAAAATGATTTCGATAAGGATTTATTGTCTTATTTTGAGAGGATATTGATCTTATGCCATCAACGGGGGGTGAAGGTGGTGACGCTGATGATCCCCACCACCGATTATTATATCAAGCATGCGGAAAAATATGTGACGAAATCGGCATTCTATGAAAAGATACTCACCCATCCAAGATTCAGCCCCTACATCACCAAGCATTTGGATTACTTGGACTTTTATGCAAAAGATCACCATCTTTTTGTTGATGCTGACCATCTGAATCACAAAGGGGCCACGATTTTTTCAGAGCGGATCGCTCTGAATTTATCGACGGTCATGGAGCAAATCCAAAACCCTTCTTCCTCAACCATGACCAAGTGACTGAGTGGCTTCGAGAAAACCAACCCTCACGGGTATGAAAGGATGATTCTAAAGGGTCATTTCTTTTCACCCTTGCAGAAGGGGATGGAAACATTTTAGATTATTTTTATTTCAAAGGGACAGGCCTTCAAAAGGGTCGAACGGTTTTACCTGAAGAAGAAAAAGGAGCTCATACTCATTGATTAAGATCTACATCGCACGGCATGGGGAGACGACCTGGAATGTCGAAGGGAGGATACAAGGTCGAAGTGATCCCGGGCTCAGCCCGAAGGGTCAACAACAGAGTCTTGCGCTACTTGAACAACTGAAAGACCGACCCCTCACCAATATTTATACCAGTACCCTTCAGAGATCGATTCTCACAGCCCAACCAGTTTCCCATCATTTCGGTTTACCCATTCGTCAATCTTCTGAACTCGATGAGATTGCCTTTGGGATTTTAGAAGGAAGGAACCTCTTTCAATTTGATGAAGTGACGAAGAAGGAATGGGAACGGTTCAAGGACGATCGTTTCAACTACCGCATCCCGGGGGCAGAAAATTATACCGATGTCGCAAATCGGGTTCGACCCTTTGTGGGGAGAGTCTTGGAAAGTCATCAGGGCGAGGAGGTACTGGTCATCGGGCACCGGGTCGTTAACCGCCTGTTGATCGGGATGTTTTTGGAATTCCCACTGGAACGGGTCTTGAAGATTGAACAAACTCATGATTGTCTTTATCTGATTCAAAAAAATGACGAAACGAAGGTGTTTCATTATCTCAATGGGAATATGAGAGAAGGATTGGTCACCATTAGCGAGGAGATGATTTTGTAAAGGATGATGGGCATGCGAAAGATCGATGGGAAGATCCGTTGTGTGATTTACGATTGTGATGGTGTCCTCTTCGATTCCCTGGAGGCCAATACAAAATTATATAATGATCTGTGTGCCTTGGTCGGGAGACATCCTTTGAGAGAAGAGGAGATGCAATACGTTCACATGCATACCGTCTTTGAAGCACTTCATTTCATTTTTGGGAAAGAAGATGATTTAGAGAAGAAGGCGGTTGAGATTTTAAAGCAGAAACAGGTCGATTTAAAAAATTATGTGATGTATTTAAAAATGGAACCCCATTTGCTCCAGACATTGGAAAAGCTGAAGGAGAAGGGTATCCTTCGGGCGATTAATACCAATCGTACCACCTCGATGAAATATATTATGGAAAGGTTCAACCTTTGGCCCCATTTTGAAATGGTGGTGACCGCTCTCGATGTCCAAAACCCTAAGCCCCACCCAGAGTCCATCCAAAAGATTCTTCGGGAATTCAATTTGAGGGAGGAGGAAGCCGTTTTTGTTGGTGATTCTGAAGTGGACCAACAAACAGCTAAGGCATCCGGCATCCAGTTCGTCGCCTATAAAAATAAAAATATGGTGAAGGATGCTTATATCGAAGATCATCTTGATCTATTTCGTATGATCTAAAATCTTGGAGGGTTCCAGAGGTCAACCCAGATTCAAATCTCCATCCCAAACCTTTATTCAGAACCTCACCCCAGGCCAATCGGCCCATCAGAAGGAGGTCCCCATGACCCAAAAAATCTTTTGGGAAAACCCTTACTTAACACAACTGAAAACCTCTCTTGCTCATGTGAAGGGTGAAGACATTACGGTTGAAGAGACGATCTTCTTCGCTTTTTCGGGAGGACAAGAAAGCGATGATGGAACCATTGGAGATCGTCGTGTGCTTCAAGCTCGGATAAAAGGCCAAGAGATTATCTATACGCTCGAAGGGGGGCATGGGTTCAGGCCCGGAGACCAGGTGAGCATGAGGATTGACTGGAAAAGACGTTATCGGTTGATGCGGTTGCATTTTGCTGCCGAAATCGTATTGCAATTGGTCTATCGGAAATGGGATTCTATAAAAAAAATTGGAGCCCATATCGCTTCAGATAAGGCACGAATCGACTTTGAATGGGGTGAGAACCTTTCAAACATGCTTCCTGCGATTCAACAGCAAGCGCTTGGAGTGATTGGCGATGACCATGAAATCATCAGCGCTTTTAGCAACGAAGAGAGGGAGGAAAGATATTGGGAGATCAAGGGGTTCGCGCGCGTTCCTTGTGGAGGAACCCACTTAAGAAGGACGGGCGAAATTGGAGGAATCGAGTTAAGGCGTAAAAATCCAGGTAAAGGGAAAGAGAGAATCGAAATTTATCTCAGCGAAGATCTTATTTGATGAAAACATGAATATCCAAGTTGACATTGACAGTGGCCTCCCGGTTAAAAATGATTAGAGGAGGGATATCCATTTTTTGATCCTATCGGACCAACAGGGGCTTGAGACATCACTTTCCGCTGATCACCTCATATTGACGTCCTACCTTCTTAAAGGCCTGAATGGCTTTCAGGATATCGTTCTTTGTGTGAGCTGCGCTCATTTGGGTCCTAATTCTTGCTTGCCCTTTAGGGACAACAGGGTAGCTGAAACCAATCACATAAACCCCTTCGTCCAGCATCGCCCGTGCCATATCTGCAGCCAATTTCGCATCTCCGAGCATGATTGGAATGATAGGATGGCCTGCTCCCACCGTTTTAAACCCAATCTTTTCTATTTCTTTCCGGAATAACACACAATTCTCTTCGAGACGATCTCGTAATTCTGTACTCATGCTCAATATCTCCAGCACCTTCAAACTGGTATAGACAATGACTGGAGCAAGGCTATTGCTGAATAAGTACGGACGGCTCCGCTGGCGTAATAATTCTACGATTTCTTTTCGAGCCGCCGTAAATCCTCCTGAGGCTCCCCCCATCGCTTTTCCGAGTGTCGATGTAATGATATCGACTCGCCCCATGACTCCATGATACTCATGAGAGCCTCTTCCCGTTTTTCCAACAAAGCCTGTAGCATGGGAATCGTCCACCATGACCCAGGCTTCATATTTTTGAGCGAGATCGCAGATCTCTTTGAGATTGGCGATGATCCCATCCATGGAGAACACACCGTCCGTTGCAATTATTTTTATTCGTGCACCGTCTTTCTTGGCTTGTCGAAGTTGACTCTCCAAGTCATTCATATCATTGTTCTGATATCGATATCGTCTGGCCTTACAGAGTCTTATCCCGTCGATGACGGAGGCATGATTCAGGGCGTCAGAAATGACCGCATCTTCCTCACCCAACAGCGTCTCGAAAAGCCCTCCATTGGCATCGAAGCAGGAAGAATAAAGAATGGCATCCTCCATCCCAAGATATTGGGCGATCTTTGATTCGAGTTCTTTATGGATATCGAGGGTTCCACAGATAAAACGGACACTGGCCATCCCAAATCCATACCGCTCCAAGCCTTCTTGGGCGGCTCGGATCAGCCTTGGATCATTGGCTAAGCCCAAATAGTTGTTCGCACAGAAATTAATCACACGCCCTTGTTTGACATTGATATAGGAGGATTGGGGGGTCAGGATGATGCGTTCCTCCTTATACAGGCCCGTTTTTCGAATCTCCGCAAGCTCCGCCGATATCTTTTCTATATTTTTCCCAAGCATCGACTTACTCTCCCCCTTTGACCTTTTTTTTGATCACCCTCAACATATCTTCGGTCACCTTTGGCAGGTCGTATTTTGGATCCCAATCCCACTCTTCTCGCGCACAGGAATCGTCCATTTTATTTGGCCACGATTCAGCAATGCTTTGTTTAATCGGATCGATCTGGTAATGGATCTCGAAGTCAGGGATATGTCTTCTAATCTCCGCTGCGATCATTTCAGGGCAGAAACTCATCGCTGTCACATTGAAGGCATTACGATGTTTTAATCTGGAGGGATCGACCTCCATCAGCTGGACCGCTGCCTCCAGCGCATCGGGCATATACATCATGTCGAGATACGTTTTGGGATGGAGGGGACAGGTGAACCTCTTCTCTTTCACTGCGGCATAGAAAATTTCGACTGCATAATCTGTTGTTCCACCTCCGGGCGGAGTCACATTTGAGATGATTCCCGGATAGCGCACACTTCGCGTGTCCACGCCAAATCGTTTGAAATAATAGTCACTCAAGAGTTCACCCGCCACTTTGGTGATCCCATACATGGTTTGAGGTCTCTGGATCGTATCCTGAGGAGTATTGTCCAAGGGAGTGGAGAGTCCAAAAGCACCTATGGAGCTCGGTGTAAAGACGGCGCACCGATATTCACGGGAGACCTCCAAGACGTTTAGAAGCCCATTCATTCCCACACGCCAAGCCTCCAGGGGGTTGGCCTCTCCGACGACCGATAGGAGCGCTGCCAGGTTGTAGATCGTGTCAATCTTGTATTTCCTGATGACCGGAACGAGTTGCTCTTTGTCTGTGACATCGATGATTTCAACAGGACCTGATTCAAACAATTCCCTTGGAGGTATCGTCTTATGAATCCCTGCGACCACTCGGGTATGGCCATACCGTTTGCGAAGTTCCGGAGTTAATTCAGATCCGATCTGACCTGCTGCTCCAATGACAAGAATATTTTTCATCTGTTTTTCCAATTTTAGAGGAGCCGAAGGTAAGGTCCCGCTTTTCGTTCTGAATGTAACGTCTTCATCAGTTTGTTGACATCATAAGATTGTTCTCCCAACTTTTCAAGATTAAAGAAGGGGGTCGAGACACCTCCTCCCTTTCTGTTTTTCAGCTCCCTTCCATTCATTTTTGATTTCTATTTTACAATGGAGGTTAATTATATGATAATTAGGGTAGGGTTTATGAAAATGGTCATCGGATATAGAGGAATCTGAGCCCAATGGAAAAGGAAGACCTCTCGAAATTGAGGATTGATAAATCAGTTAGGACGTTTCGTTCGTCCAAGCGAAAAAAGTTTGTTTATCTCATTGCAGCGATCGGGGTGATCGGTGCAATGGGTTTTCTCTATTTGGATGGAATCATTTCACCATCCGTCCCAGTGGAGATCGTGAGCATTTCCCAGATCTATCCCTCCCAGATGATTTCACAGTTGAATGCAAGTGGCTATGTGGTGGCCCAACGAAAGGCTGCGGTAGCCTCTAAGGTCACGGGGCGGCTCATTTCACTGATGGTAGAGGAGGGAAGTCGGGTCAAGGAGGGGCAGGTGATCGCACGCTTGGAGAATGACGATGCGGTGGCTGCCCGTGATCAAGCAGAGGCGAATCTGAAGGTCGCCCAGGCTAATCTGGAAGGGGCCAAAGCAGAATTGGAGGAGGCCTCCCGTACGTTCAATCGAGACCAACAACTTATTTTAAAGGGAGTGATTTCCAGGTCCCAATTTGACACCTCGGAAGCACGTTTTACCAGGGCTCAGGCCTCGGTCGCTGCGGCAGAGGCATCCTTAAAGGCAAGCATGGCAGCGCTTCGAGCCGCAAATGTTGCCTTGGATTATACCTTCATCAGAGCTCCTTTTGATGCGGTCGTCCTCACCAAAAATGCGGATATCGGTGACATCGTGACCCCCCTGGGAGCGGCAGCCAATGCAAAAGCAGCCGTCGTCACCATTGCTGATTTAAGTTCTCTGCAAGTCGAGGCGGATGTCTCAGAGACGAACCTGGCCCTGGTGAAAGTCAAACAGCCTTGCGAGATTCAACTGGATGCCCTTCCGGATGTCCGTTTCCGCGGCGAGGTTCATGCGATCGTTCCAACAGCCGATCGGGCGAAAGCTACGGTCATGGTGAAAATCCGTTTTATAAATAAAAGCTCCCGTGTTCTGCCTGAAATGAGGGCAAAAGTCTCTTTTCTCACTCGCAATTTGAATCCAGAAGAGGAGAAGCCGCGGACCGTTGTGTTGAAGTCAGCGGTCGTCAATGAGAATGGTAAGAAAAGCGTCTTCCTCATCCAAGGAAATAAGGTCATAGAGACATCCATCACTTTGGGAGAGTTGTTTGGGGAGATGGTGGAGGTGTTAGGGGGAGTGAAAGCGGGGGATAAAGTGGTGGCCAGACCTCCCAGAAGATTGAGAAACGGGTCTCGGATCAAAGTGGTGGAAAAATGATCGAAGCGAATCAATCCATCGTGGAAATAAGAAATCTAAATAAGTCCTATCGGCGGGGAGCTCAAGTGGTTCCCGTATTGCATGACATTAATTTTGATATCAAGGCAGTTGAATTTTTGGCACTCATGGGTCCCTCGGGATCGGGAAAGAGCACGCTCCTCAACCTGATTGCGGGTATCGATCGGGCAGACAGTGGCACGATCAGGGTAGGGGGGGTGGATATTACTTTGCTTTCTGAAACAGAGCTTGCCCAGTGGCGTGCCACTCACGTGGGTTTCATCTTCCAGTTCTATAATTTGATTCCGGTCCTCACCGCTTTCGAGAATGTGGAGCTTCCTTTGAATCTGACAGGGCTTTCTAAAAGAGAGCGCGGGGAGCATGTGGAGATGGCCCTCCGATTGGTTAATCTCTCCCATCGCTTAGACCATTATCCCAAAGAGCTTTCAGGAGGAGAACAACAGCGGGTGGCCATTGCTCGCGCCATTGTCACTGATCCGACGATACTGGTCGCCGATGAACCGACTGGAGATCTCGATCGTGTTTCTGCCGAGGAGGTTTTGGATCTGATGGAGCGGCTCAATGCCGAACTGAAAAAGACCATCATCCTGGTGACCCATGATCCGCGAGCAGCCAAGAGGGCTCGGGTGCTCAGGCATCTGGAAAAAGGTTTTTTGAACAATGCTCATTCTCAAAGTCCTCTTTAGGAATGCCTTTCGAAATAGACTCCGAACTGGCCTTACCATTCTGGGCATCACCATCGCCATCTTGGCGTTTGGGCTCCTTCGCACCCTGATCAGCGCCTGGTATGCTGGGGTGGAAGCCTCCTCTGCCACGCGCCTCGTCACTCGAAATTCGGTGTCCATCATTTTTCCACTTCCCCATTTTTATAAGGATAAGATCCAACAGGTCAATGGTGTGAAGACGGTCTCCTATGGGACCTGGTTTGGTGGGGTATATGGTGAGGAGAAAAACTTCTTTGCTAACTTTGCTGTTGAACCCAAGAGCTTTCTTGAACTTTATCCCGAATTGATTATTCCTTTCAATGAGAAGGAGTCCTTTTTAAAAGATCAGAAGGGATGTGTGATCGGGAAAAAATTGGCAGCCAAGTTTATGTGGAAGGTGGGCGATATCGTTACCCTGAAAGGGACCATCTTCTTAGGAAACTGGGATTTTGTGGTTCGAGGGATTTATCGAGGGAGAGATAAGGATACGGATGAAAGTCAGTTTTTCTTTCACTGGGATTACCTTAACGAAATCTCGAAGAAGGCTCTTCCTCTATGGACGGATCAGGTGGGTTATTATATGATCGGCGTCACCCGACCGGAGCTGGCTGGAGATGTGGCGGTGGCCGTCGATCAACTCTTTAAAAACTCTCTGGCAGAGACTCTGACCGAGACAGAAAAAGCCTTCCAACAGGGGTTTGTCGCCATGAGTGGAGCGATTGTGGCCGCCATTCAAATTGTCTCTTTTGTCGTTATCTTCATCATCATGGCGGTGGTGGCGAATACCATGGCGATGACCACTCGAGAAAGAATCGGGGAGTACGCCATTTTAAAAACGCTTGGGTTTGGAGGAAGACATATTACGGCTCTCATCTTTGGAGAATCTCTGGTCATTACCATCATGGGTTGCCTCTTAGGGTTAATCCTCACTTTCCCTGCGACCAACATCATCAGTCATGAATTGGGGACCTACTTTCCTGTATTCAACGTTGAAAAAGAAACTCTTTATCTCAATTTGGTTGCTGCCTTCGTCATTGCTTTTGTCTCAGCCATCATTCCGGCTCGACGGGCCATCCGCATACGAATTGCAGATGGCCTTAGGAGGATTGGCTGATGGCAATTCCCCTGGCTTACAACTTACGCAACCTATGGACTCGAAGGCTGACCACCCTTCTGACCGTCTCAGGGATGGCTTTAGTCGTTTTTGTCTTTGCCTCCATCTTGATGCTTGCAGAAGGACTTCAAAAGACCTTGGTCGAGACAGGGTCGAATGACAATGTCGTGTTTCTTCGTAAAGGTTCGAATTCCGAAGTCGTAAGCGGGGTGACCAGGCAACAAGCTTCCATTTTGGAGGCCTTTCCAGAAATTGCAATTGGTCCCAAAGGCCAGAAGCTCCTCTCCAAGGAGGTGGTGGTATTGATTGCCTTGACCAAGAAGGGAAGCGACAAGCCCTCCAATGTGGTTCTCCGCGGGACGGGTGAGCATTCTCTTTTTCTAAGGCCTCAAATAAGACTGATAGAGGGACGACTTCCAAGGATGGGTTCTACGGAAATCATGGCGGGAACGAATATTGTTCGGAGGTTCAAGGATGTCCGGATTGATGAACGTCTCTGCTGCGGGATGCGCGATTGGAAAATAGTGGGAATCTTTGACGCTGGAAGCACCGGGTTCAGTTCCGAAATTTGGGGGGATGAGGACCAGTTCATGCAAGCCTTTCGAAGAAATAGTTACTCGTCCGTTATTTTTAAGCTACGGGATTCGTCAGAGTTCGAGAGCGTAAAATCACGTATTGAAAATGATCCCCGTTTAACCTTAGACGTGAAACGGGAGACGAAGTATTATGCTGACCAATCTGAGATCATGGCTAAGTTTCTTCGAATTTTGGGCATTTCTCTCACCATCATTTTTTCTCTCGGAGCGATCATCGGGGCGATGATTACGATGTATTCGGCCGTGGCGAATCGGATTGCAGAGATCGGAACGCTCCGGGCCCTCGGTTTTAAGAGAGGGAACATCCTGGTTGCGTTTCTCTTGGAGTCGTTATTCCTTGGCTTTCTAGGCGGAGTCGTTGGGCTCTTCTTCGCCTCTTTCATGCAACTCATCACGATATCGACCATGAACTTCCAGACTTTTTCTGAACTCGCTTTCAGCTTTTCTCTGAACTCTCAGATCATCTCAATGGGCATGGGCTTTGCTTTGTTCATGGGTTTCGTGGGCGGACTGCTTCCGGCCATCCGTGCCTCCCGCATGACCATCGTGGATGCCCTTCAAGCCATTTAGTTCATCGAATTCCATTTTCGAAAGGAGCGTTTTTAATGTCCGAGTTTCGATTCAACCCAAAATACGTTGAGACCATATCAAAAGTGGTCAACCAGAGTCCATATTTCTCACTCCTCTCCATGAAGATCAAGGATCTGGAGTGGGGAGCTTCTGTTTTAGAGATCCAACTCGATGAAAAACACCTCCAACCCTTTGGATATGTTCACGGAGGGGTGATTGCTTCCATCATGGATGCGGCCACTTTTTGGGCGGTCTTCCCGCAGGTAAAGGATGGAATGGGACTGACCACTGTAGAAATAAAAGTAAATTTCCTTGCACCGGTTCAAAAGGGAAAGCTTGTGGCGAAAGGTCGGTGCATCAAGATAGGGAAAACATTGGCTTTAGGGGATGCCACTATTTATGATGTTGAAGGGGGCCTCTTAGGACATGGAACCGCAACGATGATGATCGTCCCTGACTTGAAAGTAAAGGGACAAGAGCACTTACCGCCCAAACGAATATGATTTTTTAATTATCCAATATGATTTAGAACTAAACCAGAAGGCGGGTGGGCTTGACGAACAGACTTAAAAACGGTTAAGGATTTGAAGAGGAGGTGAAGGTGATGACAAAGTGGTTCATCCTTTTTTTAACAATGATGATTTTGACGATCTGCTTTTTAGGATGTGCAGGGACATCCAAAGAAATAAAGGTTAAATGTCCCCAATGTGGGACGATTATTATAATAGATGAAAGCATCGAAGGGGTTCGACGCGGTCTTCCGCAGGCCCCTAAATAGGGATTAAAAAATTCCGGATGAATGCTTCCACCCTATTTTTGTTGACAAAGGAGAAGCGCAAAAATGGATGTATTTGACGCCATTCGTCAAAGAAGTAGCATAAGAGCCTATAAAACCACTGAAGTCGAAGAGGAAAAACTAAGAAAGGTATTGGAGGCAGCAAGGCTTTCCCCTTCTGCCAGCAACCGTCAGGATTGGAAATTTATCATTGTCAGAAACAGGGAAACAAAGAAGAAACTGGCTCAGGCTGCCTTTGAACAGACTTTTATTGGAGAAGCACCTATCGTCATTATTGCTTGCGGCCCGGAACCTAAGACACATATGGCCTGTGGTCAACCCGCTTATACGGTCGATGTATCCATCGCCGTTACCCATATGATTCTACAGGCTCAAGAACTGGGTTTAGGATCGTGTTGGATCGGAGCATTCGAAGAGACCGAGGTCAAGAAAATTCTAAATATTCCCCAAGAAGTGCGTGTTGTCGCCATGACGCCATTGGGATACCCCAATCAACCCCCTTCACACAAGATCAGAAAGAGTCTGGATCAAATAGTTTGCTTTGAGAAATATGTGTAACTTTTTACCGAACTTCGCCCTCCCAATTTTCATTGACACCCTGTATCTAATTTAATAGACTTCATTTAAAATAAAGGCTAAAGATGATTCTATAAATTGATTGGATGATCTGAAAATGTTCAGACATATTCCCTTCTTATCATCCAAGATTTCAAGTGAAGAATGAAAGGAGGATGTGATGGCTAAATTGACCAACGAAATGAAGGCTCTGTTTGAACAGCAGTTAGCTGTTATTGCTACAGCAAGTAAAGATGGAACACCTAATGTAGGGCCTAAGGGCTCCATGTATGTCTTCAATGATGAAACGCTTGCCTACTCGGAAGGAACAAGCGAAAAGACGCTTAGAAACCTTCAGGAGAACCCAAAAGTTGCGGTAATGGTGGCGGACAGAGAGAAGGCAGATGGCTATCAGGTTAAGGGGACGGCAGAAATATGTAGCAGTGGAGATTTCTTTGAACAAGTAGCCAAAAGGCAGGAGCAAAGAAAAAGGCCCCGGCCCCAATACGTAATAAAGATTAGAATTGGAGAGGTCTACTCTGTTAAACCGGGCATGACAGCAAAAAAGATTGCTTAAAAAATCATAATGGGTTTCCATTTGATTTAAAACGCTCCAGTTTAATGAAAGGTTTTTGAAGACCCCATGACCGAACTCAAAAATGAATTCCCCTGGCCCAAATCCAAAAACGAAATCTTGAAGACCTGCCCTCGTCAATACTGGTTTCCCTATTATGACTACTGGAACGGCTGGCTTCAGTTAAAAAAGAGAGGGGGATACCGTGAAAATATTGGCATTGATTGGAAGTCCCCGAAAAGGGGGAAACACGGACATATTGGTTGACCGAATCCTTGAAGGCTCTCAAGCGAAGGGGCACACAGGAGAAAAACTTTACCTCTATAAGTATAAGATCTCTCCCTGTGTGGATTGCCGAAAATGCAAAAAGGGAGATTACTTGTGCCCCATTAAAGATGGGATGCAAGATATTTATTCCAAAATGGTAGCGGCTGATTTGATCATTTTTGGCACACCAAACTATTGGTATGGCCCGACGGGAGTGATGAAACTTCTCATAGACAGGATGAGACCATTTGTGGCAAACTCCAAGCTCAGGGGAAAGAAATGGATTCTTGTCACTCCAGCAGCAGAAGGAGCCGGAGTCTGCAGACCCCTCGTCCAGATGTTTCGGTTGTCATTTGATTATTTAGAGATGAAATTTGTGGGTAAGATTTTGGTGACAGCCTTTGAAAAGGGAGAGATTGGGAAGAATCAGAAAGAATTGAACAGGGCCTATCAATTAGGGATGTCATTAAAGTAGGTTGTTGTGATGGAGGCCCCTCATGGCAATCCCCGTTGACCATAAACAGGTTGTTTCCTTTCATTATTCAAAGGAAGGAGAAATTTCGGCTCCTCAAGTTTGGCTTTTTCCAAAATGGAAAGTTATCGAGCCCAATACAATAATGGATGCCCTCTACAAAGCAGTATGCAAATAAATGGGAGAGGAGGGGGAAAAACCAATAAATCAAACGTGGTGAAGGGCACGATGGAATGTAATGGAAGTAATAAAAATGAGTTTAAGAACTGTTGAACTTTTGTTAAGAATATTCTTTGCCATCATCGGTGCTGTATCGTTTTTATTTGTGGATAGGGCGGTTACCTCGGACGATACCAAAGAAGGAGAACTCTGTTCAGCACCTCCCCCCAAGAACATCCACTTACAAGCCTACTCCTTCACCTCTGCTCCCATAGTCATAGCCCCTTTGAGCGCCCCAACCATGAGGAATAGGAAATTAAGTCACAACTTGGGCACAATCAATAAAAAAGGGGTTAAGCCTGAATTGCCTAACCCCTGGATTTTTAAAGTGCCGGGTCGCGGAATCGAACCACGGACACGAGGATTTTCAGTCCTCTGCTCTACCGACTGAGCTAACCCGGCATCCAATGGAATTAAGAAATTTATATTACAACCCTTCAGAGGTGTCAAGAGTAAGTTTTTGCTTTCCTCTTAAGGGCTAAAAGGTATATGAGATCCCTCCGAAGAAATTTCGCTCCGGAGAGGGATAATAATAGGGCTGTTTTAAGAAATTGAGCACGCCGTATTCTGCATATTTCTGATTAGTGATGTTATTAACTCCGACAAATGCTTTCAGTCCTTTCCAGGAATATGAAAGTTTTGCGTCGAACGTGTAGTAAGGATCCAGTTTCTCCACCTGGTTGGCCCAATCGCTGATGAAACGGCGGGAACCAATAAAATTGGCCCTTCCATTGATCGAAAATCCTTTCAAATATTCATTCAGGAATATCTTTTCAAAATTCAGATCCGCTCCAATGGAACCTTTATGTCTTGGGACATTAGGAATATCGTTTCCTGAAAAAGCACCTCCCCGCATGAGGGGACGGATATAACCATAATTGCCCCATAGGTTAAGCCATTCTAAGGGTTTCACTCGGAGTCCGACCTCGACCCCCTGACGTCTTGTTTTTTCTGCATTTTCATTGGTAAATGTATCCGGATTGTAGAAAATCTCATTTTTGAGGTCAATCCAGAAAAGGGTGAGATTTCCCTCCATCCAATCTTTGAAGAGATATCGGACTCCCGCTTCGTAATGATAACCGGTCTGTGGCTTCATCGCTGGGTTGATTTGGATCTCAGGTTGAAAATCAGGTGGCCGAAAGACGTACTGAGTGAGTTCATCCGTGACAGGGAATCGAAAACTTCGTTTTATGGAGATAAAGGCAGAAGACCCTTTGGCAAAGAGGTAGTTGAGGCCTACATTCCAAGCAGGCTCTGAATCTCTTTTTCGATCCTTGACTCCGGTTAAGTCTTGAGAAATGTCATAGGTGACCCACTCCCATCGTCCGCCAAGAGATAAGATCAGGTTTTCAAAAATGGAAAACTCATCTAAAAGATATAGACCGGAGGACTTTTTCGTCGTCTCGATTCCATCATAAGTAGTTGAACCGAAGAAATATGATTCCGAGTCGATCTTTGAACCGGAGTGATAATAATCGAGTCCACAAATGATCTTATTGAAATGTCCAACCAGGGTCTTTTCGAGAATATATTTTGGAGCCCATCCCCAGGTGGTCAGGTTTCTCCTGTCTTTGAAAGAGGAGGTGGGAAGGGAAGAGAGAAAGGAATTGGTGACCTCCCGATGCCGCCAGGAGAGATCGGTTTCAAACCGGCCCATATTCCCCAAATTGGCTTTGACTCCAAATGTTAAAAAACCGTCATCGGTCTCGGCCTTATCATCTGGTTTGGTGGTGGTCCGTCTGTCCAATTCGTAGAGCAACTTAGAAAGGGCTCCTGGAAATCCACTATCATCTCGATGGAAATTTCCAGTAAAGGAAAACTGGACAGCATCACTGAGGTCATAGAAGATTTTTCCTCCGACATCCTTATAACGTAAAAAACCATTTTCGCGGTACCCTTCGGAGGAGCTGTAACCTCCGTAGAAGATTGCCGAGAGTGGACCCCATTTTCCAGAGACAGAGCCGCTCTCTTTATGGTAGAGGTAGCTTCCCCTTGTCACTTCCGTCCTGAAAGAGAGAGGCTTTTCTGGTTTTCGAGTAATGATATTGATCACACCTCCAACTGCATTATCTCCATATAGAACGCTACCCGATCCGCGGAGAATCTCAATTCGCTCGATCTGTTCAACAGGGATCTGAGTCCAGTCCACTCCACTGAGATCGATCTCATTGACCCGTCTTCCATCGACTAAAACAAGGGTATTGAGAGGACCTGTTTCGCCAAAACCTCTGATGTCCACTGATGCCGTTTTCCCATTCCCTGTAAAATCACGGACCGTGACGCCTACCTCGCTCCTCAATAAATCCACTGCCGTTTTTGCATTTGATCGTTCTATTTCCTCTCTGGTGATCATTGTGACATTGGCTGGGACTTTTCTGATTTCTTGGACATCTCGAATAGCCGTGACCACAACGGGCTCGAGCGTCACTTCTTTTTCCTGAGCAGGGAGTGAGAGAGGGATCGAAATGAGAAGCATGAATAAAGTGATGAGCAGAACAAAACGTTTCATAGCACACCTCCTCGACCCATCATGGGGTCCATGAATAGTTTGTGTGAACCCGCTCGGATTCACAATGGACCCTGAACCCCATAGGGTTCAGGGCCGAAGGAAGGGTTTAAAAAAAATCCCCAGCCTTCGCACGAAAGACTGGGGATTTTACCCGCTTGCACCCTTCACCGTCTTATCCTCGAAGACTACTCCGTGAAGAATATCCAGGCAGGTTTTCTGACTTTCGGATCTTCCTAATCCTTGCGCCTTCCCATCCTGCGCTCAGCACAGGACAGTGGCTGATTGCAAGTTTCGTCCCCAAATACAGCGGCGGGTCCGTCCCCGACTCTCTCCATCTAAACAGAGATTACGGGGTTCCCTTGACCTGGATACCACCGATAAATACAAAATCCATTTAACAAATTGAAACAGTGGTTGTCAAGTTTTTTGTTTGAATGTTCTTAAAAAAATTCGCTCGGTTTCTTAATTACTCTTTCAGCACCCCCATTTCTTCCTTTGTTCTTATGGTAAAAGGAATCTTTCTACTTCTTCTAAAGAGGGAATTCCTTTCCTTCCACCGAGATTTTGGCATTTCAGGGCGGCTGCGGCATTAGCGAATTTCAATATCTTCACCAATTCCCAATTCTGGAGAAGACCGTAGATGAACCCTGCATGGAAGACATCGCCTGCACCTGTGGTATCGACTGTCTTCACTTTAAATCCTTTTACATAGAGAAACTCTCCATTGATGAAAGCCATCGCGCCTTCTTCTCCCAAGGTCGCGCAAAGGAATCCAGAAGTGTGCTTCTGAAGTTCGAGAAGAGCTCTTTTTCTATCTGAGATTCCAGTAAAGAGAGAGGGAAATCGTGAGGAAGTGATGACAAACTCGATCTCCCGGATCAATTCAGAAGTAAGAGGTTCTACTTTATCCAGATCAATAATAGTTGGAATTCCTTCCTCTTTCGCCCATTTGGCACATTGAAGGGCAGCCTGGATATCGTGTCCGTCCAAGTGGAGGATTTTCCCAGAGCCAATCATCTCTTTCTGAAGTTCTCCTTGTCGATACATCAGTCGGTGATCTCGATTCCAGAGAATCGTTCGCTCTCCAGTGGAACCATCCACGATGATCACGGCAAATTGGTTGGTCGCCTGCGGTTCGATCGTGACCGAAAAAACATCTACTCCCTCTTGTCGAATCGAATGGAGGGAGAATTGCCCTAACTCGTCCTCTCCGACTTTTCCAATATATTTCGTTTTCACACCCCATCGACTTAGAGCTACCATCGCTGTAGCCACTTGGCCTCCTCCCTGTTTGGAAAACTGAAGCATCTCCATTTTTGAATTCGGAGTAGGGAATTTAGGGACCACGGTGAGGAAGTCTACAGAGTTGAGGCCCATCCCCACCACATCAAAAGGTTTATCTTGAAGAGGAAGATTGAATCGCATGGATGATTCGATGTTAGATGACCCCACACCCTATGGCGTTTTCTTGTTGGTGGAACTTTACCTTCTCCAATAAGTCTTGGCTCATTCAAACTCTTCAGATTCCTCTGCAGGATAGAAGAAGTAAAGGTTTTCACGGTTAATGATTTTGGCATCAGTTTGGGTTAGAAATTCTTCTTCCTGTTTCCGAAATGCGATGGCCGCCTCTTGCAACCGATCCAGTTTCTCCAGGACACCGCTGTCCTTTAATAACCTCATCACTTCGCGATAAAGGGACTCACTCCCATCGATGAATTTCCCTTCCTGCAGGATTTTGCACGCCACCATATTTTTAAACGTATTAAAACGTACCTGCTCTCGAACCCGTTCCATTTTTTTTACTACATAATCCACCTCCTCATTGATAGAAGGTGCTTTGAGGTACTTATATTTCTCCTGATAGATGGTGCGATCCAGTTTGCTGATAAAGTCGTCAGGCACATGGTCGTCCATGATGACGACCAGATCGATATCCGATCCCCGGACGAGCCTTCCCGTACTTCGTTCCGGTCGCGGGACGTCATGAGCCATTTCATATACAATGTCACCGGCCAAGATGAAACAGATCTGTTCATCTGGCCAGATCTCTCTTAGCAGGGCTTTCACCTCCTCAACCAGATGACTGGCAAGTTTCCTTTTCGATCGACTCACTTGCACGACATGGGAAAATATTTCTTCTGCCCTTTTTTCTATGAGGGTGGGTTTTTCAGCTAATCCTACAACGGAGTAGGTGAGGAATTCCCTGAGGATCGATGGAGATAGACGGGCGAAACCGTTCACCTGTCGATCGAATCTGAGATATCTGACCCCCACCGACTTTATTTGCAAGCGGCTCGAAGTTTTACAGGTTTGCCAAAGAAGAAGGTGATCGCCAGGTATACTTTTTTTTAACTCGGATCCTGTGAGGGGGCCCCGGGTGCTAATGAGGTGGATGATCTCTTCTTCCATAAGACCTTAGAATCGAAAATAGATTTACAAACCCTTTCGATTATACGACTCTGATGTCAATCTTTTTTTCTTTGAGGTTCTCTTTGGATGCTAACAGTTCTCTTGCCGCGATCTGATCTAATACATAAATCAGATGACCACCCTTTTTGGCATACACCTGACCGTATGAGATGGGAATATCCGGAGTAACTTCTCCGAGGAGGGATTCCGCAACAGGTCTAACCTTTCTTTCCCCATTGGCTAATAAAACCACCATTCCGGCCTGATACACAAGCTCTGCTCCCATACTGATGGCATAATGAGGGGCTTCTTTTTTTGAGGTAAAATGGCCATCCGCAACGGCATTGGTAATGGTGTTGTCATCCAGTTTTACGAGCAGTACCTGGCTATTTTTGAAAGGGATGCCCGATTCATGAAATGCCACATGGCCTTTTCCGCCTACGCCGATGACCTGAAGGTCAATGCCTCCGGCTCTCTGGATCTTGCGCCTGTAACCGTCGAGGATAACCCTTTTTATCCAGGCGAGGTACGGGGATACGGATTTCGCCTTGATGACGATTGATTTTCCAGCGTCCTTGCCCAGTTCTTCCCAATCTTCTGGATGGGCGCTGAGCTCCTGGACCAGCTGCTTCTGCTCAATCAGGGTTCCGTAAGGTACGCTTGTTTCGATGAATTTCTTTTTGAGGAGACTGAAAAATTCTTGAATCATAAAGTAACAGTAGCTCTCCGGATGCATCACTCGTTGTTGCACGTTTTCTCCTGGGAGCCCCACATATTCATCGAGGTTGAAACTTCTAATCCGCCCACTGTCAAACTCACCCTCATTTGCCGCTTTGGCTAAATGCTTATAGAGACCAGTAGGTGAGTTGCCTGTGGCTAATCCGAGGACAAATCCCCTCTTTTTGCGAGTGACCAGAATAATATTTTTTTTGACGATATCCGCAGCTACTTCACTCATCTGCTCAAAATCATTAGTGACCCATATTGTGATTGGCATCAAATGACTCCCTCCCCTGTTAGCCAATGGTCTTCTTGATTATCTCAGCAATCTGCTGGCAGTATTTTTCCGTGAGTTCCTGAGTGGGTCCCTCGACCATGACGCGGCACATATTTTGGGTGCCCGAATATCGCACTAATACACGGCCGTTGTCGCCAAGTTCAAACTCTACCTGTTTGATCACCTCCGTGACTTTCGATAATGAGGAAATCTCCGGTTTGTTCTTTACCTCTACATTAATCAGTTTCTGTGGATAGATCTCCATCATCTTCGAAAGTTCTGATAGAGGTTTCCCTGTTTCCACCATCGCCGCTATCAGTTGGATGGCCGTAATGATCCCATCCCCTGTGGTGTGGTGTTCAAGGAAAATCATATGACCCGCTTCCTCGCCACCTATGATCGATCCTAAGCGGACCATATCTTCCAACACGTAACGATCTCCCACCTTGGAGGCATGGTGTTTGATACCATACTTTTTACAAGCCACTTTCAACCCGAGATTGCTCATCACGGTGCTAACCAGCAGATCGTTTTTGAGCTTCTCCTTTTCCTTAAGCTTTCGGGCACAGATGATCAAGACCTGATCGCCTGAGATTTCCTGTCCGTTCTCATCCACAGCGATCAGTCTGTCACCGTCGCCATCGAAAGCGATTCCAATATCCGCTCTCGCCTCGACCACCCGTTTCCGGAGATCCTGAGTATGCTGGGATCCACAATGATCATTGATATTGAGACCATTGGGGGTATTGTGGATGACCTCCACGTTAGCCCCCAGCTCAAAGAATGTGTCCGGAGCAATTCTGTAGGTAGCCCCATTTGCTGTATCGATGATGATCTTCATACCCTCCATGGTTAAATTGCGGGGGAAAGTATTTTTCAGGAAAACGATGTACCGACCGTGCACGTCTTCTATTCGGAAAGCCTGTCCCATCTCTTTAGCGGGGGGGACCATCTCGGGCAGTTTTTTACTTAGAATGAGCTTTTCGATCTCTTCTTCCTCTTCATCGGAGAGTTTAAAGCCGTTCCCAGAAAAAATCTTGATTCCATTATCCTGATAAGGGTTATGGGAAGCGGAGACCACAATACCGGCATCCGCTCGCATGCTCTGGGTTATGAATGCGATGCCTGGTGTG
This sequence comes from Syntrophaceae bacterium, assembly GCA_013388645.1. Classification (GTDB taxonomy): domain Bacteria; phylum Desulfobacterota; class BSN033; order BSN033; family UBA1163; genus UBA1163. Next base: position 12,127 of record JACAEV010000143.1, on the reverse strand, counting down.
GGAAGCACCCCCACTAAGTAAGGATATCCTCCCATTGAAGTAATCCCAGACTCGAGGGCACTTTCAAGCATATATCCTGAAATGCGGGTGTCCTTACCAATAATGATCCTGGTCTTATGATTTGGTTTTTTCAACAAGTAAGCAATCGCTTGCCCCACTGAAAAGGCGATCCCAGCATCCATAGGATAACGATTGGCCTCTCCTCTTATCCCATCCGTTCCGAACAGCTTCCCCATAGATTTTCCTCCTCATACAAGATTTGAACGATATTTTTTAAAACTATTCAACGAAGGCAATATCTTTCCTGCTTGTCCACAGATAAGATGAACGATGACATCGAGCCATTGCGTCCCCCCCGTCGAGGCAGAAGGAGGTAAACTCTGAATCACTTCGATATAATTACCACCATGTTCTTCCCTGTGTTTCACCAATGCGGTGAGGAATTGGTCCCGCTTTTTCTCGCCGGCGGACTTCCCTGCGTCACCGGTCAACAGCTCTTCAAGCAATTTGACCTTCTCATAAAACTCCTGTTTCGCTCTGATGATCTTGGTTTTACCTTTTTCTTTATCAGAGGATCCGGGCATTTTGGCGGCCATGTCCCTGAGCCGCTTGAGCCTCTCCTCCTTGGTGATCTTAAGATTTTCAAGTATGGCTTTAAAAATCAGATGACCAAATTCCTGATGTTCAAAGAAAAGGCTTCGGACATGAAGATACCACTGCTCCAAAGCGATCAAATTTGCAATATAAATAATGTTGTTTTCGACCACACGGGAAAGGCTTGGATAGGCCCTGGGAATGAGGTCAACCACCTTGCCCGAAGGACTCTTGCTTACAATCAATTGTTTCTCCGCTTCCACATCCTCACGAACGATTGACCCAGCAGCCACGACGTTACCATAACCCAACCGGAGAGGTCCAACCATGCCACCCTGTCCCCCAAGGAAAATTGGCGGTTTGTTGAGCATGACACCACGGGGGACATCACCAATCAAGGAGGCAGTGGTTTTGTCTCCCTCTGGGGTAAAGTTAAAGTGAATATAGGAACTCCCCACTTCGCTATGGTCCTTGCGGCTCGTGCCTCCGGCCATGAGACAGTCACAAAAATTGATAAGACTCCCAAGAGTAACGAAAGGAAACAGAATCGTATGTTTCAGGCCAACGCAGTGAGCGCCGTTTGCCTCTTCTTCAAGCAAGCATGCCTCACGGACGTGTCCACCCAACCCCATGTTTGCCTTTTCAAGAAAAACGGATTTTTTAAAATATCCCCCCTTCAATTCGACTTTAGGCCCAAGCTGGCAGTTTTCTAAGGTTACCGGAGCTTCATAACCCAGCTGAACCCCTTCAGAAATAACCGTCTTTTCCCCATAAATCCGGCAACCTGGATAGATCTTGACGCCCTTACCCGAGATTTGATCAATATTGACTTCGTCGCCCACATCGATGGTAAGCGGGGTGGGAATATTCACCCCTTTTCTGATGAGTTGTTCGATTTTGTTATAGGATATCGGTTTTAGGTCCACTTTTTCCTCCCCAAAAATGCCGATAAGAATTTTTATAAATTCTATTTTTAAATCAATATCGAAGATTTTTCAATAATTTATTAAAATTAATTGGTCTTCTTTTTTAAACCTCTCCAAAGCAGCCGAACCTCAATGATTTTGGTTAAATCATTACAACACGTCACAATATTGCCTTCTTATTAAAAGGGTATCAATATTTTTTATTATCTGGAGGTCTGAAGGGTTGGCCATTTTGGAATCATTCGATAAAAAAGAATAAACCAATTGGTGCTCCAAATATTTCACAAGGTTGACTAAAGGTATAGGGTATTGTATATATTATCAAATTTATTAATAAACCCTGATTAAATTTTAGCCGTGTGGGGCATACCATTGGAAATGATTGTGAAATAGTCTCCACTTCAGGTAGTCAGTCATAATTTCTTTCGGGATTGAGGGAACAGTTTGGAAGATATCGTTACCGTTATTCTTGCAGCGGGGAAAGGAACCCGGATGAAGTCGGAAATGGTAAAAGTTCTTCATCCGCTTCTGGGACTTCCCATGCTCTCTTATTCCATAGATCTCTCCTTGAATGGGATTAAAGCCAAAAAGACCATTGTAGTGGTGGGTTACCAGGCGGATCGCATTCAGGAAATGTTTAAAGGAGTTCCAATTGAGTTTGTCATTCAGAAGGAGCAACTCGGAACGGGGCATGCGGTCTTACAAACCATCCCCTCTCTTCAGGAATTTGATGGTTCGGTCTTAATCCTCTGCGGAGATGTCCCTTTGGTGACAGTGGAGACTCTCCGCTCTTTTATCGATATGTATAGAGAGAATGAGTCCACTCTCTCTGTGTTGACAGCGGTTGTGGAAAATCCTTTTGGATACGGTCGTGTCCTCCGAACCCCAGCGGGTTGGTTGGAAAAGATTGTGGAAGAAAAAGATGCTACAGATGAAGAGAGGCTGATCCGGGAGATCAATACAGGGATATATTGTGTCAAAGCTCCCTTCTTAAAGGAGGGGTTGAGAGATATCGGGAAAGAGAATGCTCAGGGGGAATATTATCTGACCGACTTGGTTGGGATTGCGAGGGAGAAAGACTTGAGGTGTTCGGCTCATAAAGTGACAGATCCTATGGAGGTGATGGGGATTAATACAAGGGTCGATCTTGCCATGGCAAATGAAAGGCTGAGACAGCAAGAATTAAGCAAGTTGATGCTCTCCGGTGTAACGGTCATCGATCCCCTAAACACCTATGTAGAAAAAATAGTACAGGTGGGGAGAGATACGATCATCTACCCCTTCTGTGTGCTTCAAGGAAAGACAAAGATCGGTGAACGGTGCATTATCGAACCCCACTCAAAGGTTTCAGATTCCATCATCGGCAATGAGGTGACTATCCATGCAAACTCTGTGATCACCGAGAGCACAATTGATGAGCGCACCTCCATTGGTCCTTTTGCTCACCTGAGACCCCTAAACAAGGTTAAGGCCAAGGCTAAAGTCGGAAAGTTCATGGAGGTCGAGAGGTTCAGCTCCGGTCGAGGGACCAGAGTACGGGGTCGGGGTAAAAAAATAGAGCCCCGCCGAAAAAGATCGAGGGGCAAGAAGGATTTATGACAATTAAACATTATAGTGGAGTCGTAAAAAGTTTAAGGACTGTCACTTCTACGGAATCAGGAGTCCAGAACGATGTCAGCAAACAGGATTACCGGTTTCGCATGGGTGACGAGATTGAAGAAATTAATATTTTCTTAAATTTTTGATTTTGCAAATTGCAGTTTTGGAGAGGTTTAAAAATGTGTGGCATTGTCGGATATATCGGTCCCAGAGAAACAGCGAAGGTTCTTATTGAAGGCCTCAAACGACTGGAATACAGAGGATATGACTCCGCGGGCATTGCAATCTTCAATCAAGGCAAGGTCGAGATTCGAAGAAAAGAGGGGAAATTAATAAAACTGGAGGAGTTGATCGGTGAGGAGACCTTTGATGGGAAGGTGGGGATCGGCCATACTCGATGGGCAACCCATGGGAGGCCGTCGGATGAGAACGCCCATCCTCATAAAGCGGGCAGGGTAGCAGTCGTACACAATGGGATCATTGAAAATTATTTGTCACTTAAGGAAATCCTCAAGAGCAAAGGCCATATTTTTACCTCTGAAACGGATACGGAGATCATCTCCCATCTGATCGATGAATTCATTCAGGAAGGGAACTCCTCCCTCGATGCAGTGAGGATCGCCTTAGATAAAATCAAGGGGTCCTATGCATTGGGGATCCTCATTGAAGGAGATGAGCGATCCCTGCTTGCAGCCAAGAAGGAAAGCCCCCTCGTGGTCGGTATTGGAGAAGGAGAGTATTTCATCGCCTCCGATGTTCCTGCTGTTCTTCCATACACCAAGAATTTTATCTTCATGGAGGACGGTGAAATCGCTCTTCTTTCCGCTGAGGGAGTAAAAGTCTTTAATGTCAAGGGAGAAGAAGTTTCAAAAGAGCCCAAGCGAGTCAATTGGAATTCCTTAATGGCTGAGAAGGGTGGGTATAAACATTTCATGCTTAAGGAAATCTTTGAACAGCCCAGGGCTGTCATCGATACCATCCGGGGTCGGCTCTCAGAGGAGAAGGGGGATGCCGTTCTTGAAAATGTCCATTTTGCCCCAACCTTTCTGAAGAAGATGAAACGAGTCTCCCTTATTGCCTGTGGCACGTCATACCATGCTGCCTTGATAGGAAAATTTCTCATCGAGGAGTTTTGCAGGATTCCAGTCGAGCCGGATATCGGCTCCGAGTTTCGATATCGAAATCCCATTGTTGGAGAAAGTAACTTGCTTATAGCAATCTCCCAATCCGGGGAAACGGCTGATACCTTGGCAGCATTAAGAGAAGCGAAACGTAAAGGGACAACGACCTTAGCCATCTGTAATGTCGTGGAATCGAGTTTGGCCAGAGAGGCGGATCAGGTGATCTATACCCATGCAGGCCCAGAGATTGGGGTAGCGTCTACGAAGACGTTTGTGACCCAATTGGTAATTCTCTTTCTGCTCGCCCTTCATATGGGAAGAGAATTAGGTATTCTCTCCAAAGAAGAGGGAAAGGCCTTGATTGAAGAGTTGGTGAGAGTTCCTCACCTCATGGAAGAAATGCTCAAGGCATCGAATCAAGTATCAAAAATTGCCAGAAAATATCTGCATGCGAGGGATTTTCTTTATCTCGGGAGAGGGATCAATTATCCCATTGCATTGGAAGGAGCGCTGAAATTGAAGGAGATCTCTTATGTGCATGCAGAGGGCTATCCGGCTGGAGAAATGAAACATGGTCCTATCGCTTTGATTGATCGGGAGATGCCGGTGGTGGTCCTTGCCACTAAGAACGAGGTTTATGAGAAGGTGATCTCCAATATTGAAGAAGTCAAAGCAAGGGAGGGAATGGTGATTGCCCTTGCTTCGCCCTCCGATCGAGAGATTGTCCATAAGGTGGATGATGTCATCTTCATCCCCGAGACGATTCCTTCCCTTACCCCCATTCTCCTCACCATTCCTCTTCAACTCCTGGCTTATTATATGGCTGACTTCAAAGGCACAGACGTGGATCAGCCGAGAAACCTGGCGAAGAGCGTGACCGTGGAATAGTCATATCGTTCGGACGTTCTATAGCCCTACGGTCGAATATTCCAGGAAATCACTGTCAATTAAGAAATGCAAACGTTATAATTCATCATGTTTGATTCGTAACTCGTAACTCATAACTCATAACTCATAACTCATAACTCTCTATGTCTTTATTGAACGATCTCAATCCTATTCAACAAAAGGCGGTTTTAGAAACAGAGGGCCCCCTTCTCGTTTTTGCAGGAGCGGGGAGCGGAAAAACCAGAGTCCTGACCTACCGGATTGCTTACCTCATTCAAGAAAAAGGCGTTCCACCTTGGAACATTTTTGCGGTGACTTTCACCAATAAGGCAGCAAATGAGATGCGGGAAAGGGTTGAGAGGCTTCTTGGTAGATCGGCGAAAGGAACATGGATCTCCACATTTCATTCAGCCTGTGCCCGAATACTAAGACAGCATATCGAACCTCTTGGGTATCGAAAAAATTTTGTCATTTACGATGAGCAGGATCAGGAACGACACCTGAAAGAGGTGATGAAGGAACTCAATCTCGATTTCAAGATGTTCCCTCCACGGGCCATACAGTCCGGGATGGAACAATTAAAAAATGAGGGCGTGACTCCGGAACAATATACTCCAAATCCATATAATATCTTCCAAAAGAGGCTGGCATTGGTTTATCAGCGCTATCAAGAAGATCTTCGGCGAAATAATGCCCTCGATTTTGGAGACCTCCTCACCTTCGTGAAAATTTTGTTCAATCGCTTTCCAGAGATTCTCAAATATTATCAGGGACTCTGCCGCTATGTGATGGTCGATGAGTTTCAAGATACCAACTTAATCCAGTACCACCTTATCAAAAAGATGGTCGAGGCTCATCGAAATGTCTGTGTGGTTGGAGATGATGACCAATCTATCTATCGCTGGAGAGGGGCAGAGGTGGGGAACATTCTGAATTTTGAGAGGGACTTTCCTGAAACTCAAATCATCACCTTGGAGCAGAACTATCGCTCTACTCAAAACATCCTCCAGGCGGCTAACCATGTCGTGCAGAAAAATCGATATAGAAAAGAAAAGAAACTCTGGACAGAGAATCCTGATGGAGAGCTTCTCACTTTTTATTTGGCCGAGGATGAAACGGACGAGTCGAAGTTCGTTGTTCAGAAAATTATGGAATACATAACCTCCGGGGATTCGGTGAGATCTTATCGCGACATTGCTGTGTTCTACCGGATCAATGCTCAATCCCGTGCGATCGAAGATGAGTTAGTCAAAAACAAGATTCCCTATACAGTGGTTGGGGGGATGAAGTTTTATGAACGAAAAGAGATAAAAGATGTTCTGGCCTACTTGAAGGTGATTGATAATTCCTCGGATGGTCTCAGTCTAAAAAGAATCATCAATATCCCATCAAGAGGAATCGGAGAAAAGACGATCGAGAAGATAGAGGCCTTTGCCAGAGAGAGGGGAGGGTCCCTTTATGAAGGGTTAAGGAAGGCGATCGATGAAGATTGGTTGACTCCATCCATCAAAGCGAAGATGAAGGAATTCATCCAATCGATAGAAGAGTTCCGGAAGGATGCAGAATCTTTTCCCCTCAGTCAACTTACCTTGACCCTTTTGTCCAAGACGGGGTACCTCCAAAGGTTAAGAGAGGAAGGGACAGAGGAGGCTTTTTCAAAGATAGAGAATATTGATGAGCTCATCAATGTGATGGTGGAGTTTGAACAAGGAGGAGAGAGGGTTTCATTGGAAGCCTTTTTGGATAAGGTGTCATTGGTGACCGACATTGATCTTTACGAGGATAAAGGAAATCGAGTTTCTTTGATGACCCTTCATTGTGCAAAAGGGCTGGAATTTCCGGTCGTTTTCATCGTCGGAATAGAAGAAGGGCTCCTTCCCCATTACCGGCGGGGTGAAGAGATTGAAGATATGGAAGAAGAGAGAAGGCTCTTCTATGTTGGTATGACCCGTGCGAAGCGGAAGCTTTTTCTTTCACGAGCGGAGGAGCGATCTACGTTTGGCGTGGGACGGGCTAATCTTCCTTCCCGCTTTCTTGACGAACTTCCAATGGACATGCTTCAATTGGAGGAGAAAAGAGAGAAGATAAATCATTTATTTTCTCAACAAAGACAATGGAGAGATGGTGTTTTTCAGTCAGAGGAAGTTCAGGAAAGTCTGTCACAAGGGAGTTCCTATTCAGAGGGAGATGGGATCGTTCTCACCCCTGAAGGGTTCTTTCCACTTAAAACAGGGATGCGCGTCAGGCACCCCATTTTTGGTGTGGGAAGGGTCAAATCGGTGGAAGGAATGGACGAGAATCAAAAGGCAACCATTATTTTTGCAACCGCCGGCAGCAAACGACTGAAAGTCTGTTCTGCCCATTTGGAAATCCTTGAGTAAGAAGATTGGGAGATAGAGTGGTAGGGTGATAGGGTAAAATAGTTGGCGACCGAAAGAAGTAGTCGATTCACAAAACACAAGTCACGGGTCACGTGATTTAGGGGGAGACCATGAAGACTTATTTCATTTTATCAGCAGTGGGAAAGGATCGGCCAGGAATCGTAGCCGATGTGTCAGAAGTGATTTATGAGTGTGGAGGAAACATCGAGGATTCGAGCATGAGCCTTCTGCGGAACCATTTTGCACTGTTGCTCCTTTTTTCAACCGAAAGGGAAGAGGTCAATCAAAAGCTTCCTTCTGGCCTGAAGCGACTCGAACGGGAGAAGAATTTGACCGTCTTCTACTCTCCGATCACTTTTGAAGAGGCTTACCCTAAGCTCAAAGAACAGACTGATCGGTTTAAGATTACCACCTCAGGGATAGACCATGCAGGGATTGTTTTCAAAGTTTCCCGACTCCTGGCTGATCGAAGGGTGAATATCATCGATATGGAGACCCGCCGTGTGCTTTCCGCAGAGAGCGGAACTCCTCTCTTTGAAATGGAAATTGAAGTGGAGGTCCCCAGGTCGATCTCGGAAACAGGATTTAGAGAAGAACTCCACCGTCTTGCCAACGAGCTGATCATCGACCTGGTGTTGAAAAAGGAAGGTTAAGCTCATTTGATCCACCAAATTTCACTTGACAAGTTTGAAAGTTTTTGGTCTATGAATAGCATGGGGATCCGATTTCAAATCTAAAAGCGATGGCACGGGATGGAAAAAAAAGATTGTTTTGGGTCAATTAAAGAGATCATCTTAAAGGACGGACAAACCATCACCCAGACCAAGCCCGAATGCCGAAACTGCGACGAGATTCGGGATTGTTTACGGACGAGCAAACAGCTTGAGGCAGAAAAGAGAGAACAGGATGAATTGAGGAAGCAGAATTTGATTGCCCAGATTATTGACCATTCTCATGTCCTCTCGAATGAATTGGGGTCCTGTTTATTGACATTTCTGAGCCGAGTTTACAGCTCACCCTTCGGTTCCATTTTTTTTAAAAATCTCCTCTTGTTTTATGAGCTTCCAAAAGATTCGGTGTCTTCTAATTTAACCATTCCGATCTCCCGGACCGTTTTGAATCTCATCCATGGGGGAGATCAGAAGGAACCAACCGGTCTCGGAGATGAATTTACCCTCCGGATTGTTTTGTTCCAGAGGTCATTTCAAAAAAAGAGTTTGGCCAATATGGGGATGATTGCTTATGAGGTGGCCCGCACGTTAGCCTCTGACGATTTTGGAATTAAACAGATTTTTCAAATCCTCTCTGATGCCGAAGCCAGCTTATTTAAGAGAATGGATAGTGAAGCTCGAACGAATTGGTTGATAGAAAAATGGGGTTTTCTGGATGAATACGAAGCGTTAAAAAAAGAGATGGCTGCTACAAAGTGAACCCCGTATTTCCCTGTGCTAAAAGACAGGGCTTGTCTTCACCCTTAGATTTGAAATTGCCTTCGCCCTGAAGGCTGAGGCTTTTGGGATTATACGGGGTAAATGAGATTTTCATTATTAAATTTCCATTAAACACAACCTATAAATTCGGGGCTACCGTGTAGTCTCATTTTTTATTGGTTTTCTTTGATATCAAGGATGATCTCACCGGCGATCTTGGCTGCAATGCCGCATACCTCTGGACACCCCTTGCAGCCATGGCCACCCATTTTGTGGAAAGCTTCATGTTCCTCTGGAATGAAGAGTCGATAAACCTTCCCATATCGGATTTTATGAATCTCCCAGCAAAGGGTATGTCCAATCCGTTCCTTAAAAAGCTCGTAAACCTTGGTTGCTATCCCTATCGCTTTCCGGTATTGGTCTAAATCTTCAAACCTCTCTCTGCCAACCAAGGAGCCGATCGCCATAATAGCAGCCATAAGTGTACCGCAAGTTTCTCCCTGCCTGGCTACACCACCGGCCAGGGCACTTCCGGCTTTTAAGACCTCTTTACTTCCAATATTTAGCTTTTCTTGCAGGGCTGCAAGAACCGCTTGCGTTCAACCAAGGTAGTTCATATCATTCATAAGAGCCAGTTCAGAAATTTCATCAAGAAGTTGTTCTCGATTTGCCATGGCTTTTCCTCCTCAAAAGGCTTTTAAAATATCCTTCTGAAATTATTTCCGTCGAAAACCAACAATCAGATTTCTTAATTGGCCATCTTAGAAATTTTTTAATAATAATGCGGATAGACCAACCTCTTTCAGTCGGCCTATCCGCATTTCCTTATTTTCTTTTATCCCATGAGGGGATCGGATACACCGGTTCACCTGTTGCCACTGCCTTAGGCCAGAGGAGAATAAATTTCAATTTTCCCGTGGTCTTATCTTTTTGTACCTGAGTCACTGTGAAGGGCATCTGGAGTTGTTTTCCTGTTGAATCGATTTCATAAGGTCCTGTCATCACAGTCAACTTTCCAGAAAAATCAATTGCCGCTTGCTTCAAATCTTTGGCGTTCAGTGTGCCGGCCTTTTTAATCATTTCTTCTAAAATCACTCCAGCCCCATAAGCCAATGAGGTCTGAAAATCGGGTGGATATTCTGATCTGGGGAAAAGGGTTTTGAAGTGGGCTACGAATTGTGTCAGATCCATCCCCGCGTTCACTTTCCACTTTAAATCGTCATGGAAAAGGGTGTGTCCAAAAATGTAAAGGCCTTCGTCTCCCAAATCCAACCATTGGGGCATTCCAGAATAGACCATATACACATAGTTGAACATAACGTTTAATTCTCGCATTTGGCGAAGTATATTCTTGAGGTCATCCATATAAGCTGAGGCATAGAATGCATCCGGTTTTGAAGCCTGAACCTTTTGGAGCAGGATGGTAAAATCTTTTGTCCCCGGGGAGTACTTCTCAAAAATGGGAACAGTCATTCCCAACTTCTCCCCAATGCTTTTGGCAAACCGAGCCATACCGGCCGTAAAAGGCTCATCCGAATAGATGACAGCCATCTTTTTTACACCTAGGGCAGCCATGTGTTCGACTTCTGGCTTAGGCATGAGGGAGTTCGGTACCTCGGTTGCAGAGACAATGTATTTATAACCCTGTTCATAGACGGCATCGGCTGCGGCAGACCAGATGATCAACATACGCCCAAATTTTTCCGTGATGGCGGCAGCAGCCCCTGTGAGAGTGGATCCAAAAGGAGCAAAAGCAATATCAACCTTGTCCTCCGTGATTAATTTTTCATAAAGTTTTACAACCGTTTCCTTGTCACTTCGATCATCATAATAGACGAGTTTGACCGGGAGCTTTTTGTTAAACTCCTTGACAAAGATTCCTCCTCGCTTATTCACATCATCCACCCAGACCTGGAGGCCCTTGAAACCTTGAGAGGAGGCAAAAGTAAAGCTTCCTGTTGTTGAGATGGTTGTTCCTATCACGATATGATCCTTTGAATAGGAATCTACCGATGAGAAGGCAAGTGTTGAGACGAAAAGAACCATAGCCCAGAAAAAGATCTTTTTTTCAACCATGATCATGACCCCCTTTCTTTGAGTATTTGTCACTTATCAAATTTGTAAAATGATTTAGACATTCACCTCCTTCCCTCTACACATTTTCGTATACTAACCAATCCTGAATGACATCTTTTAGTCGTCCGCTAAATTCTTCCTTCGTTCCGCTCACTTTGTTCTTCCCGAGTTCCAGAATAAAAATATAGTCCGAAATCTCAATGACCTGCCGGACGTTTTGATCAACCATGACAACGGTTATTTTCTCTTTTGAAAGATTTTCAATATCCTGATATATCTCTTTTGCAACGATTGGAGCAATCATTGCAGTGATCTCATCAAGAAGAAGCACCTCTGGAGACCCCATGAGGGTTCTACCCAGCTCAAGGATACGCTGCTGTCCTCCACTTAGCTTCGTCGTCTTGGTGGAGGCTTTCTCTTTCAGAAAAGGGTATCTCTGGAAAACCTTTTCTATCCCATCTCGAATGCGCTTATGATCTTTCCGGAATGTCCAAGCACCCAATTCTAAATTTTCTTTTACGGTAAGGTCCGGAAAAAGGCTATTATATTGAGGAATGTAAGAGAGTCCCATACTCATCAACGTATGAGGCTGAACCCCTGTAATCTCCCGACCACGGAGGAAGACTTTGCCCTTCTTGGGTTTTAAGAACCCACAGAGTGTTTTAAGAAGGGTTGATTTTCCTGCACCATTCGGGCCAATGATAGCGGTGATCTTTGATACTTCTGCGGAGAGGTTTACTCCCTGAAGGATGCTAATATCTCCGTAGTAACTCACCTCAATCTCTTTGGCTTCAAGGATCACCATCTTATCTCCCCAGATAGGCCTCAATAACAGCCTCATTCTTCTGGATTTCCCTTGCTGAACCTTCCGCAATTTTCCGCCCATTGTCGAGAACAATGATTCTCGAAGACAGGAGATAGAGCGAAGGAAGATCATGACTGACCAAGATAAAGGTCGTCCCTTTTCTGTGAAGAGTCAGAATCATTTCGTGAAATTTGGTTCTCAGAAGAGGATGAATCCCAGCAAAAGGTTCGTCAAGAAGAATCATTTTTGGATCAAACATGAGAATGCGAGCTAATTCTAAGATTTTTTGCTGCCCACCGGAAAGTTC